>NZ_JAKUFP010000006.1:0-196666 GCF_022663495.1 Bacillus cereus group sp. BfR-BA-01383
TCAAATGAAAAACACCTCCGTTGAATTTGCATACTTAGTATGCGAATTCAGGAGGTGTTTTTTTCATGTACCACTATTCGGGTTCACTTCAGTTTTAACTATCCAGCTTTTAAAGAAGAGTTTATGAAGACGATATTAAAGCCAGATTGTCCTTAAATTTTGTAAGTACAATCTGATTGATTTGTAAAGGACGAATAACTTATGAGAAATGAAACATAACTAATGGTAAGCAATTGTTTCTAATTATAATTTTTTGTTTCTATATAAAGGAGGCTTTCATATGATTTGGTCTTTAATTGTCGGTGGTATATTAGGGTGGTTTGCAAGCTTAATTACTGGAAGGGATGTACCTGGCGGTGTAATTGGCAATATTATTGCTGGTATTGTCGGTTCTTGGCTTGGTACGACGCTATTTGGTAATTTTGGACCTGTTATAGGTGGATATGCGATTGTTCCGGCTTTAATAGGTGCGATTATTTTGATTTTCATCGTAAGCTTTATATTCCGAGCAATGCGAAAATGAATAAAAGGGACTGCTTATGTTTGTAAGCAGTCCCTTTGAATTATATTGTCTAATCTGTTATGCTACTGTTATACAATCAGGAGGTGTCAGCATTGAAAACATTTACAGTAAATTTCCATCAAGAAGATAATGCAAAAGCGACAACAGTACATAAATTAAGTGAAGAGGACTTCAATAAAGCAACAGAAAAAGGTACTCGTCATTTATTTGATTTAGATACAAACGTTGGCTTCTTCGTATTCTTTGATGCAGAAGATGCAGAAGGAAATGATCAATACTTAATGTTACAATATGAAGGAGATCATGAAGAGCCAAGTGCTTGCTACGGATTTGATTTAAAACTATACTATCAATTTTTAGCACTATACTTAAACGACCTTGAATTCCACGGAGAAACTGATGAGGAAGAGGAAGAATATGGTCCGATTCATCATTTAGCACATTTACTTTATCATATTGTTGAAGATGGTAAATCAATCGAAGTGTAAAAATACATATTTGAAGCTGTCCTTAAATAGGACAGCTTTTTTAATTATACAAATAGGCAATCTTAATAGATTGCTGATGGCGACAAACAGTTTGAATAAGAATGAGAAAGCAAAAAATATTAAACTAGAAGGGAATGAATATTCACTTCCTGTTGTTTTTTTGTATTTAAAGGGGTTTTTGTAGCAGTTTATTTTAAGTTATAAAAAAGGATATAACAAGTATGGAGAGAAGGTGTATATGAAGCACTGACTTTTTGGAGCAAAAATAATTTGAAAAGTAGTGTTATGGAATGGTTACAAAAGTGAATAGGATAAAGTGGGAGGCTGAAAAGTATGAAAGTACAAATGAAAACACTTATACTTTTCTTAACTTTAATATGTGTAATGGCTTTGACTGCTTGTACTAGTGCTGAGGAAAAGAAACAAACAAATCCAACATCAGAAAATAGTACGGAAAAAAAGAATGAGGACACCGCTTCGAAAAAAGAGAAAGAGTCTGTGGAGAAACCACAAGGTCAAAATTCGGTAAAACCTTCAACGGAGTCTAATTCGAAAAATACAACACTTAATCAAAAATCAATTAACCATGTTAAAGAGTTATTTGAGCAAGCAAAAGAAGGGAAAGTACCTAACGTACCATACGCAGCACATACAGGTGACATCGAGGAAATCGAAAAAGCGTGGGGAAAAGCAGATAAGACTGAGCAAGCAGGAAATGGGATGTATGCAACTTTTACAAATAAAAATGTTGCATTCGGATTTAATAAAGGATCACAAGTGTTTGATGTTCGTTCGTACCATGCTGAGCTTAAATCAATTACGTTACAAGAAATCGAAAAAGCTTTAGGAAAACCGGCATCGGTTAAAGTAAATGGTAATGATAAAATATACGTTTATAAAGTAAATGACCAATTTGAATTAAAGTTCGTTATTCCAAATTCAACTGGTAAAGTACATCATATGTCGGTTTTCTCACCGGAGGATAGTATTAATAAAATGGCAGGTTAAAAGAAAGGGCTGTTCCTATAGGGACAGCTCTTTTGTTTTTGTGCGCTCTAATGATTGAACGAAAATTGCTTGAATGATCCCGCCAATTGTTAAGAAGAAGGCACAAATATAAAATAGAGTACTACCGCTAAATGTGCTTACTAATAATGCTCCTACAAACGGCCCGCAAGTTCTTGAAATATCCCAGTGTATACCGTAAATCGAAAAGTACAATCCACGTCTATGACTTGGAGCAATTTGTGAAACGAATCGCAGTAAATGATTTAAAGCAATACTTTCCCCAATTACAAAAAAGAGTAATGTAAAGAATAATGACCACATTGTTGTAGAATAACCGTATCCAATCGCAGCTAACGTATAGCAAGTATAGGAAATCGCAATGATTTTAGGCATAGAAAATCGTTCAGACCATTTTACAAGAAATATTTGGAGAATGACTTCCATAACAGCTTTACAAGTCGAGATAAATACGAGTACGAATAAAAAATTTGGAAATACACTTTCGGCATATATTCGATAATTCGATTCTGTTTGAGCGTAGAAAAAACTAATAGGCAGTGTAGAAACCATAAGGCCAAATACTGCATAATGTTTTGAAATAAATTGTTTTGGTGAATATACTTCTTTCGTTGTTTCGGCGTTTTTCATAAGTGGAGCCGTTTCAGGAAGCTGCGTCCAAACGAGTACGGCATATAGCGTAAGGGCTACACCTTGCAGTATAAATAAATATTCAGGGTGGCTATT
The DNA here is from genome assembly GCF_022663495.1 of Bacillus cereus group sp. BfR-BA-01383. Lineage (NCBI taxonomy): Bacteria > Bacillati > Bacillota > Bacilli > Caryophanales > Bacillaceae > Bacillus > Bacillus cereus group sp. BfR-BA-01383. The sequence goes on from NZ_JAKUFP010000006.1 coordinate 2,764, forward strand.
ATAGAAAAAGGCGCCAATTAATGGGCCGATGACAGAGCCAATCGCTCCCATCGTTTGCAGAACCGCAAATATTTCGGCCTGTTGTTCTTTCTTTGTTAAGTCAGCAATTTGAGCGCGCTGTGCCGGAATATATAAGGAGCGTCCAATACCATTTACGATATACAGTAAGGCGAAAAATATGACTGATTCAGCAAAAACGAATCCACTTACGGCGAAAGCCTGTAAAAGTAACCCGATTAACATGATTTTCTTTCGGCCGTATTTATCTGTTACACCACCAGCAATTAATGTAAACACAATATCAGATAGCGGCTGTAATCCGAAAAGAAGCATCGTTACGATGATATTACCATTTAACGCTTTATTAACGTGAACAATAAAAATGATGGCTAACATCGCTTCTGTCGTTCGGACTAATAATTCACCAAAAAATCGAATGAGAATGGGCTTTTTATAACGTGTCATCAGTTGATTCATTTCTATGTCCTCCTTTCTATATTGAAATGATAAGATGGAAGCAAGAAATGAAAAAGGGTAGAATGAAAGTGGGAGATTTTTCATCTTTTAGGGGGCGTTTTATGACGATTTTGGAGCAATATATGCACCTATGGCTTCAGTACGGAAAAGGAAGATCAGAGGGGGAAAAAATAGAAATAACAATACAAAATATATCTGAAACATTATTTTGTACAGAGAGAAATAGCAAACTAATCATAAAAAAATTGGAAGAACTACATTGGATTATGTGGTTTCCTGGTAGAGGAAGAGGAAATCGTTCAAAGTTGTCCTTTGAAAAACAACCAGTATTTTTAATTTTAGAAAGAGGAAAAGAAATAACGAGACAAGGGGATGTAAAAAGCGGAAATGTCTTTATTGAAAGGTATAGCTCGTATTTTCCATCGCTTCAAACGCAATTTAAAACTTGGGTCGATTCGATATTTGGTTATCAAGTTGAACGTACATCTCAAGGGAGAAGAGATGTACTCCGTTTGCAAGTACAAATGAATTTAGATATCGCATTAGATCCTGTATATGCTACAATGCGCTCGGAATGTCATATGGTAAAACATATATTCGACACACTAGTATATGTAGACGGTAATACAAACATTATAGAACCAAGGCTTGCATTTCACTGGGAATATAATGAGGCTGAAAAGATATGGACGTTTTATTTACGAAAAGGAGTCTACTTTCATAACGGAAAACAACTTACTGCACATGAAGTTGTATATTCACTGAATCGATTTAAGAAAGCTGATAACAACCCACACGCATGGATGTTACAACATGTTGCAAGTGTCCGTTCAGTAGATGATTATATTGTTGAAATTCAATTACATACGGAAAACCGAATGTTTTTACATATGCTTAGTTCAGAACAGTGTTCTATCGTAAATGAAGATGAAGCAGGAAACTTAATTGGGACAGGGTCTTTTAGGTTATATAAAAGGAGTGAAAATGTATTTATACTAGAAGCTCATCATTTATATTTTCGAGAAAGACCTTTTCTAGATCGCGTTGAATTATGGAATGTAGAACAAAGTGTAAATACATATGATGTTTTAGTAAAAGCGCAGTATAAAGATAGAGAGAAACATAATAAAGAATTGACTCGACTTGAGTCGAATGTGACATATATAACATGTAATCTTGTAAAAGAGGGACCAATGCAAAATGAGTTATTCCGGAAGGCGCTATATAAAATTATTCATGGCGATACAATCGTTCAACAACTCGGCGGAGAACGTGGAGAAATAGCAAAGGAACTAATATTAACAAATGGCAGCGTAATAGAGAGTGAAGAAGGTATAAAGGAGTTAATTAAGCAAAGTACTTATCGTAATGAAGTACTACAACTTTATACATTTAAAGGACGGGACCATGTTGAAGATGCACATTGGATACAAAAAGAGTGTGCAAAATATGGCGTGAATATTGAAGTCAATTTTCTTGGAATAGAAGAGTTATTGCAAATAAATATGATACAAAAAGCCGATATTATGCACGATAGTGCAACGATTAGTGAACGGTTAGAAGATAGTCTGTTGTACATGTTTCTTACAAAAAACAGTTTCGTTCATCAGCATAGTAATATAAATTTTAATGAAGTAGTACAGCCGTATTTTACCGAAAATCAATTAAAGAAACGGGTCACATTGTTGCGCGATATTGAGGACGCATTGTTACGTGGAATTCATATTATACCGTTATATCGTAACAAACAAGAGATAAGTACACATAAAAAAGTACAAAATATAATGATTAATTCACAAGGATGGATCGATTTTTATGAAATATGGTTTAAGCCTTGATGAATAAAGGTTCTTATGCATTTTCATGAGATGTGTAAGAGCTTTTTTTTGTGTAAAACAGGTTTGTTTTACACATTGTTACGCTATTTGTTATAAAAGTACATTTACAGCGTAACAGTGTTATGTTACATTGTTATCAGGAAGGAGTGTTATACAGTTGAGTACAGATTTAATTTCAAAAAAAGATTTATTAGAGCTTACTGGTATTTCATACGGACAGTTATATAGGTGGAAGAGAAAAAATTTAATACCGGAAGATTGGTTTGTACGGAAGTCAACGTTCACAGGTCAGGAAACATTTTTTCCGAAAGAAAAGATATTAGAGCGTATTGATAAAATCCAAACGATGAAAGAGGATTTATCACTAGATGAATTAGCAAATATGTTTTCGCCAAGTGTAACAGAGATTCTTTTAACGAAAGAAGATCTCATTCATAAAGGGATTACATCAGAACCTGTTTTACAATTTTTCATAGAGCAAACGAACAAAACGGCAGACTTTCGATTTGTAGATATTCTTTATGTGTATATGTTAGAAGAACTACTGCAATCGGGAGATGTTAGTTTAGAAGAAGGAAAAATGGTTCTGCAAGTTTTACGAGAAAATTATGAAGCAATTAAGCATAAAAATTGTGAATTAGTTATTATTCGAAAAATAGGAATTTCTACATGCTTCTTACTATCAAACGTTGAGGATTTAATTTTTGAAAAAGGAACGAAGATTGTTTTACGTGAAGCAATTATGAAGTATACCGAAGCAGTAAAAACTAAACTGTTGTAGTGGAGGAGAAGTAATGCGTACAGAAAATTTAATTATAAACGGTTATGGTACATCGAATGGTGGCGAGTTTCACAAGGTACAACTAAATGGAAAAGGGACTGTAAATGGAAATGTTGAATGCGATGAATTTCAATGTAATGGTTACGGTGCAGTTACTGGTGATTTGAAAAGTAATAATGCAAGAATTAGCGGGTCAGGTAAAATCGATGGTACGGTTCATGCAGAAATGATGCGAATTGATGGGAAAGCGACAATTACAGAAGATGTAAAGGCGAATAGTTTAAAGATTGCAGGAAAAGGAACGATAGGTGGAAATATAACTGGTGAAGAACTTAAAATCAACGGTCAAGCGACGATTGATGGTAATTGTGAAGTTGATATGTTTTCTTCAGAAGGACAATTTACAGTTGGTGGATTATTAAGCGCAGATGAAATTAATATAAATATTCACGGTACATGTAGAGCGAAAGAAATTGGCGGTCAAACGATTAAAGTAAGACATAGGTTGAGTACTTTTAGTAGACTATTTAAATCAGTGTTTGGCTTGCAATTAGAAGCTGATCTGTTAGAAGGTGACAATATCGATATTGATTATGCTCACATAAAAACGGTCAGAGGAAACAATGTTACAGTAGGACCGAACTGTGAGATTGAACTCATTGAGTATACTGGTGTTCTTACTGTTGATAAAAGTGCAAATGTAAAAGAAATTAAGCAGGTGTAAGGAAGGAGGGAATTAGAATGGAACATCAACATAGTCTTACAGTGAATGGTTCTGGTAGTTCAGCGGGTGGAGATTATAACAAAGTGAAGATTCGCGGTGAAGGAACAATTTCTAATGATATGAGTTGTAATGAATTTAAAACGTACGGCACGAGTGATGTACGCGGTAATATGAAAGTTAAAAACTATGTCGTGTATGGAGATAGTGAGGTACAAGGAAATGTAGATGCGGAATATGTCAAGGTATACGGTAATACACAAATGCATAGTGATGCTCATATTGAAAAAATAAAAGTTAGAGGTATGATTGAAGTGAAAGGAAAGTTTTCGGGTAATTTTGTAGATGTGAAGGGTGCATTAAATGTGAAGGGAGATATTGAAGTAGAAGAATTATCAATAACTGGTGGTCTTGAAAGTGATGGCTTACTTAATGCGGAAAATATTGAAATTTCACTTCGTTATGAAGGAAGTAAAGTAAGAGAAATTGGTGGTAAAAAGATTACCGTTCGTAAAAAAGCGAGATTTATACCTTTTATAAGTCATGCAGGAAACCTTCAAACAACTATCATTGAAGGGGATGATATTTATTTAGAACATACAATAGCAGACGTAGTAAGAGGAAATCATGTTATAATTGGCCCTGGCTGTGAAATTAGTGTTGTAGAATATCATACTAGTTTTAATCAGAAAGGCAATGCAGTCGTCAAAGAACATAAACAAATATAAGTAGTTTGAGGGAGAGCAAGAGATATGGTTGAGAAGAATAATAAACTTGGCTTCGTTGTTGCCGGTTTATTGCTAGGTATTTTAATGGCATCAATGGATAATACCATTGTCGTAACAGCGATGGGAACGATCGTTGGTGACTTAGGAGGCCTTGAAAACTTTGTATGGGTTGTTTCTGCTTATATGGTCGCAGAAATGGCAGGTATGCCGATTTTCGGTAAACTATCAGATATGTATGGTAGAAAGAGATTCTTTATTTTCGGTTTAATCGTCTTTATGATTGGTTCGGCACTTTGTGGTACTGCTGAAAATATTACGCAATTAGGTATTTATCGTGCCATTCAAGGTATTGGGGGCGGGGCATTAGTGCCAATCGCGTTTACGATCGTTTTTGATATTTTCCCTCCTGAAAAGCGCGGGAAAATGGGAGGTTTATTCGGAGCAGTATTTGGTTTATCAAGTATTTTTGGGCCATTACTAGGTGCATATATTACGGATTATATTAGTTGGCACTGGGTATTTTATATTAACTTACCACTTGGCATTTTAGCACTTATTTTTATTACATTCTTTTATAAAGAGTCACGAGTTCATAGAAAACAAAAAATTGATTGGTTTGGCGCAATTACTTTAGTTGGTGCAGTAGTTTGTTTAATGTTCGCCTTAGAGCTAGGTGGCCAAAAATATGATTGGGATTCTAACTTTATTTTAAGTTTATTTGCTGGATTTGCTATTTTAATTATCGCTTTTATTGTTATTGAGCGAAAAGTAGAAGAACCAATTATTTCATTTGAGATGTTTAAACAGCGCTTGTTCGGAATGAGTACAATTATTGCATTATGTTACGGGGCTGCATTTATGTCAGCAACTGTGTACATTCCGTTATTTATTCAAGGTGTATACGGTGGTACCGCAACGAACTCAGGATTATTACTTTTACCGATGATGTTAGGATCAGTAGTTACAGCGCAGTTAGGCGGATTTTTAACGACAAAGCTTAGCTACCGAAACATTATGTTTATTTCTGCTGTAATTATGCTCATCGGATTATTCTTATTAAGCACGTTAACGCCAGAAACTAGTCGTATATTATTAACGGTTTATATGATTATTATCGGATTTGGAGTCGGTTTCTCATTCTCTGTACTAAGTATGGCAGCTATTCACAACTTCGGTATGGAGCAACGCGGGTCTGCGACTTCAACAAGTAACTTCATTCGTTCATTAGGAATGACACTTGGTATTACAATCTTCGGAATGATCCAAAGAACAGGATTCCAAGATCAATTAGAAGAAGCGTTTAAAGGTATGAGCGGGGGAATGAATACTAACGCATTAGGAGATTCAAGAGCTATTTTATCAGAATCGGCTAGATCTCAAATTCCGCCGCAAATATTAGATAAAATTATTGAAGCTCTTTCTAGTTCAATTGTTCAAACATTTATGTGGGCATTAGTCCCAGCAATTTTAGCGTTCGTATTCATTTTCTTTATGGGAAATGAGCGCATGGTAATTAAGAAAGAACAAACGAATAAAAAGAGTGAAACATCAAAAGCGTAAAAAAAGCTCCTTTCAATTTTGAAAGGAGCTTTTTTCGTATGTACGGTGTTAGATTAGCCTTCGATAATTTCGTATTCTTCGTCTGCTAATAATAAAATTTGTGTTTTCTTACCTTTGTTTTGAACTTCGATTACATCGTAAGCACCTAAGTCTCTTACTTTGTTTTGAGAAGCGTTAACCATAACTTCCATAGAATCAATTAAGATATCTTCTTCAATGTATGATTCAGGCAATGCCATATCTTCAGTATCTAATACACATGTGTATAGATTTTGTAAGTTTTCAGCAGTTGGATTTTGTTCTTCAACATCAATAATATTTTTTACTGCTTCCATATTTTCTTCTTTTGCTTGGTACACTTTAATTTTAGCCATTGTTTTAATCTCCTTTATAACGTAATCGTAGAGGCTACACTTCATTATAACGTTTTTTTCATGAAAGATGAAATTGTTATATGTATTTATAGTAAAATTTACGTGTTATTGCTCAATATTGTTTTAATTTCCTTACTAATGTTATGAGTAGATAACTATATCCCTACGTTAAAGTTATATTGTCCAAGCTTTTCTTATATTCCACTCATATTATATGTAGTAGATAAAACATATATAGGGAAGGGATTAAATGTAAGTGGACTGTGAGCCGAAACGCAATTGTGGGTGTTGCCAAAATAGTATATGTGAATTTTTACAAAGTCTAGAACCTTTTACTAAAGTTGAGGGTATCGTTATAGCTGGAAAGGAAATTGTTGTAACCTATTTCCTTTCATTTAACAAGATGAAAGGTATCGTATCATTTTTACAAGAGGACAATGAAGTTATATTTGTAGATTGTTTAAGGATTGATGCAATCCGAATAGGGAAAGTGTGTAGTTGTAAAACGAAAGTTAAATTTATTGAAGAGGATTTTAGTCTACTTGGAAATATTTGTCCGCAATGTTTAACAGAGGGAAGTACACTCTTTTTTGACTTTCATAATCCAGAATTAAATTTATCTTTACAAGCAAAAACAATTGATGCACCTAGATGTATTGAATTTACAGATGAACTTGGGAATGTAGTAAAGCAAATTACTATTGTAGGTGAAGCGATTGTTTCTAAAGACTTTGTTCAAGTGCCTGAACTATTAAATTTCCGATTAGTTTTATCAGATACGGCTGCGAATCCTTTGAAGTTTGGAGTACTGTTCATTAATTTCCCTGATATAACGTTTATTATTCTTTTCGCATCAAGTGGATACCTCAACATTTCGAACTGTTTAAAAATAGAGAGCGGGACTGGTAATGCCGAAATAGAAGAGATGAAAAAAATAATAATCGATGATAATACAATGTACAAGTCAATAATTAAGTTGACTAAAATATATAAAAATGGTGACACAGAGTCATATACTTTTAAAAATGAATTATAATATATGTATTTCAATGAACCCTCAAATTATTGTTGAGGGTTGTTACATAATAGAATAAGTAAACCAATTATAGATTATATGTACCGTTTAGTTTGCTTGTTAATTAGTAAGAAATAAATAAGCTGTTAACCTATTTTTATAGGTCAATCATTTCATAGGAAATAGATGTTATAATCATTTTATATTTACATAAATTTTATGATAATTCAAAGTTTTAGTTTAATAGATGTATGCTTTTATGAGAAATAATTGAATGTACATAAGAATATGAATGTTGATTGATTAATTTATGTAACTGTAAAGGCTAGTTGATTTTATAGAAAGCGGGAATGTAAATGATATATGAAGCGAATATACATACAAGAAAAAAATTAGTTTCTATGTTCGGGGATTTCAATAATGTTGTTTTACTTTCTTATTTACAAGGACATATGGGAGAAGCTTGGGTGAACGATCTTGAAAGCCCGACAGTAGCACAAATTACGGTAGGGATTTTCACATTTTACGCTGGAAATCCAAATGTGAAAGAAACAGAAGAGTTATTACGTAATATTCCCGAAAGAATGTTAGTAATCGTAAATAGTGAAGAATGGAAAAAGCGTTTAGAAACATTTTATGAAAGAAAAATAGATAAGTTTTTACGCTATAAATTCAAACGTAATTCGGAAGTTTTTGATCGTTCAAAATTACAATCTTTTATATCAGCACTTCCAAAAGGATATGAGCTAAGAAGAATAGATCAGCATATCGCAAATAATCCTACACTACACAAGCTTTCTGAAGATTTCACAAGTCAATTTCAATCAATAGAAGATTATATAAAACGAGGTATAGGTTATGGTATTTTGTATAAAGGAGAAGTTGTATGTGGTGCGTCATCTTATAGCATTTATGATGATGGAATTGAAATTGAAGTTGCGACTGATCAAAATCATAGAAGAAAAGATTTGGCGACTGTAGTAAGTGCAGCGTTAATATTGGATTGTTTAGAAAAGGGTAAATATCCAAACTGGGATGCAGCGAATACTACATCTGCCAAACTAGCAGAAAAGCTAGGATATGTTTTTGATAAGGCGTATGATACTTGTTTTGTGGATAATAGGTGAATGAATGGGGATTGGTACGAATTGTACAACGTAAAAAAACTAGTAAATCTTATTAAATTAATATTAATTAGTCCCTTTTTAAAATTACAAATTGGTATAAAAACCGACTTAAAAAAGTCGGTTTTTATTTTTTTACAATAAGGTAAGGTGCTTTCAATATTAATTTGCTGGTGCATGGATATTTTGAAAGTTTCTTCGGAAATACAGTTTTTTATAATGAACAACCGTATTGCGAATTAGTCAGTGCTCAATTTTTTGAGTTAGACTTTTCCCCTTGTCCAACAGAATTAAACGAGCCATTTGATACTCTTCGTGAAAAAATTGTACTAGATCTTACTTTAAAAGTTTTACAAGTACAACAAGTACGAGTACAAGGATAAAACTAAAAAAGCATTATCTTTGATAAAAAGACAATGTCTTTTTTATTATTATAAAACATATATAATGATGAAATGGTCACGTATAAAAAACATATTTTTGAATTTCATCAGATGGGGGGATGGTGATGAAAAATCCATGGATTGGTAAGGGAATATGGAACAAAGTTTATAAAGGGAAAATGCTAAATGGTCAAGATGATTTACGCGAAATAAGAGAAAAGAAGAACCATGAAGGAACAGAATCAGAGAAAGAAGGTATAGCAATTGGATTAGAGAAGGAAAATGAAGAAAAAGAATCAAAAAAAGAAGATACAGCAATAAAATCAGAGAAAGAAAGGAAAGAAACAGAGTCAAAAAAAGAAGAAGAAGCAATTGAATTAGAGAAAGAAAGCGAAGAAACAGAATCAGAAAAAGAAGCAATTAAATCAGAGAAAGAAGGTATAGCAATTGGATTAGAGAAGGAAAGGAAAGAAACAGAGTCAAAGAAAAAACGTCTAGATTCAGGATCAAAAATAGAGACTTCAGTCCGTTCAATAGTAGTAAAAACCCCATTTTCTATTATTTCAGATGTGACTAGTTTTATAAAATTCCCTAATATTAATGTGAAAACTCAAGAAGCGTTTGTATTTCGTAATGAACAAGATGTAGGCGGGCGTGAGCTGGATGCTAAGTTATTAACTACAGTGCAACATTATCATGGAGAAGTTAATTGTAATTTAATTTCTTCAAATCTTTATGAAAAGAGAGTGCTTTTAGAACTTCCTAATAAAAAAGTAAAAGGGAATATGGAAGAGAATTGGGTAGATGCATCTTCGTGGATTCCTATCCACGGTATAATATTAGAGAAGGAAGATGGAGCAGACGTAAATAATTATATAACTGCGAAACTACCAATAGAAATAGGGAGATATAAAGGTGAAATTAGTTTACAAGAAAAAGTGGAATTTAAAGAAAAAGTTTTAGGGATAAAAGAGGTGTCACAGGAAATTATTTTAACAAAAAAAGAATTCTTATTGCCCAAAATGATAAAGGAAGGAAATAATCCATCTAAAATTGAAAAAGGGAGTTTACTTGTAGAAGGTTATATTTTTCAATGTATAGAATTTATATCAGAGCGCAGTATATCTCATGATAACGCGTATCAGCTAATACAAAATATTGTATTGGAATTAACAGTGCAATTATTACAAGAACAAGAAGCTTGGGTGCGGATTATATAAATGATCATATCTTCATAGATTAGCTAATAATATCTTCAGAAGTATGTAATAGTGAAACTTAAAAATAATGCTAGCAAGTTTTTAAACGAGCTAGCAAATAAGGGATGGGAAAAGATGCGAAATACAACTGATGGATTAATTGGAAAAATTATTTGATAGATGAAACGGATAAATTTTCGTTAAAATATGATGTGTATTAGAGGTGTATCCTCTACAAGTAAAGAAATTTCACAACTTAAATATTAAAACATGTTTGTCGTAATTTTCTAAACACCAACTATATTTTTTTAGAATAATTGGATGGATTTCCTCTTTTGGCATATCAATGTCATTAAAACCATATTTTTTATAAAAACTTTCTAGTTCCTCAAAAGGAAGACAATACACATTTTGTACTTGTAATCCTTTGGCGGTTTCTGCTAAAAATGAAACGAGTTCTCCAGCTAACTGTAGACCTCTAAATTTAGGGAGAATAAAAATCCCCCCCATTTCTATAGTATCTTCATCTAATTGGACTAATCGTCCAACACCTGCATACTCATCGTTATATGTAATGATTGCAACTTTATCCCGCTTTAAATCACTTGGTACAAATCCTATTGATTCGTATTGTTTATTAATCCATTCTAAATCTTTAGAGGTAGCTAGTTGTATACTCATGAGTAACCTCCTTTGGAAGAGTATTAATATTCTAATTATATATAGTTCAATAACTGGTGAAAAGAGGATAAATTGAAATCATTTTACTTTATAGTTCAAATTTTGAAGAATAGTGCATACAATATAAAGTCTTTTCCTTTCTTCATTTAAGTTTTACGTATATAATTTAAAAGTACTATTTTTATTTTATTTTTTTTATATTTATAACAGAATAGAGGTTTAAAAATGAGTGTTAAAATCATAACGGATAGTGCGGCGGATTTACCGGTAGAATTGCTGCAGGCATATGATATTGATTTAATTCCACTCCGTGTATATGATGAAGCAGAAACAGAGTATTTAGATGGAGTTACATTAAATTCAGTTACATTATTGCAAAACATGAGAGAAGGCGCTGCTTATCGAACGTCATTGCCTTCACTTGAAACATTCCAAGAAAAATTTGTTTCTTATGCAAAAGATGGTAATCCATGTATATATTTAGCTTTCTCATCTGAACTATCAGGTACATATCAATCGTCAGTTGTTATTAAAGAAGAAGTGAAAGAAACATATGCTGACTTAGATTTAGAAATTATCGATACGAAATGCGCTTCGCTAGGTCAAGGGCTTGTCGTATTAGAAGCTGCTAAAATGGCAAAAGAAGGCGCAACAAAAGAAGATATCTTAAGCCGTGTCGCTTTTCTAATGAAGCATATGGAACACATCTTCACTGTAGCTGACTTACAGTACCTAGTAAGAGGTGGACGTTTAAGTAAAGTAGCGGGATTCATTGGTGGTTTATTAAACATTAAGCCAATCTTAAATGTGGAAGAAGGAAAACTTGTACCACTTGAAAAGGTAAGAGGGAAAAAGAAAGTATTAAGCCGAATTGTTGATATTATGGAAGAGCGCGGGAAAGGTCTTAAAGGTCAAACAATCGGTATGACTCATGGTGATGATTTAGAAACAGCCGAGGCATTAAAAGTATTAATTACTGAAAGATTTGGCTGTGAAGTATTCATTGTAAATACAATTGGAGCAGCAATTGGTGCACATACAGGACCTGGCGTTATAACGTTATTTTTCTTAAATGAAGTAGAGTAAAGGATTGATCTTTTGATCAATCCTTTTGTTTTTAGTCTGTGATAATCGATCGATACGGTATTCGTGAAGATTATATCATCGAAGTTTTAACTGTACCAAATGGAATGATAATATTGATTAATTATTCTAATTATTAGCTCTGAAAACGAGAATTCAATCCGATAACGACAGTAGCGTCCAGTTCCTCATCTCTAGCCACTTTTGTAGTGAGGCCAGCACGAGCAAAAATTTCAAAGGTCTGAGGTGCTTGCATTTCACTTGTCTCTATCAAAAGGTGTCCTCCCGGTGCTAGCCAGAGAAATGCTTCTTCTGCTACTCTTCGCTGAATGTCAAGTCCATCCATTCCTCCATCAAGCGCCACCTTTGATTCATGTAGGCGAGCCTCCTGTGGGAGTAGCTTAATTGCTTCGGTTGGAACGTAAGGTACATTCGCAACTAAGGTGTTCACATGACCTTTAAGTGAGAGGGGGAGAGATTTATACAAATCACCTTTAAAAACATGGCCATCGAAATCTGTTACGTTGCGGCTAGCGCATTGTACTGCGATAGGATCAATGTCAACAGAATACAATTCAACTCGTCCTAAAGCTGCCGCCAGTGCTACACCCACAGCACCCGACCCGCAACATAGGTCAACGATGATATCATTAGAACATGACAGGGCTTTTGCCTGGTGAACAAGAAACTCGGTACGTTGGCGAGGCACGAAAACACCTCGGTCCACTTCTATCCTCAAACCACAGAACTCAGCGTATCCAACAACATATTCCAAAGGTAAACCATCGACTCGCATTTCCACCATTTTTTTAAGTTCCTCTGGAGTTCGTGCCTCTGAGATAAGTAAGCGAGTCTCTTCTGCTGCGAAAACACAACCCGCGCTCCAAAGCTTGTTAATTATACATTTTTCCGTTTTATCGTCTAAAAAGATATTAAATTGTTTTCCTATTTATCTCACCACTTTTGATAAGCTTATTTATAATCCTGTATTCGTTAAAGGTTGAAGATATCCTTCTGTTGAATTGGTTAAATAATGAATAAGGAAACGTCCAAATAAATTTTAAAAGAAGGAGTAGGTGGCAAAGCTGAAAGAAATACAAATGAAGAAATTTGAAGATGTATTAAAATATGAGATTAATCACCTTGTCCAAGAAAGTAAAGAAGAAGACTTCAACTTCCTGGCAAAATTAGTAAATGAATATGAAACCGGAATAAATACATTTAATAAAACTGGTGAATGTTTATACGGTATTTTTCAAGAGGAAATGTTAATTGGAATTGGAGGCTTAAATAAAGATCCGTACACAGAAGACAATAAGATTGGCCGGTTAAGGAGATTTTATATTTCAAAGGATTATCGGCGTATAGGTTTAGGGAAATTACTATTAAACCGACTATTAAGTCATGCGGAAAAGTATTTTCAAATTGTTGTTTTACATACAGATACAAAGCAAGGTGATATGTTCTATACTGCAAATGGATTTGTGAAAGGGGAAATATGTAAAGGATCTAGTCACTATAAAGTGTTATAGAAGTAGCTGTCCAAAGAAAAGTTTTGGACAGCTACTTTAGTTGTTGATTTTTGTTGGTAAATCGCTATATTTTGATGATTGCTGATAAATGTGAATTTCTTTGCAATTTCAAAATACACAATCATGTTTTTCTTTTTGAATAGTAACGATAATGGATGGGGGAAATTTAAGCTGAAGTTTGAGAACTTTAAAAATCTGTAAGGTCAAGTATATTGTGAAAATAAGGTTAGGGACCAATTAAGGTATTGATGATTTTTGAGGGGAATTAGAATAGTTTCCGTCGAAGCGACTTCTATGTTCAGTAGTGAAGTCATCTAATCTATATTATTGAGGATGTAGGCGAAAGGAAGTTATGATAGTGCTATAAGGTTCCAACCGAACTTGTACATTTGCTCCAGCGTTTGCTAGCTGCGTTACGGTATTTAAAATAATAGTGTTTTTACCTGATCTAACGGCTTTATTATAGGACGCGATTAGCGGAAGGACTGGATCAGTAGGGATATATTGATTGAGGTTCGTCACATGATAAATTGTTTTAGATATTACAGTTGCAGTCAGCGTAATACCATTTTTAATGACACCAGTCAGTGTTGTCCCATCAAATGAAGTGAGTTTGCATGTAAGTATACGATGGTGTTTCATATTTGTTTCTCCTTTATAGTAGATTTAATTTATTTTATGCTTGTCCAACAAATCAGTGTGGGCAATTAAATCATTATATAAGTATTTGAAACTTAAAAAAGTGAGGATTTTAGATGAGTTTAAAAACTAAAGATAACGGCTTAATTGCGAATAAAAGTAGCTTTTACTTTTGAGATTTGAATATCGAAATCAACGTTCATATAATTTCATTTACCGAATTAATAGTACAAAAAAAGAACCTCAGCAACTAAAGTTCAGTTTGTGAGGTAACTTCTCTGCAGTCAATTACATTCTAACATTCATCTGTTTCAATAAAACCTTTGGATCACCTTTTACATAAAAAAAATGCGGATTATTTTCATCATCGTAAAGCATAATATAAGGTTTTTCATTAAGAGGAAGTAGGATAAGTACTTCATCAATTGTTGAATGTAACCATCGATTTGTAATAGAAATTGGTTTAGATAAAGGGATTTTTATCATATGGCCATCTTTGGGAACGACGTTTAAGTTTTTAAATGGGCCAGTGATTGCTTTAGCGTATTGGACAGCTTCTTTTTCAATCGCTAGATCTAAAGATTGTTTTTGAACGACCATTTCTTTTTGACAATCAAATACTTCAATTTGTTTATTTGTATTTGCGAACGCATTTGTTGATAATAAGAAGAAAAGAAGAGTAATGACCCCGATTTTTTTTATCATAATAAAACACCTCACCATTACTATACCCTCAAATGTTATAAATATTTTTCTGTCACATCCATGTAACAAAGAAGTCGTATGATACAATTGGTTTTTTGTTTAAAAGTAATGGAGGAATAAGCATGAAAGTATTAATCGCAGATGATGAACAAGATATGTTAAAGATTTTAAAAGCTTATTTTGAAAAAGAAGGCTTCGAAGTTTTATTAGCAAGAGACGGAGAGGAAGCACTTCAAATTTTTTATGATGAGAAAATAGATTTAGCTATTTTAGATTGGATGATGCCAGTATGTAACGGTATTACTGTTTGTCAGGAAATAAAAAAGAGTTCAAGTGTAAAAGTGTTAATGCTTACGGCGAAAAGTGAGAGTGAAGATGAATTAGCTGCTCTTCAAAGCGGAGCTGATGAATATGTGAAAAAGCCGTTTCATCCAGGGGTATTACTTACACGTGCAAAAAAACTAGTACAGCATGATGATGTAATTCAAGTACAAGATGTAAAGATAAATTTCGCGGAGAATAAAGTATATAAAAATGATATAGAGTTAGATATTACAAAAACAGAGCTAGAGTTAATAAAGTGCTTTTTACAACATAAAGGAATGATTTTAACTCGTAAAAAATTGTTAGATATCGTATGGGGATTTGACTATTTTGGAGAAGAGAGAACTGTTGATACACATGTAAGAAGACTGCGTCAAAAAATTGGAGAGAATATTATAAAGACGCACCGGGGGCTAGGATATAGTTTGGAGGAACGAAGTGAATAAACTTGGAAAAAAGCTATTTCTCAGCATTTCTTTAACTGTTGTTCTCATCTTTACGATTTCATTATTATTAATTAACTATCTACTACCGAAATATAACATTTATAAAACACGTGAGAATTTAAATGAATTAACAACGCAAATAAAAAAAACACCGGTTAAAGATTTAGAAGATGTTATTCATACAATCGAAAGTGACACTAACGTTACAATTGCGTATACGCCAATCAATCAGTCAGAAGATGATATGAACGAAGCGTTACGTATGCAACTAGTGAAAAAGAAAGTAACGTTAAATAAACTGTGGATTACGAAAGATGAAGTCATGAAAGTGAGTACGGAAGGGCAATCGAATAAACTGTATGATCAAGGGAAGTTAAAAGCAAGTTTTTTTACTAAATATATTGCGAAAGATGATATATTAATTTTAATAGGTTCTTCTATTGCACATTCAAATGAAATTATAAAAACGTTAAATACATTTTATTTATACATTTTATGTTTCTCACTCCTACTTATTATTTTACTTGTTTGGGTACTTTCAAAAATAATAACGACTCCACTGAAAGAGCTAAGTGATGTAGCTCAAGATATTTCACGTTTGAAGTTTAAACGAACGAAAGTGAAAACGAATGATGAAATAGGCGACTTAGCCAATAGTATCAATATTATGAGTGATAAGTTAAATGAGGCACATCAAGATTTAACAGATCGGAATGAACATTTAAAACGATTTATGGGTGATGTAACTCATGAATTAAAAACACCAATCGCATTAGTAAAAGCATATTCTATGGGAATAAAAGATGGTTTAGATGATGGGACATTCGTGGATACAATCATTAAACAAACAGATCAAATATCCAACTTAATTGAAGAGTTATTGCGATTTTCTAAACTAGAAAGAGATATTTTACAAAAAGAAGAATTCCCTATTGAACCACTTGTCCAAAGTATTATAGATAAGCATAAGATCGAACTGGAGTCGAAAGAAATTAACTTGCAGGTGAATAGTAATATTAAAAATCAGGTCATTTATGCAGATTTGAATAAAATGGGAATGGTATTTCAAAATTTTATTTCTAATGCGATTAAATATACAACGAATCAAAATATAAAAATTAATTTAGAAGAGAGAATTGATGGTGTATACTTTAAAATTCAAAACGGCATTGATGCTGAAAGAATTAAAAATATCGATAAAATTTGGGAGCCTTTTTACGTATTAGAATCTTCTCGTAGTAAAGAAAAATCAGGTACAGGATTAGGACTCGCAATAGTAAAAAGTATTATAGAAAGACATGGTTTTGAATATGGAGTTTCTACTATAGATGAGGAAATACAATTTTATATTTATATAAAAAAGGGCTAATAGAAATATTAGTCCTTTGTGTAGTTTTAAGAGTGACTGACAATAGATAAATTACCATAATTTTTAAACTTGAGGGAGTAAATGGAGAATTAGCAAATGTTCTACTTTAGTTAATTTCACATGAAGTTCACAAAAAAACGTTATATTTGTATAGTTATATAGGAATTTAAAAAGTGAGGTATTTAGTTTTGAAGAGAAAGAAATTAGTAATTGGTAGTATTTTAATGGGCATGACGTTATCTTTATCTGCATGTGGTTCATCGGAGAATATTGTAACTACAAACTCTGGGAGTATTTCAGAAAGTGATTTTAACAAAAAATTAAAAGAGAATTACGGTAAACAGAATTTATCTGAAATGGTAGTAGAGCAAGTATTAAGTGATAAATATAAAGTTACTGACGAAGAGGTAACGAAACAACTAACAGAATTAAAAGACAAGATGGGCGATAATTTTAACACTTATATGGAATCAAATGGTGTGAAAAGTGAAGAGCAGTTGAAAGAGAAATTAAAGCTTACAATGGCGTTTGAAAAAGCTATTAAAGCAACTGTGACTGAAAAAGATATTAAAGATCACTATAAGCCAAAACTTCAAGCAAGTCATATCTTAGTGAAAGATGAAAAGACCGCGAAAGAAGTAAAAGAAAAATTGAACAATGGAGAAGACTTTGCAGCATTAGCTAAACAATATTCAGAGGATCCTGGCTCTAAAGAAAAAGGTGGAGATTTATCTGAGTTTGGACCAGGTATGATGGTAAAAGAATTTGAGGATGCTGCATATAAGTTAGAAGTTGGTCAAGTGAGTGAACCTGTTAAATCTTCTTTTGGATATCATATTATTAAGCTAACAGGTAAAAAAGAGCTTAAACCGTATGAAGAAGAAAAAGAGAATATCCGTAAAGAATTAGAACAGCAACGTTTACAAGACCCTAAATTCCATCAACAAGTTACTAGAGACCTACTTGAAAATGCTGACATTAAGGTATCTGATGAAGATTTGAAAGATACATTTAAAGAGATAGAAAAATAATATATGAAATTCAAGGCAATCGATAGAAATATTGATTGTCTTTTTTCGATTGTACAAGCAAAGAGTGAATGAAAAAACACTTTTACATTTGCAGTGAACTTTACATAATAAGAAATCTCTAAGTTTCTCAACTTTTATATAAGATTAAAACTGAATTTTCAGTTATTTTGTTATATAGTAAAAGAGAACAATTTAGGGGAGGGGACATTTTGAGTAAAAAGAAAATAGCAATTACACTTTCGGCAATGTTATCTGCAACATGTATACCTAGCTTTACAATGGACGTGCATGCAGAGAAGAAGGAAGAGACAAATAATACGAAATTCGAATTAGAAAATGGGATGACAAAACCAATTTATTCTCTTGATGAAGCAATTATTGAAAATTTATTTGTAGAGACAGAAGTCGATAGTGATCGCGATGGTAAAAAAGACCGCGTATCGATAAAGGTAATGCGTCCAAAGACAGATTCAAATGTGAAGGTTCCTGTTATTTATGAAATGAGCCCATATCGAGCAGGGTTAAAAGATGTTCCAGTTTATAATGTAGATGAAGAATTGTATGCGTATGAAGGAAAGCCGTATGGAGCGGTTAATCTTGGCTCATACGGAAACTATTACGTGCCAAGAGGTTATGCAGTGATTTTAGGAGAAAGTATCGGTACTGGAAAATCAGATGGATGCCCTACAACTGGAGATGAACAAGAAATACTTGGGACGAAGTCTGTCATTGACTGGGTAAATGGTCGTGCGAAAGCATATACAGAAAATGGTGAGGAAGTTAAGGCTGATTGGTCTACAGGAAATGTAGGTATGACAGGGGTTTCTTACAATGGTACGTTACCAAATGCTGTTGCAACGACTGGAGTAGAAGGTTTAAAAACAATTATTCCAATCGCAGCAATTAGTAGTTGGTATGATTATTATCGTGCAAATGGTGCAGTCATTGCTCCAGGTGGATATCAAGGGGAAGATACAGATAATATGGCGGAAGCAGTGCTTACAAGGGACAATCCTGAAGTTTGTGGACAAGTTATTAAAGAGCTAACTGCTGGACAGGACCGGAAAACTGGTAATTATAATGATTTTTGGGATAAACGAAATTATGTAAAAGATGCTAAAAATATAAAAGTAAGCGTATTTGTCGTTCATGGTTTAAACGATTGGAACGTTAAAACGAAGCAATTTTCACAATGGTGGGATGCGCTTGGAGAAAATGGTGTACCTCGTAAAATGTGGTTACATCAAGGTGGACACGGCGGAACATCAAGTAATAACTGGCAGCAAACACAAAATAAATGGTTAGATTATTGGTTGTACGGAATTGAAAATGGAATTATGGATGAACCAATGGTTGATGTACAACGAGAAAATAAAACATGGGAAAAGTTAAAAAATTGGCCAGATCCAGCAGCTGTGCCATCAAAAATCCGTATGTATTTAAGTAATAAAGCAGTTAATTTACCATTAAGTATGGGATCTGTTAATAAGGTTTTCTCATTCGTAGATGATGCAAAACTTAAATCAAATCAATTAGTAGCAAACCCAGAATTAGAAGTAGCAAATCGATTAGTGTATACAATGCCTGTACTGCAAAAAGATATGCGTATAAGCGGTACACCGAAGATTTCATTTACAGGAAATATTGACCGTTCTGTATCGAATTTAACAGCATTACTTGTAGATTACGGCGGAGCAAAGCCTGAAATCGTAACGAGAGGTTGGATGGATCCGCAAAACCTGAATAGTATAAAAGACTCAACAGCACTTCAACCTGGAAAAGATTATACATTTACATGGGACATGCAGCCAGATGATTATGTATTTAAAGCAGGGCATCAAATTGGAGTCGTTTTAATCGCAAGTGACTACGACTATACAATTAGACCGAAAGCCGGCACGAAGCTTACGGTGAAATTGAGTGAAGTGACTTTGCCGATTGTGAAGTAAGGTTTATAAGAGAAATGAGTTAGAGGAGCTTACTAAGGTAAGCTTTTTTATATTTAGTTGTTTTGTTACTTAATAAATAGTTATATGTTTTTTTACTTCTCTCGAAAGTAAACTTTTGAATATTAGTTTACTTTCATTCATCACTTATGAAATCTTACAAAATTGTCATCTTTACGTAAGGTTAGTAGATAGTTTATTTACTATTGCAATGTAATAATAAAAATATAAGAAATCAGGTTCTGTTGCAATATTTCCTCATCTCTTTATGTCTTCGGAAACTTTGCAACAGAACCTGAAATATACACTTTGATAGTAACAATGATGAATTGTATTTTCAAGGAATTGATGGTTTGAAAACTGGATTTACAGATGAAGCAGGATACTGTTTTACAGGAACAGCAAAACAAGGTGAAAAAAGAATGATTGCTGTTGTCATGGGAACTAGTGAAGATACTAAGAGATTTATAGAAACAAAAAAATTATTTTCATATGGATTTAATAAAATTGGCTCAACTTTTTTGAATTGGTAGCATTAATCTTTAAATTATAATAAATAACTAAAATGACTTATATAGAGATGTAAAAACAAGTTATTAGTTAGTTTCATCACAATACGATGCAAATTATAAACTGGATCACTATAAGGAGTAGATAAAATGATTAGAAAATTAATAGGTAGCTTAGTAGGAGGAGCTGTTTTTCTCTTTCTATGCATATATATTTTTTCACCTAGCATCACTGACATTGCTAAAGGTAAAGGCGATATACAAAATAATGATGGATCTATAACTATTGAATCCCCAGATACTGTGGATGTAATAGTTAATAAAAATAGGAAGCTTCCAAGTAATTATAGACCTGACGATTTAGTTGTGCCTAATGTTAAGTTTGCATTTGATGGGATTCAAGAGAAAAGTCATTTGCGAAAAGAAGCTGCTATCGCTTTGGAAAAGTTATTTGCCTTAGCGAAACAAGAGGGAATAGTATTACATGCTATATCCGGATTTCGTTCTGAAGAATATCAACAAATTGTTTATAGACGAAATGTAGAAACACAAGGTCAGGTCCAAGCAGATAAAGTTTCTGCAAAGCCAGGTCATAGCGAACATCAAACAGGATTAACGATGGACGTTTCTGCGAATAGTGTCAATAATACACTAGAAACGCAATTCGCGAATACTATTGAAGGGAAATGGCTTAAAAACAATGCTCATCGTGCTGGCTTTATTATACGTTATTTAAAAGGAAAAGAGCACATTACAGGTTATTCATATGAACCATGGCATATTCGATACGTAGGTGACATTGCAAAAGAAATATATGAGAAAGGTATCACTTTAGAAGAATATCACAATGGAAAATAAATTACATTGCTAAAAATACCTTGGGAGGTATATGATGAAAAAGTTATATAATGCATCGTTCACCTCTGTATCTATACTTACTAAATTTGAATTATCAGGTAATAAAAACAGTGCAGTGGAATTTATTCGTAAATTAACTCAAATAGTTTCCGAATGAATATAAAATTAAAACTGAGAAGTACTGATTAAACAAAAGGCTAAAGGGGATACCTTTAGCCTTTTTATACTATATTAATCTATACCCGTTCCTATTTTAAATTTATAATTATTCAGAAACGCGGTCTAGTTTTCATTGTCCAAGCATTTTCTTAATAAACACATATACTATTTATATTAAAGACGGTCACTAATTTATTGAGAACCGTCATTTATATAAAAATGACAACTTCAGAAGGAAGGTAAGAAGAAATTGGAAAACGAACAACCTGGAAGAATTGAAAATCAAGTGTATTCTAATCGAGTATTAAGATCAGAATTTGATGAGAATTGGACAACTTGTATTTCGAAAAGTGGATATGTAATATATACGGCTACGAATGACAATGCAGAAGTAGTAGTTTTACTTGCTGATGGTTCAAGAAAATTATTAATCTTTGATAAAGGTGGAAAAGTAATAGTAGGCGGTGGTGGAACGAGTCATTATAGTAAACCGCATATTGCAAAAGATATTATATAAGGTAAAAATGTTAATCAAAAAGACGTTGGCAGTCCTATAATTTTTAATCCGTATATATGTGTTTCATTTTGTAACGGAAACAAGATAAAAGGGAAGGTAAATGCAGTCATTGGCAGGTGCTATGTTGAGAAAGGATACAAAAGGGAAATGTCGTTATAAATGTAGAATCTCACAACAAATCATAATACATGAAGAGTGTGTCGCTTTTAAATAAAGTCACTTGTTTATAAAAATCAAACTTAAATCTACTGAAGAAGAATCCATTTTGATCAATCCTTTCAAAATGGATTCTTTTTATTTATCGTAAAACTTGGAGTTGTGAGGTATTTTTGATCAAACTTTATTTTAAAGCTACAAAATACTCCGAGGGGAATATCGCTTTTGTGTATAAGAATAATGCATAAATTGATAGAGTTAAAAAAGATGTAAGCAGAGAGAAATGACCAACTTGCATCTTTTTTTATTTTTTATCAAACCAATTAAACCTTTCTATCGTTACCTTAAATATAAATAAAAAATTGAAGGAGGAGTCAGTATGAAAGCGTGGCAATGTATTGTGTCCATATTAGCAAGCCTTTTTTTATTAACAGCGTGTAATAGCGATAAGAAAGAAGATTCTCAAAGTAAGAAAACGAGTGGAGAAAAGGTGAGTGAAGTTAGTAGTGATAAAAACGAATCTCCTAGTTTACAAGTATTAGAGAACGATAAGGTTGGAAAATACTTAACAGATTCAAACGGAAAGACACTCTATTATTTTGCAAAGGACACATCTAAGGTAAGTAATTGTAGTGGTGACTGTGTAAAGCTTTGGCCGCCATTTGTTGCGAAAGATTTTGAAGTTCCAAAAGGATTTGATAAAAAAGACTTTGCTACGATAACAAGAGAAGATACGAAAGAAAAACAAGTAACGTATAAAGGCTATCCCCTTTACTATTTTGCTAATGATAAATCAAAAGGGGATATAAATGGACAAGGGGTTAAAGATATATGGTTTGTACTGAATAGTGAAACTACATTTAAACAGTGATGGGAAGCATGTTGAATGGGGCGCATGCCAGCAGTTATCCACTTCAATCTTCTTCGCTTTTCTCTGAATCTTGAGCTGGGGGTCTTACTGCCCGCGAATAGCTGGATGAATATTCTGCTAAAAGGAGCGACCAACGTTGTTGGTGGTTCCTTTTTCTCTATTCGGATTATATAATTAAATTAATTTAGAATTATTAGAAATTAAAGAAAAACAATAGGGAGTGCAGGTGAGAATGAAAGAAAAAAATGATTATGAGTTAATGCAATTAGTAAAAGAAAACTATCGTCCTGCATTAGAAGAAATATATGAACGATATATTAAGTTGATATATAGCTTCACTTTTAAATTTTTCCAAGGAAATGAAGACAAAACAAAAGAAGTTGTTCAATTAATTTTCTTGAAACTTTGGACAACTAAAAGTATGTATAATCCTTCAAAAGGTGATTTCGTAAATTGGATACTTACTATTACGAGGAATATATGTATTGATTATGTCCGAAAAGAAAATAAAGAACTTATGTATAGAAACTTTCATAATATTTATGATTCTGAAAAACATATGCATATAGCAGATTCAGAAAATCAAATCGAGAAAAGGATGCACAGTGTTGAAATTCAAAAGGCAAAGCAGAACTTGTCTATATCTCAAAAAAGATTAATCGACTTGCTATATTGGAAAGGTTATTCCCTTAGTGAAATTGCTAAAATGGAAGGTGAACCATTAGGAACCACGAAAAGTCGTCTTCATCAATCTTTAAAGCGATTAAAAAGATATCTAGAATAGAGGGGATAGTATGAAGAGAGAATGTGACCATTTATTATCTTACGTTACGAATACATTTGATGATAGAGAACAAAGAAAGTTTCAAGAACATTTAAAGACATGCCCGAAATGTCAAGCTGAGTATTCATCAATGCAAGCAGCTTGGGAAGCGTTACATTTCGATTTTGAAGAGAACGAAGTACCAGCAACATTAAAAGCGGAAGTGTTTGATTTTATATTTGTTCACGAACAAACGAGTAGAGATAACATAGTAACAGCGAAATTGAAAGAATGGACGGTTTTACTAAGAAAACAATTCACACCGTTGGCAATGGTATTACTAGGAATAATGTTAGTGATTACTGTAGCATTAACAATCGAAAATTCGCAATTAAAAATACAATCTTTAGCTAAGCATGAATTAAGCAGTGATCCGATTAAAGTAATTTCTACTCGGCCATTAGTATCAAGCGATCAAAACCATGAAAATACAAAGGGCTATATATTTGTTATGCAACAAGGAGATAAGAAAAAATTAGTTGTACAAGCTGATCATTTGCCACAAGTAAAAAATTCAGAAGTGTATCAAGTTTGGTTATTAAAAGATGGAGAAAGAAAAAACGCTGGAATATTTAAACCTGATGAAACTGGTTCTGGACTTCTGACATATGAAATCTCACAAAAACAGTCCTTTGATAACGTTGGTATTACAATTGAACCAGATTCGAATAGCACGAAACCTCTTGGTAAAAAAGTACTAGGGACTTAAAACATATGTTACAGTGAATTAATAGCAATTTCCAGCATTTAAATATGTTACTAATACATCAGGATGGCCAGGGAATTTAGGGGGAGAATGGACAGATAATAATAGGAAATATAATATAGGTAAGGCTAGAACAATCATACCAATTATATAAATAAGAGAGATACATATAAAAGGCATTTCCAATTTGGGGAAATGCCTTTTATATGTTATAGTATAATAGCGTTTCAAGGTGATGTTATTTTAATATACTTCAAATTTTGTTATGTATTATTTTTATATTAAATAATCATTTAACGTATTTTTTTATATAAGGAGTAAGAATTAGAGAAATGAAAAATATAGACTTTATATTAGAAAGTGATGAGAGATTAAAACCGTCTGAACGATTAGTACTATTATTACTAGAGAAGCATAGAATGTTATATACAAACGATCTATTGGCGCTTTCAAATTTATCATATAAAACATTAACAGATTCATTAACGGCGCTTGTTTTGAAGTCGTATGTGTTAAAGGAAACAGGTAAGGGTAGAAGGCAGAATTGTTATAGATTAGTATGATAAGGCTGCTAATTTTAGAGAGTTTATACGTGTCGTTTTCAAATGTAAGGGTAAAATACATTTTTGTTTTCAATTGATAAAATATATTGCGAGATACACGAATATATTTAAATTTCATTTTTATTAATGTATTTCTATTCAGAATTAAAAATAAAATAAACTGTATAAAAAGGAAATGAAAAAACAATCCGATTTTTGAAACGGATTGTTTTTTATTGGAATACTATTATTTTATAAATTGTAAGGATGAATGATTATTCTACTTCACTTGTATACTTTTCAGGTAATAATTCCATTACGTTACATTTTACAAGTTCACCATTATAAGAAAGGATAACGTTCGTGTTTTTTCCATAATCACTTATTAATTCTCGACACATGCCACATGGAGCAACAACCCAACATTTTTCTATATCTTCATGAGGATGTGGATGGGCAACTGCTACAATGGTATCAAATTCATGATCACCTTCTGAAATAGATTTTCCGATTGCCATAGCTTCACCGCATACCGTTATTCTTCCGACATTCGCTTCAACATGTACTGCTGCATAAACATTTCCCGTTTTAGTGCGTACAGCTGAACCGATATGATGGCGACCATACCTATAGTTTTTTTCGATTACTTTTTCAGCAGCTTTAATTAAATCATAGTCTTCAGTGTTTAAAGGCATTACTTGTAACATAATCTCTCCCCCTAAAATAAGCATAATACGGTTATTTTAACAAAAAATTTAAATATTTAAAATGAACAATAAATTTTAATTAAAACCAATTAAATAATATTATTATGTAAACTATTGATTTTAAAATGAAAACAAGCAATTAAGAGAACAACTGGATGTAGCTTACGCCGATGTTTATAAAAAGTTATAGAGCATTTCTTTGAATGAGGAATGCTCTTTATTTTTATCTGAAACAAAAATAGCAATAAAAATATTGTTTTAATTAATAAAAATTTATTGTAAAACGATAAAATTTGTATTAAAATCAGAATGAGCAAGTGAGGTTCTTTTATTGAAAAAGTAACAACTCGTAGAAGGTTGGAATAACAATGACGAACCTTTCTATATTGAAAAATGGAAAGGAAACAGTGATTCGATTATCCACTTTAGAGGGAATTTGTAAGGTTTTAGAATGTCAGCCTGGAGATATTTTAGAATACAAAAGTGATGAAGACAGTTAAACGTCGTGGAGGAAACTTAATATTACAATTATTAGAGGAGGTATAACTATGGGCATTAACAATTTGATTGTTGAAAATATTGATAACCCTCATGAGTTGGAGAAAATGTATAGAAAAGACCCGAAAGCTTTTAAAAAATCATTCTCACACGCATGGGAACAAAATCCTGATTCTCAAGTTCTTGGTATTTGGTATGAAAGATTGCATTTCAAGGAGACGAAAAATACAGGGAAAACGTCCTTGATTCAAAAAGGTTTCTTATTCATGGGCATTTTAGCTATTCTGGCTGGGATAAGCACTAGAATCATCTTCCATTTTGTCGAACAGGAAGTAATTGCTCCAATAAACCTAGCTTTTGGCATAATTCCCTTTATTGCTGCCTATTTTGTTTACAATAATACTCCGAAAAAAAGTGTTATTTATTCCATTGCTGCGTTGTTCCTAATTTCCGGGTTTTATCTTAATATGCTGCCATTAAATTATAAAGACAGTATTATCCTTGCCTATTTACACTTTCCCATATTTTTATGGGTATTGGTAGGGCTTGCATTTACAGGAAATGAATATTCAAAAGGAAGTAAAAGATTAGCCTATATTAAATTCAATTTAGAATATTGTATTCTCTACGCCAGCATGGCAGTTAGCGGGATGATACTAGCAGCATTAACCATGCGATTATTTAGCTTTGTTGACTTGGATATAGGAGACTTCTATTTTAGTAATGTCGTTTTATTTGGTGCTGCCGCTCTAGCTATTGTGGCTACATATCTAGTATCAATGAATCTTAAACTTGCTAAGAATATTACACCATATATAGCTGAAATTTTTAGTCCTCTGGTCCTGATCACATTGTTGATTTATCTTATAACGGTTATATGGGTCGGAAAAAATCCATTCTTGGACCGCAATTTCCTGATAGCCTTCAATGGAATACTCATTGGTGTATTAGCCGTTACCATATTTTCCATTACCGAGAGCGACTCAGACGAGCAAAAGAATATTTCAGATTATATAAATTTTTCCTTAATTGTTCTTGCGCTTATCATTGACAGTGTAGCTTTGTCAGCTATCGTGTTCAGACTTTCTTCTTATGGGATTACGCCTAATAGACTTGCCGTTTTAGGAGTAAACATACTTATTTGGGCAAATCTAATTTGGATTATGTTCTCCTATATGCGTTTTCTACAAAACAAATCTGGACCTTGGGCAATCCAAGATGCCGTTACTAAGTATTTACCGGTCTACGGACTTTGGGCAGCTTTCGTTACATTTACTTTTCCTATCATTTTTAATTAGAAAGGCTTTGTAAATGTAATGAAAAGTTAATCTTCTATAAAGTATAAAATTTTTAGAGCTAATGTTATGCAGCTTTTTATACAGAGTTGCATAATATCGGCTTATTTTCATTACTAAAGTAAAAAAAGGGGGTATTCAAATTAGAAGACACAATATATTGTTGCAACTGGATTCTTTAAAATATGTCCATATGGATATCTACCCTGAAAATCTCCTTTAATTTATCTATCTTTTTTATTTTTGTGTGTGGGAAAACTCTTCTACAATAGTAGAAAAAGAATAACATAAACTACTATTTTATTGCAGCATACATAAAAAATTTCAATGTAAATATGGAAATGTCGTCGAATGCTATCTTTAATTGGTTAATTTATGAGATATTTTTGTGAAGGAACTTATTTTCTAAGAATAGAATTTAGTTTAATAAGAAAACGTGCCGATGGTAGTGAAAAATATGGATTAGGGGGATTTGAAATGAGGAAACTCAAAAGAATAAATGTTCCTAATATACCAGAGCAACAATCACAGCCTAGTCACAATCGTAGTATAAACAAAAAGAAGTTAAGGCGACTTATTTTAATGGTTCTTTTTGTTGCTGCGACTACTTTGTACGTTCAATATATTTTAACGAAACAGCAGGAGATAATAATAAATAAAAAAGATACGATTACAAATCAAAAGAAACAATTAGTTTCATTAAAGAAGGATCAATCGTCTTTAAAGACTAATATCGAGAATTTAACTGATAATGAAGAGGAAATTTTGAAATTTGCTAGAAAAGAATATCAATTTTCTAAATCAAACGAAACAATTTTCGTATTACCAAAGTAATGAAACAGTTAGCGATAGCTAACTGTTTTTTGTTTGTGAAGAAAGTGCGGAAAAGAAGGCGTTCAATAGCATGTTACAAGGGGTAGTGACATATTTTTAGATGAAGAGTTAGAGATTTTTCCAGTTAAATGTATGGATACCCTTAGTTATGGAATAATATGTAAAAATAAATATTGTTAAAATTCTGATAATTTTATATAATATGTGCAAGCGGATACATTTCTTGATCAATGCTGAGTTTACCACTCATACGTCTATTAAGAAAACCGTTATCCTCGTATAGGAAAGGAAGATAGTTGTGTACGCTTCAAATACAATTTATATTGTAGGGGATGCGAAATCTCCTCAAAATAATCCAATTACAGAGAAGTTTAAAAGTTATTTTGTAGCATTTGTAATCGAAAAGGATACAGGGAAAATTGTTGATACAGATTGTTCCGCAACAATTGCATTAACATCGCAGTTCGTTAAATATTTATTCTTACATAAAAATATTAACGACCCAGAGCTATTCATGGAAATTAAAAATCGTTATTTCGGTTCATCTCAAAAGGCGCTACTTGTAGCGCTAAAAGATGCACAGAAAAAATATAATCAGATTGCTGCTTTGTCTACTCAATCATAGACAAAATCCAGCCGTAAGCATGTTCTTGCGGCTGGATTTTTTATTGGACAACGAAAGGATGAACGACATGAAAATTACGGATATAAAAGTGAAGCGCCGACATGTAAAGCTACATACTCCTTTTAAAACAGCACTTCGCACTGTAACAGAAATTGAAAGTATAGATGTATATATCCATACGGACGAAGGCATTGTTGGAAAGGGTGCTGCGGCTGCAACACCAGTTATTACAGGTGATTTCGCAAGTGGGATTGAGGAAGCGATATTAGGGCTGATTCGTTCATGTTTAATTGGTCAAGATATGATTCAATTTCAACAATTGATACAGTATATTCAAATGAGTTGTATTGGAAATACAAGTGCGAAAGCAGCGATAGATATCGCTTTATACGATGTATATTGTCAATATCAAAACGTTCCACTTTACGCATTATTAGGCGGGAAGAAAGAAATTTATACAGATATTACAGTGAGTGTAGATGAACCTTTCATTATGGCGAAAGAGGCAAAGCAACATGTAGAAAAGGGATTTCAAACTTTAAAAATTAAAGTTGGTAAATCTGCTCATTTAGACTTAGAACGAATTGAGGCGATTCGAAATAGCGTACCAAAAAGTACGACGTTACGATTAGATGCAAATCAAGGATGGAGTCCAAAAGAGGCAGTTTCTATTATTAAAGAGATGGA
This sequence comes from Bacillus cereus group sp. BfR-BA-01383, assembly GCF_022663495.1. Taxonomy (NCBI): domain Bacteria; kingdom Bacillati; phylum Bacillota; class Bacilli; order Caryophanales; family Bacillaceae; genus Bacillus; species Bacillus cereus group sp. BfR-BA-01383. The sequence continues at coordinate 32,507 of NZ_JAKUFP010000006.1, forward strand.
AAAGCGTAATTTAAAGATAGAATTTATTGAACAACCGGTGCACGCGAAGGACTGGGATGGATTAAAGTACGTGAAAGAAAATGTACAAACGCCAATTATGGCTGATGAAAGTATATTTTCAGCAAGTGACGCCTTAAAACTCGTTCAAGGAAGATATGCAGACTTAATCAATATTAAATTAATGAAATGTGGTGGCATTCGTGAGGCATGGCGTATTGCAGATATCGCAGAAGCAGCTGGGATAAAATGTATGGTTGGTAGCATGATGGAATCTTCACTTTCCGTTAGCGCTGTTGCCCATTTAGCAGCGGCACATCCTAATATTCATTATTTCGATCTTGATGCACCGCTATGGTTAATGGAAGAACCGGAAAGAATGACTTATTCTGGATCAAAGGTAAACCTTCATTCTACAGTGAATATTTAATCTTAGAAGAAGTGACTAGTAAACTATCTTTTAAGGGGGATATATATGAAAAAAGTAGGAACTGCATTTTTAACAACTTTATTTATTTTTTCATCGTTTTCATCGGCAAATGCTGAAGAAAAGAAGGATAGTAAAGCATTTATAGATGTATCTGCTGCAACGCTTTGGACCACGCCTGATTCATTACGACCAATCGATGCACCGAGTGCAACAAATCCAGTTGATTTATGGAAGTGGACGAAATCAATGACACTTGATGAAAAACTATGGTTAACGAGTGCAAATAAATTAGAAACGCAAGCGCTACTCGGTCAAGAGGTAACGGTTATTGATAAGAAAGGCGACTGGGTAAAAGTATTGGTCCACGGACAGCCGACACCGAGGAATGAAGAAGGGTACCCAGGATGGATGCCTGAAAAACAATTAACGTATAATCAAGAATTTGCAGATAAAACAAACGAACCTTTTGTATTAGTAACGAAACCGACAGCAATTTTATATATTAACCCTTCTGAAAAACATAAATCGCTTGAAGTTAGCTATAATACACGTTTACCGCTAGTAAGTGAAGATACAATTTCATACCGTGTGTTGTTGCCAAATGGCCAGAAGGCGTGGTTACGAAAAAATGATGGAACTGTTTATCGTTCTCAAAATGATATCCCGGCTCCGACAGCCGATGATTTAATCAACACAGGAAAAATGTTTTTAGGATTACCATATATATGGGCTGGTACAAGTGGTTTTGGATTTGATTGTTCTGGATTTACACATACGATTTATAAATCGCATGGAATAACTATTCCGCGAGATTCTGGACCGCAATCTAAAGCAGGAATTGCGGTTGATAAAGAAAATCTTCAAAAGGGCGACTTAATATTCTTTGCACATAATCAAGGAAAAGGTAGTGTTCATCACGTTGGGATGTATATTGGTGACGGAAATATGATTCACTCTCCAAAAGCTGAAAGATCGGTAGAAATTATACCGCTAAATACACCAGGATATATAGAAGAATACGCTGGTGCTCGTCGTTACTTACCTTAAAAAATAAAGGGGGTTTTGAAATGAAAAAAATAGTTCGCTACTCATTAGTTAGTACTCTATTAGTTTCTTCATTTTTAGTTGGCTGTGCAAAAGAAAAAACAACTACAACGCCGAAAGATGAGAAGAAAGTATTACAGCTACTAGAAACGGGTGAAATCCCATCATTAAATTCAGGAAAAGTAACAGATGCGGTATCGTTTAACGTTTTAAATAACGTAATGGAAGGGCTATGCCGTTTATCGAAAAATGATGAAGTGATCCAGGCAGGAGCGCAAAAATATGAAGTGAGTAAAGACGGAAAGACGTATACGTTCCACTTACGTGATGCAAAATGGTCTAACGGAGATCCAGTAACCGCTCATGATTACGTATATGCTTGGAAGCAACTGATTAACCCAGATACAGCTTCTCAATATGCATATATTGCGTACGATGTGAAAAATGCAGAGAAGATAAATAAGAAACAGCTAGGACTAGATGAATTAGGAGTAAAAGCAAAGGATGATAAAACGTTCGTTGTAGAGCTAGAACATCCTGTACCGTATTTTACGAAACTACTCATTTTACCATCGTTCTATCCAATTAATGAAAAGTATGCGAAAGAGCAAGGTGATAAATACGGTTTAGAGGCAAATAAAGCAGTATATAATGGGCCATTTACATTATCAGAATGGAAGCATGAAGCTAGTTTTACAATGAAGAAAAATGATAAGTATTGGGATAAAAAAGAAGTGAAGTTAGATGAAGTCAACTATCAAATTGTTAAAGAAATTTCAACTGCGGTAAATTTATATGAAACAGATAAGGTTGATAGAGCAGTCATTTCAACAGAATTTGTGGATAAATATAAAAATAATAAAGAGCTGAAGCAATATACAGATCCGGTTATGTATTTCTTCCGTTTCAATGAAAATGTACCGATTCTTAAAAATAAAAATGCACGTCTTGCGCTAAGTACAGTGTTTGATAAGAAGGGGCTTGCAACTTCATTTTTAAATGATGGTTCGGTAGCAGCGAACTATTACGTGCCGAAAGGTTTTTTAAAAGGACCGGACAAAAAAGATTTTAGAGATACAGCAGGTGAGTTTAATAAGACGGACGTAAAACAGGCGAAGGAATATTGGGAAAAAGCAAAACAAGAGACAGGCATAAATGAAGTGACGTTAGAACTATTAAACTATGACTTAGAAAACTTTAAAAAAGTAGGAGAGTACATTAAAGAGCAGCTTGAGAAAAATTTACCAGGCTTAAAAGTAAATGTGAAATTGCAGCCACATACTCAAAAACTAGCACTTGAGAAGAAGAAAGAATATGAAATGTCATTATCACGCTGGTTACCTGATTATCCAGATCCAATGACTTACTTAGAAGTCTTCCTTTCTGGAAGTACTGTCAACAATACAGGATATGCAAATCCAGAATATGATGCGTTAATTAAAAAGATTAAAACAGAATTAGGTAATGATGAAAAAGCACGTTGGAAAGCACTGCAAGATGCTGAAAAAATACTTCTTGATGATGCAGTAATTGCACCGGTATTCCAGCGTGGTCTATCTTACTTGCAAAAACCTTATGTGAAAGATTTATATGTACATCAATTCGGTCCAGCAACAAGTTTGAAATGGGCAGATGTACAAAAATAAAGAAATGGAGAAACAGACTTCACAAATGTGATAGTCTGTTTTTTTCTTTTATATTCAAATGAATTATAGACATTTATTATGTTTTTTCATCCTTGATAAACAAAATTATTACTAAAATTCCAGTGTGAAATTTATGTAGAATCTTGTATAATTAACGTGTTTCCATGGAAACATTTTCTTGCGCTATTTGTATAGGATTTAATAGAACAAGGAAAGAAATACATACATGTATATAATAGATAAATAGAATGGAACATGTATAGAAAAAAGGAGAAAAAAATGACGTGTCAAAAACAAGGGTTACAATTTAATAGTACTAGAAAGAGGAATAGCAGATGAAGATGAAGCATGCCTTCGGACCAATTATTTTAGCCTGCGCACTTTTTTTCATTGTACTGCTTATTCCCTCTAAGAGTTTAGTATCACTAATAAGCGATAAAAAGGTAGAAGATGCAGCAACTTCCTTGCAAAAAGAGAAATTACAAAGTGTTTTCTTGCAACAAAAAATGTTAGAGAATTCGCAGTATTTACCGATGTATGGTTCATCAGAATTTTTACGAATGGATGCATATCATCCGTCTAATTATTTTAAAGTAAATCCAGCAGGTTTTACTCCATTTTTAATAGGAACTGGCGGTACGCAAAGTTTAGCTCATATTTTAAATATGACGTCTACGATGGATGAATTAGAAGGAAAAAAGGTAGTCTTTGTTCTTTCACCACAATGGTTTACAAAAACCGGTGTATCACAAGGGGATTTTACAAATAATTTCTCCAAACAACAAGCCTATCATTTTATTTTTAATGACGAAATAAATCCTGAAATGAAGAAAAAAATTGCGAAACGTTTACTAGATTACAAAGTTGTTCGTAAAGATGCGATATTAAGTAGTTCTCTAGAAAGTATTGTATATAACGATACGAAACATAATATAAAAGCTGGACTAGCTAAACCGCTAGCATATATGTACCGGAATATTTTAGATCATAGAGATTTATTTAATTCTCTATTTAAGATTGAACCGATGAAAGAGAAAACAAATATGGGACTACGTTCACTTTCTTGGGAAGATGCACGTAAACAAGCGGAACAAGAAGGTAAAGCGGAATCTACAACAAATACATTCGGAATTGAAAATCCGTATTACTATAAACATAATTTCAAGAAAAAATTAAAAGGTCTAAAAAACTTTAGAGCAAATGAATCGTATGATGAATCACCAGAATATGATGACTTACAAATTGTTTTAGATCTTTTCAAAGAAAAAAATGTCGAACCACTCTTTATTTCTGTTCCTGTAAATGGACCTTGGTATGATTATGCTGGTTTCCCGAAAGAACGCCGTGATGTGTATTATAATAAGGTTCGCGAGCAAGTCGAGAAAGCGGGATACCCAGTAGTCGATTTTTCTAACCATGAATATGATAAGTATTTCTTAAAAGATACAATTCATTTAGGTTGGAAAGGTTGGATTTATTTTGATGAAGCGGTGCAGAAGTTTTATTCTGAAAAATAATATATAAACAATGGAAACAGGAATGGCGATAAAACCGTTCCTGTTTTTTTAATACAAAGGATTTTGATTTGGGCAATTCGGAAATGCATGTATATCTTGAATTTGTCTAAAATCATAATGTTTCATTGCGAATTGAGATTGGTACAGGTATTCATATACATATAATTGGCCATCATGTGCTGAACATAATACACCAGAAGTTCCTTGCCCATTCATGAAGGAAATGCCAATAGGGCGTCCGATTAAGTATGGTATTTTTTGTTGCCAATGCATAGGAAAATCACTCCTTTTTGAAATAATATACGAAATGAATGACTGGATTGTTGCTTATCCATGTAAATATGGAGGCTTTTTATACAATTTCTAGAAGGTATTAATATGAATGAATTATAAGTGCGAGAAAGGAATGAAAAATGAAGAAAGAAAATATTTTGGAAGAAAAGTTAAATTTAATAGAATGGTGCCAAACGTTGAAGGGAGTACCTGATGATATATGGTTTCAATCATTTAAAAATGGTTCGTGGGCAAGTGCGGATGTAATTTCACATTTTATCGTTTGGGACGAGTTTGTAATGAAGTATCGAATTCCTTATTTTCTTAGTGCACAATCAGTACCTCATGTTCCAACAGATGTAGAGGAAATGAATAAGAGTGCAATTATATATGCAAGATCAGGTATTTCAAAAGAAGGACTATTAGATCAATTTAGTTTTACTCGTGAAAAATTAGTATGTCAAATTGAACGAATTCCTGCTCATAATTTCAATAATGAATTTCAATTTGGTACAAAAAAAGTGAGGCTAAATAATTATTTTTCATCACTCATTCAGCATGACTTAAAGCATAAAGAAGAAATAATACAATTTTTAATACATAATCAAGTCTATAATAAAAACCGCTAAAATTCGTAATGAATTTTAGCGGTTTTTATTATTATCTTAAGCAAGATTTTTACGTTTTTTTGTCCATTTTTTAATGACGAAGTATAAAAGTATAAGTATGACGCCGCCGATTGCGAATGATTTCACATACGGTCCAGCAATATCATTAATATTCTCCCAGTTTTCGCCTAGTTTTTCACCTAAATAAATGAAAATGATTGACCAAGGAATAATCGCAAGTCCTGTTAATGTAATGAAACGTGAAATTGGCATTTTTGTAATCCCAGCAGGAATTGAAATCGCATGACGCACTACTGGAATGAAGCGCGCTGTGAAAATTACACCTGTTCCATAGCGATTAAACCAATCTTCAGCAGCATCAATTTGTTTTTTATGAATGAAAATATATTTTCCGTAACGTTCTAATACAGGACGCCCACCGTATCGTCCGATCCAATAAATAAAGACTTGGGCAATGATTCCACCAATTGTACCGAATATAACTGCTCCTACAAATGAGATACTTCCATTTGACACTAAGTATCCTGCATAAGCAAGGACAACTTCACTTGGAATAATCTCAATCATTAGTCCAAGCATAATGCCCCAATAACCTAATCCTTCAAAAAAAGTTAATACTGAATGAATAAAACTACTTAACATTGTTGCACCTTCTAGTTCATAAATTTTTTCAAGTAATAGCTCTTTTATTTAATAACATAAAAAGTTCACTATATGCAAATTATACCTTATTTAATGAGCGGATTTCTATTTTAATACTTTTTATGTCTTGTATTAGTTTTTCTAGTATTTATAGTAAACGATATAAATTGAGTTGTCATGAAGAGATAATGAAAGGAGTATTAAAAATTTCTCATTTTAAAAGAGAAGGAAAGGGATCGGTAGACTGAAAATTTTGTATAATGATGTAAGTGTTGAATTTACAAAGGGGGAGAAGTTATGCATTTTACAGATCCTATTTACGGGTCAATTACTATTCAAGATAGAGATATCATACAATTGATTGATACTAAAGCATTTCGAAGATTGGCCTTTATAAAACAGCAAGGGCATACATATTTTTTACATAAGAACGCAATACATACAAGGAAAGAACATTCGATAGGTGTATATGTACTAGTAAATAAAGTAATAGAACATCTTATAGAGATTGGTGATATTCATTTATCAAAATATGAACGGAAATTAGTCTCTACTGTAGCACTTCTACACGATATTGGACATGGTCCATATTCGCATTGCTTTCAGAAAATCTCAGGTGAGGATCATGGGGATTGGACCGTTCGAATTATAAAAGAGGATGATGAAATACGTACGATTTTAAATCACACTTCTGGATTATTAGAAGATGTAACGAAAGGTTTAACAGAAGATGGCGCATTTCAGATTATAGATGAGTTATTATTTAATTCATTAGGAATGGATCAATTAGATTTTTGGAATAGAGATCTATATTATTCATCGCTTGAGTTAGAAGGTATTGAGATTAAAGCACTAATCTCGACTATGCGTTTTATAGATGGAAAGCTTGTTATTGAAGAGAATGGGATTCCTTATATTGAACAGTTGATTCAAATGAAAAAAGATCTTTATAATCATGGATTTGGTCATCCGTTTGTAGTAGGTAAAGACTTATTATTGCAATTCATTTTCAAAAAGATAGAAGAGAAACATATTTTGTTCCATACTCCGGAGCTGCAAAATTTCTTTCGTAAAGGAGAGAAATTAGAAGTGAAGGATTTTTTTCCATTGCAGGATGAAATGATTTCTAATGAAATAAAGTGCTTTGCAAAATCAAACCACGTAGAAATAGCATCATTAATTCAGCTCTATTTTTCAACATCCAAAAGCTTATCATTTGAAAAAGGGCTTGAAGGTGATTTTAACGAGGGAAATAATAAATTAGCGATAATAACTGAGAAAAAGGCTTACAGTTCATATGAAGGTGGTATTTATGTTTATAGGAATGGTCAGTTAGAAGATATTATAGAACGATCATCTTACATTCAAGACATAGTGAATTTGCCGAAAAAAGCATATGCGTATTCAATTTGATTAGCCGAGTAATTCGAAAAGTGGATGAGGTGAAAATATGAATTGGAATGAACGTTTATTAGAAATGTATGAGATGCAAAGAGTTAAGGAGTGCAAAATAGTATAGAAATTAAAAAACAGGAGCACTTCTGCTCCTGTTTTTTACGGTTTCACATCTAAATTTTGTAAAAATAACGTTGCTGTTACGTAACGTTTCGCTAGCATTTGTACATATGCGGTATGTACAGAAAGCGTGGCGATAATAATAGCGTTACGAATTGCTTCGCGTTGTTCGTTATTCACTTGATCGAACTTACTTGCGATTTTATCAGCCTTTTCTTTTACAATGTTTTCGATTGTATGAATAGTATCTGTTGCATTTAGTTGTAAGCAATTCCCTTGATTTAGTTCTTCAAATAGAGAAGAGTATGCTACATATAAATGAACAGGATTGATTAAATCATCACTTCGATCGGCTGGGTCATTTACGATAAGGCGCAATAGCTTACGAATGGATTCAAAATCCAGTGCTGTTTTTAAATCTTCGACAATGAATAGTAAGGCTGCTTGTTCGATTGAGTATTTCTTCCCTTTTTGAGGGGAGCCAATCATTTCTTTTATATCTCGTTTCACCCAGTTTTGCATAGCGGTTACAGAGAAACTCGTGTTTTCAATCTGATTACCAAGCGCAACTATTTCATTTAAAGAAAAACCGACATCCGTATCATCGATTTTAATTAATTTTTCAAAAATAGGTGAAAGTGCGGTTGTAATAAAAGCTGTAACGCTTTGTCCGCTTTCAATATCTTTTTTATGTGACTTTGCCCAAGCTTCTTGTAAAATGCTAAGAGGCTTTTTCGGATTCCATCCTCTAAGTGATAGAAGGAGCGTTGCCATTTCGTTTCGTGTGAGATGAAATGTTTCCATCTTTTCACCTCCAAAATTATAAAAAGTTCTTATGAACTTATAATATGTTTTGTTTCATTTAAAGTCAATTCCGTTTTTCTTAATTTTTCCTTTGTTATGGAATTATTGTCTTAAGTAAATAATACTTGCATATTTCGACAAAAGTTCATATAATAAGTTCATAAGAACCTTTAAAATGATTTTAAAACAAATCTATCATTCTGAATTTACTAGAAAGGTAGATTTCACATATATCTATATAAAAGGAGAATGGATATAATATGTTGAAAAAACTTGTAGCAGTAATGACAGCATTCATGGTTATCTTTGGGGCTAGTAGCTTTATGTTCGTAAATCACGCGGAAGCGAAAAGTTACAAATCTGGTAAAAAATCATATACACCAAGTTCTGGTCAAAAGTCTAAGGTGGATTTAAACAAAAAAGATTCTAACGTAAATTCACAAAAAACGACAACAGGTTCAAAAACAAAAGCAACAAACACAGCGCCAAAAAGTAATAAAGGAAGCTTTATGAAAGGTTTATTACTAGGTGGTCTTGGTGGTTTACTAATGGGTAGCTTATTTGCAAATATGGGAGCTCTTGGTTCTGTATTAGCGTTTATGGTAAATATGTTAGTCATGGCTGGTATCGTAATGTTAGCAGTTCGTGCATTTAAATACTTCAAAAATCAACGTAAGAAAAAGGCAGATGAAGTTGCATGGAAACAATAAAAATTTCTGAACAAGAATTAATAAATGCGCTTTGTATATATATCGCTGAAAAAAGACAAGTTGGTCCAGAAGCGGTTTTAGTTGAACTGATGTATGATGATGACTACGGTTTCTCTGCTGAAGTAGAGGTAAATGGTCGCAAGCAAATATTAATTCAAGCAAACTTAATTGAAGCATTGCGCTTATTACTTGATCGAGAATACAACGTCAATTCATTTGCGGCAAGATTACAACTTGAATTAGACGATGAAGAAGGCATTTACGCATTAGCGAAATTTAATAACTCAGATGAGTAGCGAAAAGAGCTGTTGAGAGTAATCTCAACAGCTCTTTTTAGTATGTGCATATGTAGAAGAATAATCACGCCAAATTTCATTCATTTTTCGTCTGCCAGCATCAATCATTGGATTAAATTGAAGCGCTGCTTTCTGACGAACGGAGTGAACATTTTGAATGGCTTGTTGCAAGTGTTGTTCAATCGAATTAGATTTTATATTAGCGTGTTTTACAATTGAGTAGCCAGCAACTGTTCCTTGCGCCATTGCGATTTTTCCGCTTTCAATTCCTGTAATATTTCCAGCCACAAATAAGCCCGAAAGAGGGGTTTCCATTGTTTCGGAATGAAGAGGGACGTGTCCGCCTAATTCCGGGATGTAACGGAAAGGACAACCAGCTATAGCAGCAAGCTCGGCAAGCGGGTATAAACCACCAGCAATACAAACGAAGTCTGCCTCCAATATTTTTTCTGATCCATTAATAATATTCCCTATAGAATCAATGTTAGCAACACGAACACCTTCAACTTGATCTGTTCCAATAATTTCAAGTGCCGCTTTACGGAGATGAAGTGGTGTCCCATTTATTTTCATCCCGTTATTTGGGTAGAAGGTTAATCCAGCTTTTCGAATCCAATCATATTTCATAAAGCGGCTACCTATGCGTAGAAAAGCAGAAGGAGCAAGATGAGCTGCATTTAAAAGAGAGTTTAAAACTTCTTCTGGTTCACCAGCTTTTTGGCTTAACTCACTTTTTTCAGGAAGTACAATATGGTCCACTTTAATTCCAGCTAATTGCAGTTCATTTAAAATCGCAAATGACAAAATGTTAGCACCGATAATGATTCCTTTTTTCCCAACTTGGACTCGGTGAACATTTGTCATAACTTGAGCCGCTCCAATTGACATAACTCCTGGAAGTGTCCAGCCAGGAAGGGGAATAGAATACTCAGCGGCACCAGTAGCAATTAGTACAAACGGTGCTTCTAACGTACCGATATTTGTATGTACGAACCAATTACTTTCATCTTTATCTAAATTAAAGACGGAAACACCGCACTGAATATCAACGGAAAGGGATTTTGCTTCTTCGTGAAGGCGTTTTGACTCTTCTATTCCGTTCCACCATTCTCCAGTAGGCTCTTGATGTAACTGTCCTAACAATCTCCCGCCTGGCTTCATAAATTCATCTATAACAAGTACGTTAAGTCCAAAGCGTGCACAAGAGATGGAAGCTGATAATCCTGCTGGTCCTGCGCCAATAATAATTACATCAATCATCGCTTTTTCACCATCTCTCTCACGATATTCGGGTGCTGTTTGCCGCTTTCCACAACCATATTGTTTTCAACTACAGTTAAGCAAGCTCGTACGTTCGTTTGATTGTTTACAGTTACGCGGCATTCAGAACAATGCCCGATATTACAATAAATGCCTCGCGGACTCCCGCTATCTTCATGGACTCTTAACGTTCGAATTCCGTTTGCAAGTAAAGCGGCCGCAATCGTTTCATGTTCATATGCTTCATATTGTTGACCGTTAAATTGAAACTTGATGCGCTGACTACTATTTAAACTACCTAAAATAGGGTGATGTGTAATTCTGCTCATTTACTTTCACCTACCGCTCCGAAAGTAACTGCCCGCACGGGTGGCTGATATTTTAATGGGATTTCATTAGGATTTATATCAGGGTTTGCATTTTCAATCATCCGATCTATCATCATTCTACACGTGCGGCCACCGCAAAATCCCATGCCAGCACGTGTTCTTAGTTTTAATTCTCTTGCCGAGCAGTTATATTCAGCAATTGTCGATTGAAGTTGTCCGTATGTAACTTCTTCACAACGACAAACAATTACGTTCTCTTTATTCGTCATATGTATTCCTCCTCTAGTTCGGTTTGCACAAATTATAATGCAAAAACTATGCCAATATAGAGGGAGAAAGGGATTAGTGTAATCCAAGTCTTTTTAAACGGTTATATAAAGTGGCCCTCGTTACGCCAAGTTGTTTCGCACATTCTAATTTATTCCCATTTAAAATTAGTAAAGCTCTTTCAATGACTTTTTTCTCATGTTCATCCATCTCTTCTTGTAAAGAAAGAATCGCGTTATTGTTGCTTAGTAAAAGGGAATGAGACGTTTCGTTTTCTAAAGTATCATTTGTGTGAAATGGTAAATATTCTTGTTTAATAATACCGTCTGTCGCGAATACGACGAGTCGTTCAACTACGTTACGAAGTTCGCGAATATTACCAGGCCAATTGTAATGAAGTAGTTCATGCATAATGCTTGAAGGTAAGTCACGAATTGGTCGGTTATAGTTAATTGAAAAATCGTTTAAGAATGAGTATGTTAATTCAATAATATCTTCTCGCCTTTCTCGTAGTGGTGGAATATGCAAACTAACTACATTTAAGCGATAATATAAATCTTCTCGGAAAGTTCCTTTTCTCATTTCTTCTTGTAAATCACGATTTGTAGCAGCAATAATGCGGAAATCAATATTTATTTCTTTTTCTCCACCAACTCGGTAATACTTTCGTTCTTGTAGTACACGCAAAAGTTTCACTTGCATATCAAGTGGCATTTCTCCAATTTCATCAAGGAATAAAGTACCTCCTTGTGCGAGCTCAATTTTACCTTTCTTTCCTTTACTATTTGCTCCAGAAAACGCCCCGCGCTCGTAACCGAATAATTCACTTTCAAATAATGCTTCAGGGATTGCACCACAGTTGATCGAAATGAAAGGTGACTTTGCTGTCTCGCTTGCTTCATGAATTGCTTTCGCAAATACTTCTTTTCCAACACCACTTTCACCGAGAATTAAAACAGTCGATTTTACTGAACAAACCTTTCTAGCTAATTGTATCGTTCTTTGTATGACGGGGCTTTTTCCGTTCATTGCAAGAAAAGGATCGGATGTATCTTTATATTTTGCTACTTCTTGTTCTAATCGGTGCATTTCATGTGACATAGTAAATAGTTTTTCATTCAAAGCGACTTGATTTGTAACATCAGTTTCAGAGACGACTGCTCCGATAATTTCATCGTTACAATAAACTGGGTTTGAATTAATTAATACGAACAAATCAGGGCGAGGCTGATGGAACTGCGCGATTATGCTTTTTCCGCTATGTAGTGATTGCAAAATTTCCAAATCTTTATAATCAAAAAAACGAGTAATCGGTTGCCCGATAATTTCATTATGGTGGACTGAAAAAATCTTTTCGGCGCCATCTGTCCATGTCCGAACGCATTCTTTCTCATCGATGACTGTAACAGAAGAATCAGACGTTTCAATAACAGTGTTATAAAACGCTTGTAGTTCATTGTAATACTTATAAAGAAAAGGAATCATTTGCTTAGTAGTAATACAGCATATAGGTTCTTGGTTTTCGTTAATGATGACAACGGCTAGTTCATGAGAAAATGCGTCGATTAAAGTAGTGAAAGAATCATCTTCATATACAACCGCACAATTCCATTCTGCAGTAGGTGAATGGATGTAATAAAATTTTTCGTCTACTTGCTTGATGTGTGGACCGAAATTTTTAAGATCGATTGACAAAATTTTTATAAACTCTTTTATTGTTGGAAATGAAAATGTCATATTGCCCTCCTGTTATGTATAAAAGTTTAGACAGTGATAAAGAAATAATACACCTATTTACGATAAATTTAAAATATTTTTACAAATAAATTTATTTTATATAAATAGTTCTGTATGTAGAGTTGGCACACCAATTGCATAAAAAGAAAGTGAGAGATTTAGGAGAAAGGAGGAGTGCTATGTGAGACACTGTGACGTTTTAATAATAGGCGGTGGTATTATTGGATGTTCGATCGCTTATTACACTTCAAAATATGGAAGAGACGTAACAATCATTGAAAAAGGGGAATTTGTCAGTGGGACGTCTTCACGGTGTGATGGGAATATTTTGGCTATTGATAAAGACCCAGGGTTTGATAGTCAAATGTCGTTAGTAAGTCAAAAATTAGTAACGGATTTAAGTGAAGAGTTAGAGCACTCATTTGAATATAGGGCACCAGGAAGCATTCTCGTTTGTGAATCAGACGAAGAGATGGAAGCGGCGCAGCAATGGGTCAATCGGCAAAAAGAAGCTGGTTTACCGTTTCGTATGCTAGATAGACAAGATATAAGAGAGGAATCACCATTTTTTGCAGATGATTTATTAGGTGGTTTAGAATGTGCAACGGATTCGACTGTAAATCCGTACCTTCTTGCTTTTTCACTTCTCGCAGAGTCAAAAAAATTTGGTACGAAAGCTTTTAATCATACAGAAGTAAAAGAAATGAAAAGAGATATAGACGGTTCCTTTATTGTAGAAACAACAAATGGGACGTTTACTGCGAAGCAAGTGGTAAACGCGGCCGGTGTGTGGGCTCCTAAAATTGGACAGATGTTAGATGTGAATATCCCAATCGAACCGAGAAAGGGACATATTATTGTAGCTTCAAGGCAACAACACGTTGGCTGCCGTAAAGTAATGGAATTTGGTTATTTGATTTCTAAATTTGGCGGAAAACGAAAAGTGGATGCTTTAACTGAAAAGTATGGGGTGGCACTTGTATTTGAACCGACAGAAAGCCAAAATTTTTTAATTGGTAGTAGTAGAGAATTTGTAGGCTTTCATACGAAGATAAATAACGAGGTTATTAAATGTATTGCGAACAGAGCAATTCGTTTTTATCCGAAAATGGCAGATATGATGGTGATTCGTTCATATGCTGGATTACGCCCGTGGACAGAAGACCATTTGCCAATTATTTCACGAGTGGAACATATCCCAAACTACTTTATTGCAGCAGGACATGAAGGTGATGGCATTAGTCTTGCGGCAGTTACTGGGAAAGTGATTGAAGAGTTATTAAATGAAAAAGAAACAATCATTCCTATTGAACCACTTCGTTTGAGTCGTTTTACAGAAAGGGTGTTAAACGGATGAGGTCACAAAGAGTCTTTACGACGATTGATACACATACTGGCGGGAATCCAACGAGGACATTAATTAGCGGACTTCCTAAGTTAATTGGAGAGACGATGGCAGAGAAGATGTTACATATGAAAAGGGAGTATGACTGGATTCGCAAATTGTTGATGAATGAGCCGCGTGGTCATGATGTAATGTCAGGAGCATTGTTAACAGATCCGTGTCACCCTGAAGCTGATATAGGTGTTATATACATAGAGACAGGTGGATATTTACCGATGTGTGGCCACGATACAATTGGTGTATGTACAGCTTTAGTCGAATCAGGTTTAATTCCAGTAGTTGAACCGGTTACTTCTGTAAAGCTAGATACACCAGCTGGCTTAGTTGAAGTAGATATTTCTGTTCAAGATGGGAAAGCGAAAGAAGTCTCCTTTTGTAACATACCAGCTTTTTTACTGAAAAACATTACTGTAGACGTTGAAGGAATTGGAACCGTAGAGGCTGATATTGCGTATGGAGGGAATTTTTATGCCATTATTGATGCGAAATCAGTAGGTTTAGAGTTAGTACCAGAAAATGCTTCTACAATCATCGATAAGGCCATTCATATTAGAAATACGATTAATGAGAAATTTGAAATCATTCATCCAGAGTATTCGTTTATAAGTGGATTAACACATGTTGAATTTTATACAGATCCTACTCATGAAAGTGCACATGTGAAAAATACAGTTGTTGTACCACCAGGTGGGATTGATCGATCTCCATGCGGTACAGGAACATCAGCGAAGTTAGCTGTATTATACGCTCATAAAAAAATCGACATCGATGAAGAATTTGTTCATGAGAGTATTGTAGGTTCTTTATTTAAAGGGTGTGTTATGAATACAACATATGTGGAAAATATTGAAGCTGTAGTAACGAAAATTACGGGATCAGCTTGGCTTATGGGTATGCATAGATTTTTTTACAATGAAAAGGATCCACTTAAAGAAGGGTTTTTGCTAATTCCGCCGATGGAACATGAAACGGAGGATGTAAAATGAACATTCAAAAAATGTATACAGCAGTAGATGTGCACGTAGCTGGCGAAGCATTTCGTGTAATAAAAGATGTACCATGCAAATACTACTACAGTTTAGAACATTTAAATGAACAGTTTTCCGGGGAATTAGCAGAAGAAATGCAGCTTTTATTAAATGAACCACGTGGTTTTATCGGTTTAAATGGATGTATTGTCGTTCCTTCTATTCATAAGGAAGTGGATGCAGCGGTATTGTTTTTTGATCATGAAGGATCTATTCCTCTTCATTACGGCGGTATAGTAGCGGTAATAACAATGTTATTAGAAAGTGGTTATTTAAAAAAGAGAGAGTCTAATCAATACAAAATCGAAACGCTATCTGGAATATTTTCAGTTCATGCGTATGTGGAGAATGATGAAGTTATATCTGTTTCGTTTGAAAGCAAACTTTGTTATATGGTTGAGAAAGATTTGAAGATTGGTAATATAAATTACTCTCTCATACAAGCAGATAAAGTTTATGCAGTTGTAGAAAAGGATACGTATTTGCCTGAAATTTGTGTTGAAAATATATCTGAATTAAAAAAATGGGGAGAAGCTACACTTGAAGCTATACAAAAACAGTCACTTATAAAAAGACTTATTTTAGTAGATTCTTCGCAAAAAGAAAAGAATCATATAAAGTCGATCACATTTCATGAAGATAACTTTATCGTACGTTCACCAGGTTTTGTTTCTACAATTGTGTCTTATGTTCATGCTTTATTTAAAAATGATTATATAGCGGATAAACCTTTTAAAAATGAAAGTATTTTTAATAGCTTTATAACAGTGGAACAAGTGAAGAAAGAAGAATTAGGATACATTTTCCGTTTTGAAAGTAGAGGGTTTATTACAGGAATGCAGACATTTCTATTAGACCCTACGGATCCGTTTCCGGCAGGTTTTTTATTAAAATAAAATGTTAAAGGGAGAGATAAATATGCAAACAATTAAAGGGGCATTTCCAGTATTAATAACACCGATGGATGAATTTCAAGAGATTAATTGGAATGGTGTAAAACAAAACGTAAACTACTTTATTGAGCAAAAAGTAGCTGGAATTATTATTAATGGAAGTACGGGAGAATTTGTTAGTTTATCAAAAGAAGAACGATTTAACATGGTAGAAACTGTTTTGAAAGAAGTTGATGGCCGTATTCCAGTCATTGTTGGAACTGCAGCGGAAACGACGAAAGAAACGATTGAATATACGAAACATGCAGAAGCGCATGGAGCGGATTGTGCATTAATTATTAACTCTTACTATTGTAAACCGAAGGAAGAGGAAATCTATTTTCATTTTAAAGAAATCTCAAACGCTGTAAATATACCAATTATGCTATACAATAACCCATTTACTTCTGGTGTTGATATGAGTACAGAGCTTATGCTTCGCATTGGTAAAGAGTGTGAAAATGTTACACATATTAAAGAATCTAGCGGAGATATTCGAAAAGCGAGAGATTTAGTAAGACAAGGTGAAGGTGCTTTTCAAGTCTTCTGCGGATCTGAAGATTTAGTTATGGAATCTTATTTAGTTGGTGCAACAGGATGGGTTTCAGTAGCAGGAAATATTGTTCCAGGTCTCGTTACGAAAATGTATGAGCATTTTCAAAATGGTGAACTAGAAAAAGCTTGGGAAATAAACGATGCTATTTTACCTCTTTGCGAGTTTCTTGAAGGATCAGGGAAATATGTACAAATCGTTAAACGTTCAATGGAATTACACGGCCAAGCTGGCGGACCTTCTCGTTATCCGCGATTAGGATTAACTGAAGAAGAAGATCAAAAGCTTCAAACGATTTTAGCAGAAATTGCAGCTCATGCAGCTGTTTAAATAAGGAGGAGAGCATGTATGTTAACGACAAACATTGAACTGAAACCAAAAGTGAAAGCGTTTTTAAATGAAGAAGTTAAAATGTTTATTAATGGTGAATTTGTTTCTTCTATGAGCGGTAAGACGTTTGAAACTTACAATCCAGCAACAGAAGATGTTCTAGCAGTCGTATGTGAAGCGCAAGAAGAAGATATTGATGTCGCAGTAAAAGCAGCAAGATCTGCATTTGAATCGGGTCCGTGGGCAGAAATGACTACTGCTGAAAGAGCGCATCTGATTTATAAATTAGCAGACTTAATTGAAGAGCATAGAGAAGAATTAGCACAGCTTGAAGCTTTAGATAACGGAAAACCATATCAAGTAGCACTGGATGATGATATTTCAGCGACAGTAGAAAATTATCGTTATTACGCGGGATGGGCTACAAAAATTATCGGGCAAACCATTCCGATTTCAAAAGATTACTTAAATTACACACGCCATGAACCTGTTGGCGTTGTAGGTCAAATTATTCCGTGGAATTTCCCGCTCGTTATGTCTTCTTGGAAAATGGGAGCTGCACTTGCGACAGGGTGTACCATTGTATTAAAACCGGCAGAGCAAACGCCTTTATCTTTATTATATACAGCGAAGCTATTTAAAGAAGCTGGTTTTCCAAACGGTGTTGTAAACTTTGTACCAGGTTTCGGCCAAGAAGCAGGAGCAGCAATTGTAAACCATCATGATATTGATAAAGTAGCTTTCACTGGTTCAACAGTTACGGGAAAATATATTATGCGCCAATCTGCAGAAACAATTAAACATGTCACATTAGAACTTGGTGGTAAGTCGCCAAATATCATTTTAGAAGACGCTGACTTAGAAGAAGCAATTAACGGTGCGTTCCAAGGTATTATGTATAATCACGGACAAAATTGTAGTGCAGGATCTCGAGTCTTCGTTCATCGAAAGCATTATGAAACAGTCGTAAATGAACTTGTAAAAATGGCAAATGAAGTGAAGCTTGGAGCAGGTATGGAGAAGGAAACTGAAATGGGTCCACTCGTATCTAAAAAACAACAAGAGCGAGTGCTGAATTACATTGAACAAGGAAAAGCTGAAGGTGCAACTGTTGCAGCTGGCGGTAAACGTGCATTTGAAAAAGGTTATTTTGTACAGCCAACAGTATTCACAAATGTTACTGACGATATGACAATTGTTAAGGAAGAAATTTTTGGACCAGTTGTCGTTGTACTTCCATTTGATTCAACCGAAGAGGTAATTGAAAGAGCGAATAACTCTTCATATGGGCTTGCTGCTGGGGTATGGACACAAAATATTAAAACTGGACATCAAGTTGCCAATAAATTAAAGGCAGGAACAGTTTGGATTAATGATTATAACTTAGAAAATGCAGCAGCACCATTTGGTGGTTATAAGCAATCTGGTATTGGGCGTGAGTTAGGTTCATATGCGCTTGATAATTATACAGAAGTGAAGAGTGTCTGGGTCAATATTAAGTGAAACTCTAATCAGTGGGGAGTCTATTAATCTCCGCTGAATAGTAGTTGAATCAATCGGGCATTTATACGGGCAGGCGATATTCCGTCATACTGCCCACAAATAGCGGGATAAAAGAATGATGAAATATAGTAAGGGATGCGGACAACTGGAAGGTACGATAATAGTTGTCCGTTTTCTTATATATAAAAATGCTTTTTTAAAAGAATTATAAGGGGGATTTGGATGGAGAAATTAGTAGAATGGTTAGTGGGTCAAGTATGGAGTATTGGATTAGTTGTTTTTGCATTAGGGGCAGGAGTATATTTCACAATTGCCACTCGCTTTTTACAAATTCGTTATTTTAAAGAGATGATTAAACTATTATTTGAAGGGAAGAGCTCAGAGACGGGAATATCATCCTTTCAAGCATTTTGTTTGGCCTTATCAGGTAGGGTTGGAATAGGTAATATCGCAGGGGTAGCGACAGCTATCGCTTTTGGCGGGCCTGGAGCTGTATTTTGGATGTGGGTAATGGCCCTTTTAGGAGCAGCTAGTGCATTCGTTGAATCAACATTATCTCAAGTATATAAAAGTAAAGTAGGAAATGAATACCGCGGCGGTACACCATATTTCATTGAGAAAGGTTTAAAAATGAAATGGTTTGCGGTCATTGTTGCGGTAGTTGTAACACTTTCATATGGCGTTTTATTACCAGGTATTCAATCTAGTAGTATCGCAGTTGGATTTGAAAACTCTAATGGCATTAGCAAATATATAACTGGAATACTATTAGTTGTGCTACTAGCGGCAATTATATTTGGGGGCGTAAAAAGAATTGCTGGTGTGTCTCAAATGTTAGTACCTTTTATGGCAATTGGATATGTAATTGTTACATGTATCATTTTAATTGCGAATATAACAGAAATTCCAAGTATGTTTGCTTTAATTTTCTCAAGTGCATTTGGTGTAAATGAAATGTTTGGAGGAATCGTTGGTGCAGCTATCGCATGGGGAGTAAAACGTGCAGTATTTTCAAACGTTGCAGGTGTTGGAGAAGCGACATATAGCTCTGCAGCTGCTGAAGTATCGCATCCTGCAAAACAAGGGTTAGTTCAAGCGTTTTCCGTGTATATTGATACAATTGTCGTATGTACAGCGACTGCTCTTATGATATTAATAACAGGTATGTATAATGTAATACCAGAAGGGAAAAGTGCTATTGTACAAAATATAGGAAATGTGGAAGCCGGACCACTCTATACACAACAAGCAGTTGAAACTGTTATGGAAGGATTTGGTCCAATATTTATTTCAATCGCAATCTTCTTCTTCGCATTTACAACTTTGCTCGCTTACTACTATATTGCAGAAACGACACTCACTTATTTAGATCGGGAATTAAAATATGGCTGGTTAAAACCAGTTTTAAAAATTGGATTTTTAATTATGGTTTATATCGGTAGTGTAGAATCAGCTTCACTTTTATGGAATCTTGGAGATTTAGGAATCGGTAGTATGGCATGGTTAAACCTTATTGCGATCCTGTTATTAAGTAAAACCGCATTAAAAGTGTTAAAAGATTATGAAGCGCAGAAAAAAGCAGGGAAAGATCCAGTATTTGATCCTAAAAATGTGGGGATTGAAGGTTTAGCGTTTTGGGAAGAGCGGAGTAAAGAGGTTGAAAAGAAAAGTTCTAAAGAAAAAGTGCCGGTAGATGATAGCGTTAAATTTTAAACATGTAAATTTCTATAATAAAAAAACTGAAAATTCACTCTTTTATTTAGGTTTTATACAGAATTTGTTTAGTATTAAACAAAAAGCCGTCCTTAAAATATTATTTTAAGGACGGCTTTCTAGTTTATCCTAATTTTTATGGAAGAGTTTCAATTGTTTCATATAGTCGATAGCTTTTGTTTTATTTCTTTGCTTAGAAACATATTGTGCCTCGTTTAAATCTCTATAATAATGATTAAATACTTTTTCAGAAAGAACTCCATCAGAGATAGCTTTTTTAACCGCACATTGTGGTTCATTTGTATGCGAACAGTTAGAAAATTTACATCTCCTAGATAAATTCACTATATCTTCATACCCAAAATCAGAGTTATTTTTATGATTTATCAAGTCAAATCCCATTTTACTAATAAGTAGTCCCTCCACTTTGAAAGAGTTTTAAGTTGTGTTTATTTTAATATTCTATATTGTTATAAATCGATTTCTCTACATCAGGGAGAAGTGTGTAAATGCTCTTACCGATTAAAGATTCTAATTCTTTCTTAATTGTATAGAATCCCTTCCAATGTAAAGAGGTATGAGATGTTGTGCCATGACGTAAACCAACTGAAATCAATCTTTTTTCAAGAGTAGTAAAGCCTTCCGCGTCAGCAAGTGCGTCACAAAGGGTAATGACCTTATTGTATAAGTCGTAGTCACTATTTTCATTCAATATTTCAATTAACCGGCTTTCCATATAATCGGGAACAAGGCTCCACTCCGCTGCGATATCTAAATGCTCATTTTTGCAAGGAAATGAATGTGTCACACAAATAATCGCATTTCCTGTATACCCTAAATCATTCATATACATATAACCATCATAGGAATGAATAACAGATTTAGTAAAACCTTTATATCTTCCTATATCATGCAGGAGGGCAGCATTGTATGCTATGTCAGTATCTAGGTCGTACCCATTATTAATAAGTTCTACAACTATCTTTTCAGTTGCAAGGGCAACATTACTTGAATGTTCGAACCATGGACCTGGGTTTTGTTCATATGCCCACTGGAGTAATTCTCTCGCGTATGTCCTATCTAATATATACTTCATATAGTTATCCTTTCTCTAAAAAATCATATCTTAAATAATTTCATCTTAGAATTTAATTATTCCTTCTTTAAAAGTTGTTACAATGAAACAAAAGGAGGAAAAGTAATGCGAAATTTAGTAATTGAAGAAATTAAGCAACTAGAAAATGATATTGAAGAGCTTTCTAAACTTTTGAAAACTGTAGTAGATGATGGGGCGTCAATTGGTTTTTTACCTCCACTTGAACAAAAAGAAGCAACAAATTATTGGCGAACTGTATTAGCACCAGAAGTGATATTGTATGTTGCTAAAATAAACAATGAAGTGGCGGGAAGTGTTCAATTACATCTTGTTACAAAGCATAATGGGATCCATAGAGCCGAAATTTGTAAGTTAATGACTCATCCGAAATTTAGACGTAATGGCATTGGACGTTCACTTATGCAAAAAGCAGAGGAACGGGCAAAGCAAGAAAGCAGGACTCTTTTAGTATTAGATACTAGAGAAGGAGATCCTTCCAATAGATTGTATAAGTCATTAGACTATCAAGAATCCGGTAAAATACCAGGGTATGCGATTTCCCCGAATGGTGAGTTAGATGCAACGGTAATTTATTATAAAATGATTTAGTTTTTTATTGGAAAAGGGAGATAATTTAAAACAAAGTTTGATAAAACCCTATATAATAGGGTTGTTCTTTTGATCCCATAACTTCATCTGGAATGTTCAATTAAAGGGCCAATTTGTAGAAGGTTTTAACAGGTTTTTTAGAGTTATTATTTAAATAGGGGTTTTGAAGTCTTTTGGTGAATATTAAATGTTAATCTAAAAGATGGAGGTTGCTGTGATGTTGAAACTGTTTCAATATAACTGGCAAGTTCGTGATGATTGGTTTACATTGTGCGAAGACATGCCGGATGAAGAACTATTAAAGAAACGAGTCGGTGGGTTCGGCAGTATCCTACATACCTTATTTCATATTGTAGATGTGGAATATATGTGGATCTTAGGTTTGCGCGGTGAACCAGTGCCCGATGAGCCATTGTTTGAAGAGTATGCCAGCTTACAAAAAGTGAAAAATCTTTCAGCTCAATACCACGAGAAAGTGAAGCCATTTGTGACATCTTGGACAAATGAAATGGATTCTCGGAAACTTTCAGAAACTGATTTCACTGAAGAACCGATTAGCTCTAGAGACGCACCAATTAGGCGCCGAGTCATTGAATGTACACACGGAGAGATAATACGTCATGTCATTGTCCACGAAATCCACCATATCGGCCAGTTATCTATATGGGCACGTGAAATAGGAAAGGGGCCTGTTTCCGCAAATTTGAGAGGAAGAGGGCTATTCGATAATTAGACTGCCTTTGCCAATTTCGCATTTAACAACGTAGTGTAAGTTCCATCTTTATTTTAACGAAAAGACAATCTTTGACCTTCTAAATTATTTTAGAAGGTCTTTATTTGTGAAAACGATGAAAAATATAGAAGAAACTGCAATTATTTATAAAAAAATGTGTCTAAAATATTGTCATATTTGCTTCTTTAAGATATCCTTTTCATGAAGAGGTGGAAAACATGGAAAAAGTACTAGTTTTCGGGCATAAAAACCCAGATACAGATGCAATTTGTTCTGCAATTGCTTATGCAGAATTGAAAAAAGAATTAGGAATGAATGCTGAGCCTGTACGATTAGGCGAAATCAGCGGTGAAACTCAATTTGCGTTAGATTATTTTAAAGTAGAAGGACCGCGTTTTGTTGAGACAGTTGCAAGCGAAGTGGACAACGTTATTTTAGTTGATCATAACGAGCGTCAACAAAGTGCTAACGATATCGAATCTGTTCGTGTGTTAGAAGTTATTGACCATCACCGTATTGCTAACTTTGAAACAAGCGATCCTATATACTACCGTTGTGAGCCAGTTGGTTGTACAGCTACAATCTTAAACAAAATGTACAAAGAAAATGGCGTTACAATTCGTAAAGAAGTTGCAGGTTTAATGTTATCTGCAATCATTTCAGATTCTTTACTATTCAAATCTCCAACTTGCACAGAGCAAGACGTAGCAGCAGCTCGTGAATTAGCTGAAATCGCTGGTGTAGATGCAGATAGCTACGGCTTAGAAATGCTAAAAGCTGGTGCTGACTTAAGCGGAAAAACAATGGAGCAATTAATCTCTCTTGACGCTAAAGAATTCCAAATGGGTAACGCGAAAGTTGAAATCGCACAAGTAAACGCTGTTGATACAAACGACGTTCTTGTACACCAAGCGGAACTTGAAAAAGTTATCTCTGCAGTAGTAGAAGAAAAAGGTTTAGACCTATTCTTATTCGTTGTAACTGATATCTTAACTAACGATTCTGTAGGTCTTGCGATCGGTAAAGCAGCAAACGTTGTTGAGAAAGCTTACAATGTATCTCTTGAAAACAACACAGCTACATTAAAAGGTGTTGTATCTCGTAAAAAACAAATCGTACCAGTACTAACAGAAGCATTCCAAGCTTAATATTATTGAATACGGATAAACAGAAAGGACAAGTAGTCAGATTGGCTACTTGTCTTTTTTTATAGAACTACAGATTTACTTAATGAAAGGGAATAAAAAAGGATAGCGATCGCTATCCTCCTAACCGTTTATTCATAAGACCGCTTCTTGTTTATATAAAATGAAACAATAGCAACAATAATGAAAATAGGTATTGCGTACGCTTGCCCAATAAATAACTTCCATCCCACAGAATTATAGCCGTCAGATGCTGGAATGATAATTGCGATGATACAAACAATAATATAAGCTAATAATGCTGGGAGTATATTTTTCATATTTATTCACCTCCTATTAACGTTACATTTATATATTATACTATCGGATAGGAATTAGAAGATTAAGTGTGCTTGATTTTACGAAATCTTAACAAATTCATTAAAGGATGAGGTATATGCATGTTGTATGCAAGTGACTTTAGTACGGTGTGTTTATGTAATACAATATATGTTTAATCGACAGTTCTAAAAGAAATCAAACTGAATATGGGATATAATGTAATTTAATCTTTCGAGATTATTATATAGTATTTTGCAAAAAAAATGTACTGAAAAATTAATATTTCATAAGTAAGATAGAAACGAGGTACGAAATAACGATGAAAAGGCTATGCATAATTCCATGTGGAAAAAAGAAAATATGGGATAAATACCCATATTATGGAAAGGTAGAGGCAAAAGACGTATATATTAGCCCGTTCGGAAAAGCATGTCAGGCGTACGCGACTGAGTTTTTTGAGAACTGGGTTATCTTATCAGCGAAGCATGGGTTTTTAAGACCAAATGATATTGTACAAGAAAACTATGATCTTGCATTTGATTCTAAAAGTAATGAGATTATTAGTATTGAACAATTACAAAAACAGATGGTTGAAAAAGATTTACTTCAGTTTGGTGAAATCGTTTTACTTGCAGGAAAAAAGCATAAAAAAGTAGTGACGAAGTTATATCCAGAAGAAATCATTACATATCCGTTAGAAGGATGTAAAGGGATTGGGTATATGTTGCAGAGTTTGAAGAGGGCAGTGCAGGAAGGAAAGGAATTATAGTTTTGGTTTACTCTTTTTGATTGGTCACATTTTAATAATCTTTTCAAGTTCGTCAGATATTGACTTATCCATACTCGGTAACACGTGAGAGTATAATATCGAGCGTTGTTTTAATTGAACTATGCCCCAAGCGTGATGATATTTGATGGATAATTACATTGACTAATAAAAAGAAGAACGTTTATCCTCACTGCAAGGCGTTCTTCTTTTTTATTTTATTCTTCGTCTTCAAAATCGCGTAAGTTATCCAACAATTCTGCGGAAAATGAATAAACAGGATAAGTGGATTCTTCCATTTCCTCTTCTTCGTGGGAATTGAATTGTTTTCAACCCTAGAAAATGTAGGAAATATTGTAATCCGATTTCTACAGCCATTAAAAGAATGTAGGCAAAATTTTAAACGGTAAGAGCAAAAAGACAAGCTATGAATATGATAATAAAAAAAGGGAGATTTTGAATAATGGGTTACATTGTAGATATTTCGAAATGGAATGGCGATATTAACTGGGATGTAGCAGCACCACAATTAGATTTCGTAATTGCACGTGTGCAAGATGGTTCAAATTATGTAGACCCTCTATATAAAAATTATGTACAAGCGATGAAAGCGAGAAATATTCCATTTGGTAACTATGCATTCTGTCGCTTCGTTTCAGTAGAAGATGCAAAAGTAGAAGCTCGTGATTTTTGGAACCGTGGAGATAAGAATGCTACAGTTTGGGCTGCAGATGTTGAAGTTAAAACAATGGATGATATGCGAACAGGTACGCAAGCTTTTATCGACGAATTACGCCGGTTGGGTGCTAAGAAAATCGGTTTATATGTTGGTCATCATATGTATGAGCCTTTCGGCATGGCAAATGTGAAATGTGACTTTGTATGGATTCCGCGATATGGAGGCAATAAGCCGGCATATCCGTGTGATATTTGGCAGTACACGGATACAGGGAATGTTCCTGGCATCGGTAAATGTAATCTCAATTCACTCATAGAAAATAAACCTTTATCGTGGTTTACTGGAACAGTACAACAACCAGTGCAAGTACAAGTAAATAAACAAAATATCATCCAATCTGGCGCTTTTTCACCTTATGAAACTCCTGATGTTATGGGAGCGTTAACGTCTTTAAAAATGACAGCTAAGTTCATTTTACAATCGGATGGATTAACATATTTCATTTCTGATCCAACTTCAGACACGCAACTTAATGCAATGAAAGATTATCTTGAACGTAAAAAATGGTGGTATAAGGAAGTGTAGTGATTAGAGTTTGCATCTATAGAGCATGTTCCACACAGAAAATATAATAGAATTTCCTTCGAAATTTATCCTTCTATATGTATAAAATCTAATAAAAAAGAGTACTTCAAAGTACTCTTTTTTATTACTAATTTATATTCCATCTTGAATTGATTTTGTTTCAATTTCCCATGTATCTTTCTTTTTAATTTTTATAGATACATAAGTTCCGTTTGATGCTTGATAAAAGATATAACCATTGTTTGATTTCACATATGTTAATGGTTCACCAATGCAATCTCGCGAACAAGCTGTATTAATAAGCTCGATTAATGATAGTTCACTTGGATCGGTTTTACTCGCATCTATAACGGTATCAAGGCTCGTTTTACGGTAACCTTGTAAGTTTACATGAAAGTTCTGTTCAATTTCTCCTGTAATGCTAGTATTCATTACTTCAACTGAATTTTTCTTTTCTTGAAGAAATCCATTTTCATAAAGGAATTTTGTGTATCCAAGCCATGCGATTAAAACTACCATGAAAAACATACCAGATATTTTAAGTCTTCGGATCCGTTTACTTACAATTGTTTCTGAGTATTTCATTCAGTCTAATCCTCCAATGTTTTTAATTTAAAGTATGCTTGGGTACATATATTTAGAAGAGGGGGAAAGTTAACGAGCTATTGATTAAAAAAAGAAAGCATCTGAAGTAGATGCTTTCTTTTTTTAGTTTCCATTACCTGTTAGTTACTTGTTTCATAAGCGGTCTTATTTCTTTAACAGGTGGTTTTTTATCATAGGCATCAACGTAGGAAAAGTAATAATTTAAGTTCCTAAGAAGACCTTTCCCTATTTTTGCGCTTAAGAAGGGGAATACTTGTCCAGTATAATCATCGAGAGATTTACAATAGTATTTTTCATCTAAATATATACTGTATTTACATGTTAGTTCTACTAATGGATTGCCTTCATCATCAAATACTTCCTTAGAATCAATAATGTCTATTAATGCAAATTTTTCATTCAGATAAACTTTCTTCTTTTTCTCGTGTTTATTTGTGAGGATAAATACGAGACCAATGGCGTTAATCAAACTATTTCCTCCTATAAAAAACGGATATTAATAAAATATATCGATATAAACTAAATGTAAAGAGGAGAGGTGAAATATCATTGCTAGAAAGTTTTATAAGCCGATTTGTTTTTTCAAATCGGCTTATTTTTATTGAAATACTTGTGGGAATTGTTTTACGATTGCGTCTGTTATCATGTCGGCCATTTCTAATGCTTCTTTTTCAATTTTATCGTACAGTTTTACACTTGCATCAAAATCTTTATTTAGAAAGGCAAGTGCCTCTGCTTTCGTTAGTGCTAAATGCTCATAAAACATTTTTCTAAATTCTTCTTTTTCTATATATGGGTTGATGCTGTTAAGAAACTCAACAATTTCATCACCATTAGCGTACCATTTTTTCTCTATAGCGGCAGCTGCATTTTGATCACCAGCTTTTGCGGCTTTAACAAGATCAGCTGCGATGACTAAGTGGTCTTTAATTAAGGCACTATATTTTTTCACTGCATTCTCACCATAGAATGGTTCAAGTGATAGTCCCATATGTGTTGCGTTTTGTAGAAGCCGTCCAACTGTAACGTTAACATCTGGTAAATTAAAGACGATGCTTATAATAGCTAATCTCGTCCAAGCGACGTGTTGTTCCCATAAAGAACGCATATAACCTTTTAAAAAGTTTTCGTTTTTACTAATTCGATAATTACGTGCGGATATATCAAAGTTTACATAAGGGTTATGATAGGGGGAGTAATACGATTGCCAATAAGAATACATAAATAGTAACACTCCTTTGAACATGTATAACTCAAAGTATGATAAAGATTTATTTTTAGTTACGTGTCCTAGATTATTTTTAGGAAATTGATATGGAGAAATTTAATGAATGGTGTTGTGGTATATATAAATAAATTGAATGCAAAGTAAAAGAGGCTCTGCAAGGGAAGTTGCAGAGCCTCAAAAGGGTATTGCCGAGATGTCGGACTCGACTACGTAATATTACCATAAAATTATTTTGAATAAAGCTGGTAAATCTGTCCAAATGGATGATTTAACACTTTAATAAAGTGAAAGGGAGCTGCTTCCCGCGGCAGCCCCCTTTCACTAGATAATGTTGATGAGCAAAAACTCATCTGGAGTACTTTTATAGTAACAAGTAAAATTCGATTTGTGTATTGAGAAATATGAATTGCTTTCGTGAATATAACAAATTTGTATGATACTTTTTTCGATTCTAATTATTTGCTTTGGCTGAAAAGAGGCTCTAAAATAATTATACTTGCTGAGTTAGGTTGTAGGACATATAGAGGATAATATTGAGAAAGTTTTGTGATAGTCATATTTTAAGTGATAATATTATCGTTTAAAAAGGCGAAACAGGAAATTAAATAGCGTTTTGTAAGAAAATAATGGCTGATATTTGTAATAAGATTCATATTTCCATGCGTCATTATTTGGAAATTCAAGTTGTTCACTTTTAGTTTTAATTTTGCTAGAATGATTTTTCATTTCCATAACCTCCTCAAATTATATGTACATCATTTATATATTTGATAAGGCTATATAAAATCTCTCCTTAGAACGTTTTGAATAATTCATGTTCTCCACATTCATCACTTTTATGATATATAATATAAATAGATGAAAGATAAAGAAAAGCAGGTGAATCTTTTTTGTTTACAAAAGCACAAGAACTTTTAGCGTCTTATTTCGGTTATTCGTCATTCCGAAGAGGACAAGATGAAACTATTAAAAATGTTTTAGACGGGAAAGATACCGTTTGTATTATGCCTACGGGCGGTGGTAAGTCAATTTGTTATCAAATTCCCGCATTAGTATTTGAAGGAACGACGTTAGTAATATCGCCTTTGATATCACTTATGAAAGATCAAGTAGATACATTAATACAAAATGGTATTTCCGCTACATATATTAATAGTTCTATTTCTATTACAGA
Organism: Bacillus cereus group sp. BfR-BA-01383; assembly: GCF_022663495.1. NCBI lineage: Bacteria > Bacillati > Bacillota > Bacilli > Caryophanales > Bacillaceae > Bacillus > Bacillus cereus group sp. BfR-BA-01383. Next base: position 62,009 of record NZ_JAKUFP010000006.1, read on the forward strand.
AGCGAATCAACGAATCCAATTGGCGAAACAAGGACATTACAAGTTGCTTTATGTGGCGCCTGAGCGCCTTGATTCTATGGAATTTGTTGATCAACTTATCGATATGAAAATCCCAATGATTGCGATTGATGAGGCGCACTGTATTTCGCAGTGGGGTCATGATTTCCGTCCAAGTTATTTACATATACATCGCATATTAGATTATCTTCCAGAAAAACCACTTGTTTTAGCATTAACAGCAACAGCAACACCACAAGTGCGGGATGATATTTGCAATACGCTTGAAATTAATCAAGAAAATACAATTATGACAACGTTTGAGCGTGAGAACTTATCGTTTTCAGTAATTAAAGGACAAGATCGAAATGCATATTTAGCAGATTATATTCGCCAAAATCAAAAGGAATCTGGGATTATTTATGCGGCTACAAGAAAAGTAGTCGATCAATTATATGAAGATTTAAGAAGAGCAGGAGTTTCGGTATCGAAATATCACGCTGGTATGAGTGATCATGATCGAAATGAGCAACAAGAACTCTTTTTACGAGATGAAGTGAGTGTCATGATAGCGACATCTGCATTCGGAATGGGTATTGATAAATCGAATATTCGTTACGTTATTCATTATCAGTTGCCCAAAAATATGGAAAGTTACTATCAAGAAGCAGGACGTGCTGGTCGTGACGGATTAGATAGTACATGTATATTGTTATATTCTTCTCAAGATGTGCAAGTACAGCGCTTTTTAATTGATCAATCAACAGGAGAATCGCGTTTTTCAAATGAACTAGAAAAATTGCAAAATATGACCGATTACTGTCATACAGAACAATGTTTACAATCATTTATTTTGCAATACTTTGGAGAAGAGCCGAAGGAAGATTGTGGGCGCTGCGGTAATTGTACAGATGACCGTGAAAGTATAGATGTGACGAGAGAGTCACAAATGGTACTATCTTGTATGATTAGAACGAACCAACGATTCGGAAAGCAAATGATTGCACAAGTATTAACTGGGTCGAAAAATAAGAAAGTCATTGAATTTAATTTTCATACTTTGCCAACGTATGGTCTTTTATCAAACCGTAGTGTAAAAGAAGTCAGTGAGTTTATTGAGTTTTTAATTTCAGAAGAGTTAATTGCAGTTGAGCACGGAACTTATCCGACATTAAAAGTAACAGAAAAAGGGAAAGAAATATTACTTGGGAAAGAGAACGTTTTACGAAAAGAACGAGTAGAAACGAGACAAATTGTTCAAGATCATCCTTTATTTGAAGTGCTTCGTGATGTGCGTAAAGAAATTGCACAAGGAGAAGGTGTTCCTCCGTTCGTTATTTTCTCTGACCAAACATTAAAAGATATGTGTGCAAAAATGCCACGAAATGATTCCGAGCTTCTTACTGTAAAAGGAATTGGGGAACATAAACTTGTGAAGTACGGTTCTCACTTCTTACAAGCAGTTCAGCACTTTATTGAAGAAAATCCAGATTATGCTGAAACGATTAAGACAGAAGTTGTTACAGAGCGTAAAAAGTCTGGAAAAGCTTCAGCAAATTCTCATTTAGAAACGTATGAAATGTATAAACAGGGCATTGATTTAAGTGAAATTGCGAAAGATAGAGGTCTATCAAGACAAACGATTGAAAACCATTTAATTCGCTCTTTTGAAGATGGTATGGAAGTGAATTGGCAAAGCTTTGTTCCAGCAGAGTATGAATCTCTTATTGAAACTGCTGTACAAAATGCAGAAGGTGGTTTGAAATCTATTAAAGAACAACTTCCAAATGAAGTGAGTTACTTTATGATTCGTGCATATTTACAAATAAGAAAGTAAATACATATAAAGGGGATTTGGATATATGCATCATGTTTTCGTTTATGGCACGTTAAGAAAAGGGCAAACGAATGCTCATTATATGCAAGGTGCAACCTGTATCGCAGAAGAGGCTTGGGTGTACGGTAAGCTTTTCGATACAAATGAAGGATATCCTGCAATGATTTGCTCAAACGAGGAAAAGGTATATGGGGAAGTTTACGAAGTAAATGATGATGTTTTGCAAAAGTTAGATGAACTTGAAGAATACACAGGCAATACAGAAACGGATTTATATGATAGAATCACGCAAACAGTGTATGTTGCTGATAGAGAAATACACGCGTATGTGTATATTGCCCGGGATAAAGAGATGTTAAAGAAAATTATTGATTCTGGGGATTGGCTCATGTATCAAAAGTATAATTAAAGCAGCTAGCGATAAAAATTGGAAAGCAGATAATGGAATCATTCATTAACTGCTTTTTATTGTGTTTTCAGTTGAATTTCTCATTTTTATATTCCTATAAAAAGAATAGCGTTTTTTTGCTATATGGATACAAATTTACATTATCTTGATAATAATAATAGGGAGAGAATCTATTATGTTTAATCAATAATATAATGACACAATTGACAAAACATACATCAGTGTTATAATGATACATTGTTATCTAGGTAACAAAATAGCGTTTTTTACGATAAGGATGTGAAATTATGAAACAAAATAATGAACAAATAAATGAAAAGAATACAAAAATTAAAGTTGAACGTGTGCAAACTGGAATTAGGATGGAAAAAAGAATGGTAAAAGTTTTGAAAGCAATGGCAGAATATCATGATATTTCACTTGGCGTTCTTCTTGAAAGGATCGTTCTACATTCTTTTGAAAACAAACCTGTGTTTAGCGATGAAAGTCTTGAAAAAGTTAAAGCTATAAAAGAAGTTTACGATATGGATTATGGCCTAGAAATAAGTCGTAAGTGGAATGATTCGGATAACTAGAATATTAATAATACCATTTAGTTTTTATGTAAAAGGTTTATGAAATATAGAAATGAAAATAAAGTATCAGGAGCGATAGTAAATGAAATTCAGTACATTAACTATATTTGATAATTACCCCGATCAATTATCTCGAACACCTAGACAATTCTATAATGAGGTATTAGAGCAAGCCGTTCGGGCTGAAGAAGTGAATTTTGATGGGGTATGGTTTGCAGAACATCATTTCTCAGATTTTGGTATTAATCCTTCTCCAGCAGTTTTGCTCGCTGCGGTATCTCAAAGAACGAATAGAATTCGCCTCGGCGTGGGTGTTTCAGTACTTCCATTACACAACCCTATACGAGTTGCTGAAGATTATGCGATGGTTGATCTTTTATCAAACGGAAGATTAGATTTAGGGCTAGGCAGTGGATATGCACAGAAGGAATTTGATGGCTATAATATTTCATTGGAGGACAAAACTGAACGTTTTAACGAGTCTCTAGAAGTGCTACGTAAGGCATGGTCAGGCAAGATTTTTTCTCATCAAGGGAACTTTTATCAATACAAAGACCTTAAACTTAATGTTCAGCCCATACAAACTCCTTTTCCGCCTCATTGGATTGCAACCTCTAGTGAAACAGGTGTTAGTCATGTTGCTAGTGTGGGAAACAATTTCATGGGGCTTGGGTTTAGTAAATCACGAGATGAATTAGCAAAGCTGATTGATACTTACAAGAATACGTATGTAAAGTCAGGACACGGTAATCCAGAGGAGCTGGAAATCCCTGTTGCATTTCATGTCCATGTTGGTGAAACATATGCAGAGGCTGAATCCAATGCAAAAGGTCCTTATCAACTATTTATGAATACTCCGCGTGGGACGAATATTTCATATGAAGACTTCAAATGTAAATTTAACCCAGTAATAGGAAGTCCTGATGAAATTATTAAACAAATTCAGTCCTACAGAGAAATAGGTGTTACGAATTTGATGGCAGTAATGAATTTTGGTGGACTAGAACATCATAAAGTGCTTTCATCTTTAGACTTATTCGGTAAGTATGTAATTCCTGCATGTAAGTGAAAAATTGATTGGTCCCCCAAAAAAAATGAATGTGATTCTCATAAATAAATATAGAGAAAAAATTTGCTTTGAGGATACTTCAAAATCTTAGCTGATGGGTATGGGCTTATCCCTACCTTTTCTTTATTTTGGAAAATTCTCACTTAAACTATTGACTTTATGATTGTGTTTTTTATAGAATTATATCTCGACTGAAAAAATTGGAACGGACAGGAGGGAATCATCAAATGAGTAACATATTTGAAGAAGAATTACAGATAATGAAAGATATTTTATGTACGATGGATGAGCAATTAGAGCAGCTTGAAAAAATCCCGGTTTATTATGGAGAAGATTTTAAAGAGCAAATTCTTGAAAGTATGAGGGAGTCTAATAGACAAAACTTACGTATCGGTGTGCAAGAGCCGTACTTTGGAAGATTAGACTTCCAGGAGGATGGCAAAGAAGATGTTATGCCGATTTACATCGGTAAAGTAGGTGTTTCAGATAAAGATACGATGAAACCGATGGTTATTGATTGGCGAGCACCTGTTGCAAGTATGTTTTATTCATTTACCGGTGGAGAAGAATTAGCGTTTTATCATTCACCAGACGGATTAGTAGAAGGCGATGTTTATTTAAAAAGAAATATTTCCATTCGAAAAAGAGAGCTTGAACGTGTTGTTGATACATATGTGAAAGGGAATGAAGATGTATCGCATGCTGATGATTTTCTTCTATATCGATTAGGTGAGAATAAAGATAATAAATTAAAAGATATCGTTTCGACTATACAATCAGAGCAAAATGATATTATTCGTGCGGAAAGAAACTTACCATTATTAATTCAAGGGGTTGCAGGGAGCGGAAAAACAACGATCGCTTTACATCGCCTTGCTTTTTTAATTTATGAATACCGTGAACAACTAGAAGCGGAGAGAATGATCGTATTCGCTCCAAACAGTTTGTTTTTAGACTATATTTCGAGCGTACTTCCTGAATTGGGGGTAGGAAACATTAGTCAAACGACGTTTCCAGATTGGGCGTTACGTACGTTAGAGGGTTCGGTGAAACTAAAGCAGACAGAAGAAAAATTGAAAGAAGCCTTTTCAATTAATCGTGATGAAAAAAAGGTTATGCTAGGTAAGTTTAAAGGCACGCTTGAATTTAAGTCATTCATTGAAGAGAGAATGGTTCAATTTGAAAAAGAATTAGTACCGACGAAAGATTTTGAGGCATGGGATAAAGCAGTTATTCCAGTGGAAGACGTTAAAAAATGGATGCAAGTTGAATATAAACATTATCCATTAAAGAAAAGAAGAGAACGTTTAGTCGGCCGTATGAAGCGCTGGATTGAAATTGAACTTAAAAAGTTTGGAGAAACAAACGAGAAAAAGTTACTAAAAAAAGAAGCGACAAAGAGATTGAACACATATATGAATTTTTGGCCAAAGATGAGCCCGCTTTCACTATACAGTTCAATGTTGAAAAGTAAAGAAATACTCGACGTATTACCTGAAGAATTAGTGCAAGAAACAGAAAAGAATTGTCGTAAAAAAGAAGTGTATGTAGAAGATTTGCCTGCTTTAATTTATATACATCATCGCATAACAGGTATTGAAATCGGACAGAAGTTTCATCACGTCGTTATTGATGAAGCGCAAGACTTCTCACCATTCCAAGTTTATGTACTAAAAGAAATTACACTAGGTAATTCTTTCACTATATTAGGTGATTTATCGCAAGCGATTTATGATTATCAAGGAATTGAAGATTGGAACGCTTTTAAGGAAGTCTTCCAAGAAACAGGTTATTATGAACTGACGAGAAGTTATCGTTCGACAAAAGAAATTATTGAATTTGCGAATGAAATAATAAAGAATGCGGAAATACCAGTAGGACTTGCTACACCTGTTTTCCGTAGTGGTGAAGAAGTAAAGGTAATTCATGCAGAGGATCAATTTACTGAAATTTTGAAGACATTACAGCATTTGCAAAATGAAGATGTGAAAACAATTGCAGTAATTGGAAGAACGGATGAAGAGTGTCGACAAATGTATGAAAAATTAACAAATGCAGGATTGACTGTTAACGTCATTGAAGCAGATCAAAGTAAATACGAGGGTGGTATTTCGGTAGTGCCTGTCTACTTAGCAAAAGGGCTAGAATTTGATGCTGTACTTCTAATTGATGTTGATGATGAACATTACAAAAATACAAAACATGATGCAAAGTTATTATATGTTGGATGTACGAGATCTCTTCATGATTTATGGATTTTCCATGGCGGGGAAGCATCACCTTTAATTAAGGGATTAAAATAAATAAAAAATTCAAGAGGACTTTCTAGTAATGAAAAGAAAATCCTCTTGTTTTTCTATATAAAGATAGGGGAGAGAATGAGTATGATTACAAAAGTAATAACCAAAAGAAATTGGGAAGTCGCAAAAACAACTGGAGAAATTAATGAGGCATCACTTAATGAAGAGGGATTTATTCATTGTTCATTATTAGACCAAACTTTAAAAGTTGTTCAAAAACATTTTAATCATGAAGAAGAGGTTTTATTACTTACAATAGATCCATCTCTTGTAAAAGCAGAAATAAAATATGAACTTGCTTCAAACGGTCAAGAATACCCGCATGTATATGGAGTAATCAATGTTGAGGCGATTGTAGAGGTTGTCCCATTTCCTAAAGAAAAAGGAGAATATATATTACCAAAGGTACAAAGTTAAGAATGTTATAGGTATTTAAGTTAGCTAGAAAAGCACAAATCATATAGTTTGTGCTTTTAATTATGTATTTTTTTGGTAAATAATCATTGTTTTTGTCACACTAATACTGTACGATACATAGTATAAAACATATACTGTATGACATATAGTAATGGAAATGAGGTGAATAAATGGATGCTTTATTAAATTCGTTAATTACTGAGCTAAGAAGAGGGACATTAACATTAGCGGTTTTAAGCCAATTAAGAACACCGCAGTATGGATATTCACTGGTCCAATTATTGGAGCAATCGGGGATTATAATTGATCAAAGTACTTTATATCCACTACTTCGCCGTTTAGAAAAACAAGAGCTAGTGACGAGTAGTTGGGATAAAACAGAGAGTAGACCTCGTAAATATTATGTTTTAAGTGAATATGGATTAGAGATATTCTTGCAGTTGAAAAAGGAATGGATAAAGGATTCGAAAGAACTTTATAATCTATTAAAGGAGGAGGACGAAAATGAGTTTAATTGATATTTACGTCCATGAAGTTGCGAAGAGATTACCCGAAAAAAATCGTGAAGATATTACACTTGAACTACGGTCAACGATAGAGGATATGTTACCAGACGATTATAATGAGGATGATGTGAAGGGCGTACTCGAAAAATTGGGAAGTCCAGTTTCATTAGCTAATGGCTATTTGGATAAACCGATGCATTTAATTGGACCACGTTATTTTGATGTATATACGACGTTATTAAAAATGATTATACCAATTGCAGCTGTTATTGCACTTATTTCAATGGTTGCAGAAAATTTTATAGGCTATAATGGTGATCAAGCGGTATTAAATGTTATTTTAAAATTGATAGGTAAAGGCATTGGGGAAATTGTCGAAGTAGGCATCCATGTATTTTTCTGGTTGACACTTGTATTTGCTGTTATAGAAAGAACTGATAAAGAAAAGGATCCACACCCATTAACAAAAAATTTTAAAAAATGGACGCCAGATGATTTAAAAAATATTTCGTATATCCCGAAGAAAAAGGCGATCTCAAAGTTTGAAGTTTTTGGAGGTTTAATGTGGACGGCAATATGGGCTACACTTTACTTTTATGCGAATCATCTTGTAGGCGTATATAATGATACGGCAAATGGACTGAAGTTTGTCGCACCAACTTTTAATCAAGATGTTTTACTTCAGTACTGGCCGATCGTTGTAATAATGATCGTTTTCGAAATCGGTATATCTCTTTATAAGTTAGTGCAAGGACAATGGACGCAAAGAGTGGCAATTGGGAATGCTATTCTTCAGGTAGCTGGAACAATAGTATTCATTGTAATTGTAGTAAATCCGCATTTATTTAACGAAGGGTTTATTACGTATGTGGCAAATGTGTTTACTATTTCCCCAGAGGAATTTAAAACGTGGTTAATCGGCGGTGGAATTTTCTTTTACACGTTGTCTGCTGCGATAAATATATTTGATGGTTTCCGAAAAGCTAGAATTCGTACGTGGAAATAAATCGGAAAATTCGGTAAAATAAAATCATTTAGAAGATAAGCATAATGAAAGGAAGAAAACAATGATAAGGGAAGCAACTAAAAGAGATTTAGCATATATTTTAGATATTTATAATGATGCGATACTTTACTCAACAGCTGTGTATGCATATAAACCTGTAACCCTTGAAAATAGAATAGATTGGTATGAACAAAAAAAGGCTGACGGTTATCCAATTTTCGTATACGAACTAGATAATAAAGTAGTAGGATTTGCGACATTCGGTCCATTTAGAGCTTGGCCTGCTTATAAATATTCAATTGAGCATTCTGTGTATGTTGATAAAGAATATAGAAAAAATGGGATTGGGACTTCTTTAGTGAAAGAACTAATAACAATTGCACAGGAAAGAGAATATATGACTTTAATTGCTGGGATTGATGCAGAAAATGAGAAAAGTATTGCCTTGCATGAAAACTATGGATTTGTTTATGCAGGCACAATTAAAAAGGCAGGTTATAAGTTTAATAAATGGCTAGACTTAGCCTTTTATCAATTGGAGCTTAATGGACCTGAAAATCCTAATGAGAAATAGATATATCAGTTATGCGAAATAATTTTTTAAAAAGATAGTGTGAAGAACTTTCATACTATCTTTTTCTTTTTGTGTTCAAGAATATCATTTAACAAATAAAGGGTTTTTACATTCTATATCGAATTTTCAGAGGGTGATAAAATGATATAGAAAGAGGAATGAATATGGAAATTGTCATACGAAAAATAAAAGAAATACAAACTGGCCAAGTCGGAATACTCGTTTATTCAACAAAGAATGGAAATATAGTTGCTTCCCATAACAATGAGCTATATGTTCCGTTAGCATCAGCAGCAAAAGTAGCAATTGGATTTGTAGTAGCAAAAATGGTAAAGGACAAACAAATTAGTTGGAATGATACACTTCATCACATTAAGTTTAATCCAAATGAGGATAGTGAGCAGTTATATCCTCATTTACAGGGAAGAAATACATTAACACTTAATAAAGCGGTTGAAGTGATGATAGCTTGTCACGACAGTTATATTGCTAAGTCAATTGTTATGTATTGCGGAGGATGGGATACTGTCAGAGAATATATTTCAACATACTTTTCGAAGATTCATATACAGGAAAATCCTAGAGATGAGCAAAATGTAGGAGAGTTAAATCAAGTTCTTTCACTTTTAGTACATATATTTCAAGGTTACAAATCAGAACCAGTAGTATGGGAGCCAATTATTAACGGAATGGTAAGACAGCAAGGCGAATATGAAGGAATACCTTCATATCATTTAGCTCATATGACAGGTGGATTGCTCACAGCTACAATAAATATTGGTATAATGGGAATGTTTCATGAATTCCCGTTCCTTTATGTTATTGGGGGGGAAGATTTACCTAATCGACTTGAAAATAAAGATGTTGATGAAACTATTACAACAGCTTTGAAATACATATACAAAGAATATAGTGAAAGCATGTTAGGGGTGAACGATTGAAAAGAAACTTAAAAACTTCAACAATCATCATTTTAATTTTAATAATTATTGCTTTGGAAGCTGGAATCGCACTATATGATCGTACTTTATCATTAGATACAATTTACTTTGCCGCGATTCTTATTTGTATTGTATTGCTTTTTGGCACTCGTGTTTCTGAAGAGAGAGAAAGTACATCGAAACAGAGACGAAGACAAACAGCTCTTATATTTTGGCCATCTATTTTATTATTAATTGCTAGTTTTGCAGTTATAAGTTATGTAAGAATAGGCTATGTCTCTGTACCAGGGATAATTGGTTTCTCATGCTTTATTACATATGGTGGATTTGTATTTATTAGTATTTTAAAGAAAAGAAAGAAAAATTAAATGTAGCTTACTAAGAGGAAAGGACGATATATATGAAACATATAGAGGGTGGTACTCGCAACGAAGGAGAATACATAAAAAATAAAGTAATCCAATATAACATGTCTATCTTAACAGATGAAGTAAAACAGCCGATGGAACAAGTAAGTTTTGTAGTGAAGGATGAAGAAGGGGAAATCTTTAGTGGTGTAACAGGTACAATGTATTTTTATCATCTACATATCGATTTTTTATGGGTTGATGAATCAGTTCGTCATGACGGATACGGCAGTCAATTGCTACATAAAATCGAAGAAATTGCGAAGGAAAAAGGATGTAGATTAATATTATTAGATTCATTTAGTTTCCAAGCACCAGAGTTTTATAAAAAGCATGGCTACCGAGAATATGGTGTTGTTGAAGATCATCCGAAGGGGCATAGTCAACACTTCTTAGAAAAGAGATTATAATAATATTATGTATACTAATTAATAGGAGAAGAAAAATGTACACATATAAGTTTCAACATGAACAACCGATTTGTGCAGGGAAAATTAAGCAGCTTTATGATTCTGTCGGTTGGTGGCCAGAAAGAGAAGAAGTCGATATTGAAAAGATGTTAAAGAATAGTATAGCAATTGGAGTATGGGAAGAAAATGAATTAATTGGATTTGCTAGAGTTGTTTCTGATGGTATTTTTAGAGCATACATAGAAGATGTTGTCGTACATGAAAGTGTAAGAAATAAAGGCATTGGAGAGAATATGCTTACAATGTTACTTCGAGAGGTATCTCATATTGATATTGTTAGTCTATTTTGCGGAGAAAAACTCATAAAGTTTTATGGTGAACAGCAGTTTAAAGCGACGAAGCAAATTGTGATGCATCGTAATCAAATTGTGAAAGAATAAGAGGTGCCAGTAAGAATGAATGCAACGAGAGAGTATTGTTTATCAAAAAGAAAAGCGACAGAAGATTCTCCAGATGGCTGGAGTGCCACTTGTATGAGGCTCAATAATAAAATATTTGCGATATTGAATCATGAAGAAGGTGAAAAAGCTGCGATTACATTAAAATGTGATCCAGAACTCGCATTAAGAATAAGAGAAGATTATCCAGAAACAATTATTCCGGGGTATCATATGAATAAAAAACATTGGAATACCGTGTATATACATAAGGATGTAGAACAAGAGCAAATTAATAAAATGATTGATTGGTCGTATGAATTAGTACTACAATCATTTTCAAGGAAAAAGCAGCAAGAGTTATTGGATTAAATACAAAGTGAAGTCGGACATAAATAGCTAGTAAAATGATTATATTTTACTAGCTATTTATAGTTTTACATTATATATTAGGAGATTTTGAAATGAATACGAATCGAAATAGATCACTATATGCAGTGTTTACTGTCGTTGTTATTATTTTAGGTCTTAGTTCAAGAAAGTTTGCTTTTGCGTTACCTGATTTGTTAAATGATTATTTAGGTGATGCTTTATGGGCATTAATGATTTTTACTGGATTTGGATTTTTGTTTCCTAAAATAGAAACGAAGAAATTAGCTATTATTAGTTTAATATTTTGCTACGGGATTGAAATTAGCCAGTTGTACCATGCGGAATGGATAGATAGCATTCGTGCAACGACTTTAGGTGGACTCGTATTAGGTTACGGGTTTTTGTGGAGTGATTTAGTGGCTTATACAATTGGTGTTGGAGTGGGAATGTTTTGTGAGTGTATGTTACGGAAGAAATAATTGATTTTAAAAAGGAGCCCTTTATGAAAAAAATCATATTAATTGGTTCTGGTGGTTCAGGAAAATCTACATTGGCAAAGCAGTTAGGAAATAAACTAAATATTAAGGTGCATCATCTTGATGCACTATTTTGGAAACCGAATTGGGAAGGTGTTCCGAGAGAAGAACAAATAACAGTTCAAAAAAACTTAATTAAAGATGAGAAGTGGATTATTGATGGGAATTACGGCAGGACGATGGATATAAGACTGAATGCAGCGGACACAATTATCTTCCTTGATATTCATAGAACAATTTGTATTTATCGCGCTTTTAAAAGGATGATCCAGTATCGAAATAAAACAAGACCAGATATGGGCGCGGGATGTGAAGAAAGGTTTGATTTGCAATTTTTCAAATGGATATGGGAATATCCTAATGCAAAACGACCTACAATTTTAAAAGGATTGGAGAAATTGTCGGAAGAGAAAAAGGTAATTGTTTTAAAATCTCCAAATGAGGTTCGGAAGTTTTTAAATCACATACAATAATAGATTGTGACGTAACAAACCTTTGTGGATATTACCGATTAGTTTAATAAAACTAATCGTTTTTTATTATGATAAATTTAATATTTTCTACAAATTGCATATTGTTATGAGTACATCCTTATTAATCTATGTAAAATGAATGTTTGGAGGAATAGAAAATGGCTAACGATTTAATTCAAATGATCGATTCATTAATGATTAATATTCCAGCAGGAGAGGTAGTATTAAGAGATGATCGAATAAAAAAAGAATGGCAAGTTCAAATTAAACCATTTCTTCTTGCAAAGTATGTTGTAACGATGGAAACATATTATGCTATTACGAATAGTACAGCAAATAATAATAAAGATAATCATAAACCAGTTGTAAATATTTCATGGAATGATGCAGTTGCCTTTTGTAATTTACTTTCTAAAAAAGCGGGATTAACAGAGTATTATTCCATTAGTGATGACGACCAAAAGGTTAGTTGTAATGTAGAGTCCAAAGGCTACCGATTACCTTCTGAAGCTGAGTGGCAATATGCATGTAAAGCAGGGACAACGGGATATACGTATGGGGAACTTCAGAAAATAGCATGGTATAATGAAAATTCAGAAGGACAGATTCATGAGATCGGTAAAAAAGAACCGAATGCATGGGGACTTTATGATATGTTAGGGAACGTTTGGGAATGGTGCTATGATTTGTATGATGAAAAAGTGTATGGATCGTACCGGATTTTTCGTGGAGGCAGTTGGGCTGAAGCTGCTAGAGGTTGCGGAGCTACTTGTCGCCGTCGTAGCCATCCTACATTTCATATAGATGATCTCGGTTTTAGACTTGCTAGGTCAATTTAGCAGGAAAATGATACATATAACAACGTAAAGAGTATGGAAAGTATCCATACTCTTTATAACATAGAAATTTTTAAATTTAAGGAGTGTTTTTAATGGCACGTGTTTTATTCATTAACGCTGGATCAGAAGGACATATAAATCCAACATTACAAGTTGTAGAGGAACTGATTTCCCGTGGTGAAGAGGTCGTTTATTTTTCAATAGAAGCTTTCAGGGAGCGTATTGAGAAGACAGGTGCTACTGTACAAACGATTGATGATCAAAAATTTTTAAAAGCGTTTCTTTCCGGTGGCCGAAATTATTTACAAGAAAGAATTAATGGCCTTCTACATACAGCGGATATTGTAATACCAAGCGTTCTGGAACAAATTGAAGGGGAACATTTTGATTATATGATTCATGATTCTATGTTTGGATCGGGCCATCTAATTGCTCAAATTCTTAAACTTCCAGCAATTAATTCATGCACATCTTTTGCACAGGGTGAAAAATCATTTAAACAAATGTTAGACCATCTTTCTAAAAATATCCCGCTGGAAATTCAGGATAGAATACATAATGATTTTCAAAACTTAACAAAAGGAATTGCAGAGAAATATGGTGTTGAAATAAAATCACCATATGAAGTTTTTTGTAATCCAGCACCACTCACTATTGTGTATACAATTAAGGAGTTCCAACCTTTTGGTGATACGTTTGATGAAACATATAAATTTGTAGGCCCATCTATTTCTGCACAAGTAAAAAATGAAGACTTTGATTTTACTTCAATTGAAGAAAAAAGCCTGATTTATATTTCTCTAGGTACTGTTTTTAATGAAGCGCTTGATTTTTATAAACTTTGTATTAAGACGTTTGAAAATAGTGGGCATACAATAGTTATGTCCGTTGGCAATAAAACGAAAATAAGTAATTTAGGTGATATTCCGAAAAACTTCATTGTGAAAAATTATGTACCACAAACTGAACTTCTAACATATACGAAATTATTTATTACACATGGTGGGATGAATAGTACGCATGAAGGATTATATAACGGGGTTCCACTAGTTGTAATTCCGCAAAGTGCAGATCAGCCAGTAATTGCAAAGCAAGTAGCAGATCTTGGAGCAGGAGTTAAATTACATATGAAAGAATTAACCGAGGAGCAACTACGTGAAAGTGTAGAGCTAGTATTAAAGACTCCTTCATTTACAGAAGCTGCTTTAAATATGAAGGAGTCTTTCCGAAAATCAGGTGGTTATAAGCAAGCTGTTGATGAGATTTTAAAGTTTAAAAGTAAATATGATATTTAATTCAAAGCTTAATTTTATATAAAAACAAGTGTCTATACTACATGGTATAGGCATTTTTTTATAAATATATTAACAGTTTCGTGTTATATAAAGTGGAGAATTACACTCATTTAAGTTAATGGATGGGTGGTGTTAGCCATTTAAATCACCACTTTTTTGAATATAAAACAAAAATTCTTAATAGTAAGACGAAAAGTTGAATTCCTGTAATCATTCCGTATTTCGCTTTATAATGATAAAATGGTATTTTGTGGTCATAAAATTGTATTATCATATTGAAATACTATTTAAATTAAGCGATGTAAAGGAGTAATAAGAATATGGAAGAGGAAAATAATTTTTCAATAAAGAAAATGTGGAAGATAACTAATCCTTCTAAAATTCATTTTATCTCAGGATTAATATTATCTATTGTTTCAAGTGTAATTTCATTGATCATACCTTTATTAATAAAGGATATAATGGATGAACTTTCAAATGGTATATCTTTTGGTTTAATAAGTCAAATTTCTATTTTGTTAATTTTAGAAATAATTTTTTCAGCATTTTCTCTTTATCTACTATCTAAAGTAGGGGAGGAAATAGTGAAAAACTTGCGTGAAAAACTTTGGGAGAAGTTTTTAAAATTACCTGTAAAATATTACAATGATAATAAATCTGGTGAGATGGTAAGTAGAATAACTAGTGATACTACTGCAATAGTGAATATTATTTCATCTGAAATTGTTGATTTAATCACGAGTTGTATAACGTTAATACTTTCTTTAATTATTTTATTTACGTTAGATGTTCCAATGACATTGGTTTTGATTTTAGTAGTACCGATAACCCTTTTTATTGTAATTCCTTTGGGAGAGAAGGTATATGACCTTTCTTTTCAAGAACAAAATAAAATGTCTCAGTTGACGGCTTATTTATCACAGACCCTTTCTGAAATAAAGCTTGTGAAATCTTATAATACTGAATTGAAAGAAACGGAAAATGGAAAAAAACATTTTGAATTTCTTTATAAGAATGGAATAAAGAGGGCTAAACTTAATTCTATATTAACTCCAGTTTTAGGGACATTTACTACTATAGTTTTAATTGGTGTAATAGGTTTTGGTGCCTGGAGAGTAGATCAAGGTCTTATTAGTTCTGGTGAGTTAGTAGCGTTTTTATTGTATTTGTTTCAAATTATGTCTCCCTTTATACAAATGAATCATTTCTTAACGAGTTTTCAAGAGGCAAAAGGATCTATGAAAAGATTATTTGACATTTTAGAAGAAGAAGAGGAAGTTCAAGTTGTTACTAAAGCATGTATTGGATCTCCAGCACAATTAGAGTTTAAAGATGTTTCTTTTGGTTATGATGAAAAAGAAAATGTTATTGAAGACATTTCTTTTAAAATTAAGAAAGGATCTTTAACAGCACTAGTTGGACCAAGTGGTTCTGGAAAAAGTACGATATTTTCGTTAATAGAAAGGTTTTATGATCCAACTAATGGAGATATTTTATTAGATGATGTATCCTATAAAAATATAGATGTAGAAGAATGGAGACAGAAATTTAGTTATGTTTCGCAAGATACTCCAATTTTTTCAGGTACAATTAGAAATAACATTTTATATGGAAAAAATGATAAGGTTACAGATGATAAATTGATAGAGATCGCAGCATTTGCAAATGCACATGAATTTATTGCTGGTTTATCGGATGGTTATAATACGGCGGTAGGAGAAAGAGGTAATCAACTTTCGGGTGGACAAAAACAACGTATTGCAATAGCTAGAGCTTTAATGCGTGATGCTGATTTCCTGTTATTAGATGAGGCTACAGCAAATCTAGATTCTGATTCAGAAAAACAAGTACAAAAGGCTATAAATACATTAATTCATAAACAAACAACTTTTGTAATAGCACATAGATTGTCTACTATAGTAGATGCTGATCAAATTATTGTATTAGAGGATGGTAGAATTACAGGTTTTGGAACTCATGATGAGTTATTAAGTAATCATGAGTATTATCAAAAAGTTATCAAACAGCAATTCGAAAGACAATAATTTTCAAATCAATGCAGGTTTAAAAGGGAAATTAATAATCCATTACAGTGAAGAATATGATAGGTTTTATGAAAGAGACGAATAGGGTACAGAAAGGGTATTATATGAATCCATAATGTAGATGCATATAATACCCTTTTTATTACGTCAATACTTTTGTCATAAGAATATGAGGAATACCATCTTCCATAAACATATCAGAAGAAGTTTGATAGCCTAATTTCCCATAAAATCCTTCCGCTTGTGTTTGACCATGTAATTTCACTTTTGTTGCATCTTTGTTTCGGGCAATCTCTTCTAATGCTTGAATAATTACTTTACCTAGTCCATATTTACGGTAGTCTTTTAAAATACAAATTCGCTCTAATTTTCCAGTGCCTTCAACAAATCGTATACGGCCTGTACCTACAGGAATCTCATTATAATAAACTAAAATATGTTTACATTCCTCGCCGATTTCATCGAATATATCGAATTCATCTGTAAGAGGAACACCTTGTTCTTTTACAAATACTTCTTTTCGAATATGAAAGGCAGTTTCTAAATCTGTAAGTTCTGTTATGAGTTTGGATTGCAAAATGTTCAGTCCTTTCTAGTGCGATATGAATGTGTTTTCATAGTATATCATATTGTAACGTAATAGTAGAAAAAGGCTGACTTTTATTAGTCAGCCTTTTAACTCTTTTATGCCGTTTTCTGTTCCAATAATCGCTTTACTCGTCATATCTATAAACAATCCTGTTTCAACTACACCAGTAATCATTTTTAATTGATCGTGTAAATTGGCAGGATTAGATATATGATTAGGGAATACACAATCAATAATGATGTTATTGTTATCGGTTATAAAGGTTTCATTATTTTTTAAACGTAATGTTGTTTGACACCCTAAAGATTGAATTTTATTTTCAGTTTGTTTCCATGAAAAAGGTGTGATTTCAACAGGTAGCGGAAATGCACCTAAATGTGTAACGATTTTCGATTCATCAGCTATAATTATTAGTTCTTTAGAGGAGGAGGCAACGATTTTTTCGCGAAGTAATGCACCACCGCCGCCTTTTATTAACTGTAAATTCGAATCAATTTCATCAGCTCCATCGATTGTAAGGTCCAGAGTTTGTATGTCATTTAAGGAAATTAGCGGGATGTTTAGTTGCTGTGCTAATACTTCGGTTTCTTTTGATGTAGGTACAGCTTGAATGGATAAACCTTCTTGTACAAGTTTTCCTAACCTTTGTATCATCCAGTATACGGTAGAGCCTGTGCCAAGTCCAATTTTCATATTGTCTTGCACAAAGTCAGCGGCGTATTCGCCAGCGAGCTGTTTTAAATTCATCACTTTACTCCGCCGGACGTGGTCCAGCATCAAGACCTGAATTTTCAACGGTAAGTACCGGACGAACGACTATATCTTTATGTACGCGCATTTGACACGATAAGCGTAAATGATCTTCAATTCCTTTTTCCGTAATCGCATTTTTTTCATTTGCGCTCGCTTCCAAGAAATCACCCGCTATAATTTCTACTCTACAAGTTGTGCAACGTGCTTTTCCGCCGCAACGATGGAGAATATGTACACCGTTATCTTCAATAGCTAATACTAACTTTGTTCCTTCTGTCACATCAAAAGTTCCAGCACCTTCAATTGTTAATTTTGGCAAATTTGTTCCTCCTCACGTAAAATTGTACATAACATATTTATGACCGCGAATTATCGAACATAAACATTATTTTTTTATAAGCCCCGTAACTTTTTCGTTTAATCAATCGTTTATTAAGTAAGCGCTGAAAAGGAGTGGTTATTTTGTGCACAAAAATAACTCAGGTTTTAAATAATCATATCGATATGAATCATTCAAATATAAATTTTTTAATTGAAAATCATGCAGAGTTAAAAAGATACTGTATGTTTTTAACGAAAAACAAATGGGACGGTGAAGATCTCGCCCAAGAAACAGTTTGTAAAGTTCTTCAAAAATACGATAATAAAGATATTTGTATGACGCTTCTATATAAAATAGCCAGAAATCGTTGGTTAGACCAGATGAAGTCGAAATCAGTTCATGAAAAAATAAAGGAACAAATTACTTTTGAAGAACCACACCAAAAAATTGCAGATTTGCATGAAATGGTAGGGAAAGTATTATCTTCATTAAATGTACAACAATCCGCAATTTTATTATTAAAGGATGTTTTTCAATATAGTATCGCTGATATTGCTAAAGTATGTTCTGTATCAGAAGGAGCAGTGAAAGCTTCTTTATTTAGGAGTAGAAATAGATTGAAAACTGTAAGTGAAGAAGGAATTGAGATAGTCGAATACACAGATGATATTGAAATTGTAGTAACATCTATTCGTGAAGAAAGGCCGGAATTGTTAACAAAGCTTCTTCCAACAATAGATTTTACTAAGTTACCATCTAAGCAGCCAGTCTTACTATTTGGTGCGAAAAAGCCTTCTTCCTACAGTTGTATGCTTTGCGCGGCATAACAATTATTGGAGGGATTAAAAATGAATACAATTCCATACGTCGTAGAACAAACGAAATTAGGAGAACGTTCCTATGATATATATTCAAGGTTATTAAAAGACCGCATTATAATGATCGGTTCAGAAATTAACGATCAAGTAGCGAGTAGTGTAGTGGCTCAATTATTATTTTTAGAAGCAGAAGACGCGGAGAAAGACATATTCCTGTATATTAATAGTCCTGGCGGTTCAACGACAGCAGGTTTTGCGATATTAGATACGATGAATCTAATTAAACCGGATGTGCAAACACTTTGTATGGGATTTGCGGCGTCATTTGGTGCATTGCTATTATTATCAGGTGCAAAAGGAAAACGGTTTGCGCTGCCTAACAGTGAAATTATGATTCATCAACCGCTTGGTGGTGCGCAAGGGCAGGCAACTGAAATCGAAATAACAGCAAAAAGAATATTAAAGTTGAAGCATGATATTAATCAAATGATTGCAGAAAAAACAGGCCAGCCGGTTGAAAGAGTAGCACATGATACAGAAAGAGATTATTTTATGACTGCAGAAGAAGCGAAGGAATATGGGATTGTAGATGATGTTGTTACGAAAAAATAAGATAAAACAGGCTAGAGGATATGCTAATTCTCTAGCCTGTTTTATTAGTCTTTTACCCATTCATCAACTAACGTTTGATTCTTTTCAATCCATTTTCGTGCAGCTTCTTCCGGATCTTTCGTTTTATTTAACATGACCATTAACGTACCAAGCTGCTCATCGTTCATTTTCCATTTATCAAAGTATTTTACAATATCGGGATGATCTTTTTCGAAACCTTTACGAACAGAGTAATAAATGTCGTCTTTTTCACCATATACTTTCTTAGGGTCTTTTAAATATTTTAAGTCAAATTCTGAAAAGCCCCAATGCGGATTCCAAAGCGTAACTGCGATTGGTTTCTTTTTCGTATATGCCTTCTTTAGTTCACTCATCATCGCAGCTTCTGAAGATTGGACAAGTTTTAATTTTATATCATATGCCTTCATTGCTTTATCCGTTAAATTCATAAGGCTACTACCAGGTTCAATCCCAACGATTTTATTATCTAGCTCATCTTTATGAGCGTTTAAATCTTCAATACTGTTAATGTTTTTCATATAGGAAGGAACGACTAAACCTAGTCCAGTACCTTCATACCATTTTGATTTTAAGACAATATCATCTTTATAACGATCATTTAGCGGTTTATCCGTAACTGGTAGCCATACTTCTAAATTAGCATCAACATCACCACGAGCAACACCAGTCCAAATCGCAGCTTTTTCTAAATACATGAGTTCAACTTTATAGCCTTTTTGTTCTAATAAAACCTTCCACATGTTTGCAGTTGCAATATTTTCTTTCCAACTTGTTACACCAAGTTTAATTTTCCCTTTCGAATTTGCATTTGTTGCATTACATGAAGTGAAAATCATGGTAATAAATAATGCAAGGCATATAAGCCATATTTTCTTTCTCATTGAAAACCTCCCAAAAAACTTTTGCCTTTTTAAATAAATGTATAAGTAAGCATTCTTATTATGAACGGAAACGAGAATTTTAAAGAAAGCTTATGAATGTTATTTTTATGTAATATTTCTTTGTAAAATCGCAACACTATGTGAATAGATGGGTAGAAAAGGAGTAGTGACATGGATAATACAAAGGTGCGTGTTGAAAATGTAACAAAAGTATTTGGGAAACACCCGCAAAGAGCGCTTACCTTATTAAAAGAAGGAAAAAGCAAATCAGAAATTTTGAAAGAGACAGGAATGAACGTTGGTGTGAAAAAGGCGACGTTTGAAGTGTACTCTGGAGAAATTTTCGTTATTATGGGGTTGTCAGGTAGCGGGAAATCTACGTTAGTTCGTATGCTAAACCAATTAATTAAACCAACCGCAGGTCATATATACATAGATGGTGAAGACATCGCAACGATGGGGAAAGAAGAATTACGAAGAGTGAGAAGAACGAAGATGAGCATGGTGTTTCAAAAGTTCGCTTTATTTCCGCACCGTACAGTGATACAAAACGTTGCCTACGGGTTAGAAATTCAAGGAGTTCCAGTAGAGGAACGAGAAAATAAGGCGTTAGAATCGCTACAGTTAGTAGGACTAGATCATCATAAAGATAATTACCCAAGTCAGCTTAGTGGCGGTATGCAGCAGCGTGTTGGAATCGCAAGGGCCCTAACGAATAATCCAGATGTATTACTAATGGACGAGTCATTTAGTGCATTAGATCCACTAATTCGAAAAGAAATGCAAGATGAATTGTTAGAGTTACAAGATAAAATGGAAAAAACAATTATATTTATTACACACGATTTAGATGAAGCGCTGCGAATTGGGGATCGTATTGCATTAATGAAGGATGGCGAAATCGTTCAAATTGGAACGCCGGAAGAAATTATGATGAGCCCTGCTAATGAGTTTGTAGAGAAGTTCGTTGCGGACGTTAATTTAGGAAAAGTAATTACCGCGGAATCTATATTAAAACGACCGGAGACTTTATTAATTGACCGTGGGCCGCGTGTAGCACTTCAAATTATGAGGAACGCTGGTGTTTCTACAGTATATGTTGTAAATAAAAAGTATGAGTTCTTAGGTATATTAACCGCAGATGATGCGAGTAAAGCAGTACAAAAACAGTGGCCAATTGCTGATTTATTACTTAACGATATTCCGCATGTTTATTTAGATACTTTACTTGAGGAAACGTATGCAAAAATGGCGGAAATGAAATATCCGTTACCCGTAATTGATGAGAAGAAAAGGTTAAGAGGAATTATTAAACGTGAAAGTGTCATTCAAGCTCTTGCAGGAAACATTGAGGAAGAGGTGAAGGACGATGAATAAGATTCCGCGTATTCCATTAGGCGAATGGGTTGATTCATTTGTTGCGAGTTTATATGAGAACTTTGAAGGCTTGTTCCGAGGATTCTCTTATATTATCGGTGGATTCGTTGATTTACTCACTAATTTTTTAACAATAATACCAGCCATATTGATGATTATTATCTTGTGTTTCCTCATTTGGTACACAACGAGGAAATTATCTTTAGTCATTTTTACGCTCATCGGATTATTATTTATTTTAAATATTAACTACTGGGCACAAACGATGCAAACATTAGCACTCGTACTTACTTCCGTTATTATTTCCATTATTGTCGGAATTCCAATTGGGATATTAGCATCTCAAAATGAACGTTTCTCAAAATTTTTAAAACCGACATTAGATTTTATGCAAACAATGCCGGCTTTTGTTTATTTAATACCAGCCATTACGTTTTTTGGTGTCGGTGTTGTTCCTGGTATTATTGCTTCAGTTATTTTTGCAATGCCGCCGACAATTCGTTTTACTGACCTAGGAATTAGACAAGTTCCAGAGGATTTAATTGAAGCAGCGAATGCATTTGGTTCAACCGCATCGCAAAAACTATTTAAAGTGCAATTACCGCTCGCAACCGGAACAATTATGGCAGGTATAAATCAAAGTATTATGCTTTCATTATCAATGGTCGTAACAGCATCACTTGTAGGAGCACCAGGACTTGGAGTCGATGTGTACCGTTCTGTTACACAAGTAAATATCGGAATGGGATTTGAAGCGGGACTAGCCATCGTCGTGATTGCGATTATATTAGACCGCATTACACAAGGATTTCATCAAAAAAGAAGATAAAAAGAAAACACACTTTATTATACAAAGTGTGTTTTTTTGTTCGAAAAAATTACATACGAACAATAACAGAACCGCCAGCTGGTACACAAACTTGATTTTGCTGTTGTTCCATTGATTTTATTAAATGATTATTCTCTTCGATTAATGAGATTAATTTCGCTAATTGGCTTTCAAGGCTTGCAATGCGCTTCATCATATACTGAGAATCATAATGCAGTGTATTCCTTGCGGCGTGGGGCGAGTAAACATATTGTTGATTTAGATTTGGATTCCAATGAGGATGCATTTGAATCGTTCCTCCTTCAATGAATTACTGTTCTTTCTTATAGTAAATGCCTATGTATATGTAATGGTGACTTAAAAATCCTTTCAAATGAAGAGGATTATGTAGGGGGAATGGAAAAGTAATAAAGTACATATTTTGGAAATTTTTAAGCAGGAAAGCAAATATATTAGGAGATAGTAACGTTCATGTAAATGGATATTATATGAGGAGAAATTATGAGAGGAGATGCAATTTTGGCTAATAATACAAAAAGAAATGACGCAATGACAATTGGTATCGCTATAGGTATTGTAATCGGTGTAGTACCTAGTTTATTTACTGATAATTTAGTAATCGGAATTGTCATTGGAATTTGTATAGGGATTATTGTGTTGAAGAAATAATCAATTGTAAATTTGAAATATGAAATTTGATTGGATCGTATATGATTTTAATGAGGAAATTGCTAACTAAAGAGAGTGAATTTTCGGAATATAAAACCTGTTTTTCCTTTTTTTATGATATTATAAATGGAAAGGATGGTGATGGATATGTCAATTAATAATCCAGCAGATAAAAACTGTTTCATTTGCGAAAAACACAAAGGAAATATTCCAGTTCCAGGTGGTGCTATTTATGAAGACGATCTCATATACGTTGGACATGTCCATTGGGAAAAGGAAGAAACATATCTTGGTTACGTAATGATTGATATAAAAAGACATGTACCTGGTCTAGCTGAATTAACTGAAGATGAGGCAAAAGCATTCGGACTCATAACAAGCAGAGTAAGTAAAGCGCTAAAAGAAAGCGAAGGTGCAGAACATATTTACACTTTTGTTTCAGGAAATGGTGTACCACATATGCATATGCACATTATACCGCGTTATCCGAATACACCAAAAGAGTTTTGGTCACCGACTGAGGTAGCAAATTGGACTGGGGCACCATATGGAAATTCAAATGAAATTAAAAAACTATGCGAAAGAATACGAAAGTATATGGTAAATGAGTATGCATACAACAAATAATACACAATATTCATGGGTTGGAAATACAGAAATGTGTTTAGGAGAAATCTCAGTTAAACATTATGGTGATATCGTGCTCGGTAAATACGGTGGTAATATAAGTGCCGGAGCAAAAAAGAATGAAGATGGTGCGTTAGTTTGGTCAAATGGTGACTGGGAATTCGCTGTTATATTAGACGGACACAATAGCGCAGAAAGTGTTGAATTAGTAGTACATACAATCGAAAAAGAATATGAAAATATAAAAGTGATTATGAAAGAATCAATTGAAACAGTATTTCGATCTGTTGAAAATCATATACTTACAATTTTTCAATCACAGTCATTTAAAGAAGAATGTGAAAAAATTAAAGGTGAGACAGCTTGTTTA
The DNA here is from genome assembly GCF_022663495.1 of Bacillus cereus group sp. BfR-BA-01383. Lineage (NCBI taxonomy): Bacteria > Bacillati > Bacillota > Bacilli > Caryophanales > Bacillaceae > Bacillus > Bacillus cereus group sp. BfR-BA-01383. Next base: position 86,322 of record NZ_JAKUFP010000006.1, read on the forward strand.
ATCTGTGTAAGAAAAGATAATTTTATATGGTGGCTATCTATTGGCGATTGTCTAGTGTATGTATTTCATGAAGAATTACATAAATTAGGACAATATACATTAAATCAACGTCATTTTTACGAATGGATTGGTAATGTTAATACATTTGATTTACCTATTCCGTGCTATTCATCAGGGATTCGTGAATTACGTACTGGTAACAATCGAATTGTAATGGTGACAGATGGGGTATTAGAATGCGGAGAACGACGATATGAAACTCATGTAAATCTGTATAGTGATATGAATAGAAATAATAACACGCTTAAAGAAAATATTCACAATGTTTTAGAACATGTTCATCATCAGTTAGGGCGAGATAGTGCGACAATTATTAGTTGGGATGTTGAAAACAAAGGGAATGCTACGTATCCGAGTGATCAGCCGGAGAAAAGGTAAAGGAGGAGAAAATGATTATACCGCGTTTACGGGCAGAAGTAATGATTGTAAACGAAGAACACACAAAAATACTAGTACAATGTGATGAGAATGAATCATTTTACCGTTTTCCAGGTGGCTCCATCGAATTTGGTGAAACGGCAAAAGAAGCAATAGCACGAGAACTATGGGAAGAATATAATTTAAAAGTTTTTGTTCAAGAATTAGCAGTTGTAAATGAGAATATTTTTGAATGGAACGGAGAAAAGGGACATCACTGTACATTAATACATTGGGGAACTGTTCGAGAAGTAGTTACAAATGAAATAAGGCACAAAGAGCATGAGGATATTATTTTAATCTGGAAAAGTATAGAGGAATTAAAGGCAAAGCCAACATACCCTGAAGGAATCTTAAGTTATTTAGAAGAGAATAACCGTAATATAGTCCACTTTATTTTAGATAATTCAATGGGGTAATAGGAGGAATGTTAATGGGAACTTCTACTTTTTGGATTATAAGTATTGTTTTTTGTATAGCTGTCTATTTTTTTGATAAGTTTTTAAGAAAAAAATTGAATATGCCAAAGATAGGTTTTTGGGGATATAAAAAACATGTAAATAGTTTACATAAAAAATTGGAAATAGGACTACTTTTTATTTATTTAATAACTAGCTTTATTTTTATCTTTAAATTCGAAAGTGTTAATATTGCTTATGTCATTTTCACTTATTTAGGGGGTACGTTGATCTTAAGAGCATGGATGGAATGGAAGTATGACAGAGAATCGAAAGATTATATATTTTCACTAATTGGAGTATTTACATTTGTTTTTATGACTTCGATGCTATTTTACTTCGTTCCACCTGCTACATAAAACATTATTAATGGAATGAAAGGGATATAAGGGGATGAATTAGGTTGGATTTAGATGTGATTTTAAAACGGATTCATGAAAAATATAAAGAGCAATCACTTATAATAATAGGCATTGATGGCTGTGGCTGGAAAAAGTGCGCTAGCCAATAAAATAAAAAGTAACCATTTATCTGCTAGGTGATAAATGGTTACTTTTCGTGTGAAAAATTACTATGTTATTACTCCTTAACTTTATTTAATATGCATTTAACGAAATTTGTTTTATCCTCTGCGTACTTATGTTTATCATTAGGATTAGCTTGTGAAAGTTGGATCTTTAACTGTTCATACTGTATACGAGAAGTTTTATTATCTATTAAGTAATCTCTGAATTTTAATTGTTCCATTAAATATTTATTCCCTTGTTCATACATATGAATTTGATGAGTTCTTGGTTCACCTTTATTGAAATAATACCTTTCGGGCAATACATCTTTTCTATATGTATAATGTAATTGTTCTAATCTTGGAATACAATTTAGACCATTTTTGAAATCTTTTAATTCTATAGCTATATCAATAATAGGTTTTGCACTTAAATATGGGATGGAGGTACTGCCAATATGGTGTATTGCTAAAATACATTCGCCAATATGTTCCTCGATTAATTGTTTCTCTTTTATAAACTCACTTTCCCATTCTTCGGTCCATGGAACTAAAAACACTTTACCATATGGTAAACCTAGCATTTGATTAGCACCCCCGGTACATAATTTCCTAATAAAATTAGTTACATTTTCTTAAAACTCCTCAAAACAAGAAATTCCCACAATCTCCACGGAAGAATCTTCTTCGCAAAAATCATAAACTTTACACCTTTTCCAATTGGATATCGTAGATTAGTACGCTTAGATTCTGCAATTTCAACGATTTTATTGGCAACATCTATCGGATTACCAAATGTATCGCTGCCACTATTAATATGTTTCTGTATTTTATCCATATATTCCTTATAAGGAGAGGTCGTATCAGATTGGTTTTCAGCTAGTTGTTTACCAACTTCCCAAATGTTCGTGTTATAAGAACCTGGTTCGATTAAAGCAACATCTACTCCAAAAGGTTTTACTTCTAAGCGAAGCGATTCACTCCAGCCTTCTAATGCATATTTTGAAGATACATAAGGGGATAAACCAGGGAATCCGACTTGACCGCTAATGCTGCTTATATTAATGATTTTCCCGCTTTTTTGCTTACGCATATAAGGTAAAACGAGCTGAGTGATTGATATAGCTCCAAAAAGATTCGTTTCAAATTGCTTACGGTATTCTTCTACTGGGATTTCTTCTACAAAGCCTCCAGTTGCATATCCTGCATTATTAATGAGAAGGTCTACTCTATTTATTTCCTTTAAAAATAATTGAAAGTTATGTATAGAGCTTTGATCTGTGACATCTAATTGTTGAACTTTTATATTTTGTTGTAAATTGAGTTTAGTAGCTTGAGATAGTAAGTTTGCTTGTTTTTCAAGGTTTCGCATTGTAGCAATGACTATATAGTCTTTTTTCGCAAGTTCAAATGTAGTTAATAGTCCGAATCCACTTGATGCCCCTGTAATAACCGCGATTTTTTTATTCATTTGTCGCTCGCTTTCTTTTTCTTTTATCATAACGAGTTGTAAAGAGAAAATCTATTAATCTTATATATTGTTTATATATATTCGTTTCATTTCCATATTTCAGGAACTTATTTATTATTAAAGTGCTTATTGATTCTTAATTTACATATGTATGGAATGGTTTTGAAAGAAGGGAATTGTAACGCATCACCGTATATAGAGTAGAGAGTATAATATAAAAGTTGATGAAATGGAGGAAGAAAAATGGTCCATGCGAAAGATGTATTAGCAGATCAGTTATTAGCAAATGCGAATGATCCGAGTTGGTATATTCCATTTTCAGATGCAGTTAAGGATTTATCTGAGAGAGAAGCTTTCTGGAAACCTAATGAAGAGAGTAATTGTATAGCTGAAATTGTACAACATTTACTGTATTGGAACTCGACGTGGCAAAAAAGGTACAAAGAATCAAATGTTAATGCTGTGCCCGCTATTGGAGATAATAACAAAAGTTTTATGTTATCAAATAATCAAACATTTGAAGAGTTAAGAGAAAAGTTATTAGAGAAACTGTTACAATGGCAAAATCTCATAAATGAAGAAAAGATTGAAAGTGATGTAGTGGGATTTCCTGTTTCTGCAAAGTGGTGGGAAGTGCTAGCTAATGTAACAACCCATAATGCATATCATATTGGACAAATTATTTACATTCGGAAATTACAGAAGAGTTTTGATAATGAATAAAGAAATGATTCTCTTATTAAGGGAACAATATGAGATATTCTCATTGGAGAATGCCCGTTTACAGCGAATGGGAAAGCCCTTATTTTAGGAGAACAAGCAGGGAAAGTAAAAGTCATTGTGGAGCCTAAATATCAAGAAATTGTAGGAATATCTATTATCGGTCCTCGCGCAACAGAACTAATTGGACAAGGAACGGTAATGATTCATACAGAAGTAACTGCTGATATAATGAGAGATTATTACATTATCTGAAGCAATTCATGAAGCATTACTTTAGGAAGTAGGACATGCTGGGCATACTTGAATGTGAAAAGACCAGTCTTAAAATGACTGGTCTTTCTAGCGGCTAAAGCAATATTAGCAAAAGAACTTTAGAAAAACTACTATTCTCTCTTTAAATCTAAGGGAGAATAGTGGTTTTGAGACATCTTCATTAGTTCAATTGAAATGCCCTGTCACTACTTGATTTCAATTGCTGAAGTTATATCATTCCAATCCGCAGCTAAATTAGCAGTTTTACCATACCATTCAGAATGTCTAAAGAAGACACCCTTTCCATATCCTTGTGTTGAAGTATGTTCCCAAAGCGTCGTTGAATAACTTGCAGAAGGTGATGCTGTACTTACAGAGGAAATTCTGTCGTTCCAGCTAGATGGTAAGTTTTTAAACCCGCTGCTCCAGTAAATATATTGTCCGCCTTTATTTTGATGTTCATAAAAATCAGTACTACCAGCACCACTACCTAAAGGGTTAATTTGATTTTTAAGTATTTTTTTATCCTTTTCAATAAAAGCCTCCATTGTTTCTCTGCTAGTAAAACCATAAGCTAACCAATCTCCATTTTCATTTTGCTTAGGTAAAACCATTGTAATTTGGATGTCTTTTTTTGCTTGATCACTTAATTTTGCAAATGTACTAACATTCTTTTCATCCACTTTTAAATAATCAAATGATTTAATTGTATTCTCCTTTTCTGCAGCACTTACGACTCCTAATCCTCCTGTTAATGCAAAACCCGCTACCAATGTCCCTGCTACTAATTTCTTCAACATATAACCATCCCTTTTTGTTTAGATTTTTGTACAGATGAATCTTGTACAAGTTAAAATGTATTCCAATTCTATAGTTTTGTAAATATTCTGAAGTTTTAGAAATAATAGGCAGAATATTTACAGTTTTACATTTTTTCTTTAGAAAAAATGGTTATTGGAATGATATAATAAGCGAATACATTGCTTTTCTTGGATGATAGAATGTATTAGGAGAGGTGTCATTGAAATATTTTACAAGAGATTGGTATAAAGAAATGCAAATTTCAGGATTTGTACATTTCATAGAATCAATAGAAGAATAGAAAGAAATAGATCCCGATCATATACAAAATTTGAAAGATGAAGTAGAAGAAAGGAAAGAAGATTTATTAAATTATCTTCCTGAAATACTACATCCATACTTTCATAACAACACTATTGATTCAGAATACCCCCCTAATGGATTAAAGGAACTTTTGTTAGAGTGGACAGCAGATTATGAGAAAAGAATGGCGCAATTAGATCAATCATACTTAGAATATTTTAATTCCATTAAGAAAAAACTTTCGCCAAATGTTGTTCAATTACATGAAGCACCACTACATGATAGTGAAATTTTAACTGTAGAGAGAAAGTCAGAAGATATTTTATCTATAACTTTAGATTGTAGTGGTACTTTTAGTGATTTCGAAAAACTTCAAGTAACTTTTACAGGAGTGACGAAATGTTCTATGCCAGAAAATTTTGAAGGTGCTTGGTGGCTTTATCATGAAATGGCCCTTACTGAAGACGGCTTTGAACTTGGCGTCTTATTTGATTGTCCATTTGTTGAGGTTACGATTTATGCAAAAGATGTATTAATTGAGACGAAATAACGATATTGTATACATTGATGTAGTAACTTTGGAATTCGTTATATATATAGAAAATTAATATGGTGAAAAAACGGGTTTGATTATAAATAAAAGGCTACAACTCATGTGAAGACGAGTTGTAGCCTTTTTAAACTATACTTTAATCGAATTTAGGAATTTGTACATTAGGACATCGATTTCTTAACTCCGTAATGAACTCTATTTTGTTCATTGGTAAAACCTTTATACTTCCACCGATAGCAGATTTGTAAAATAATTCAATACCCTTTTCAGATGATGTAATTCGGTAACCCGTGAATGGTTCTTCTGTTGAAGAAACCTCTGTTATGTCTTCATATGAGATTTTACTTTTGAATTTTCCGCCTTTAATTAATAAGTAATCTTCATAGAAAATATATGTAATAGAATTTGCGTACCATAATATAAAACCTGCTGTAGTAAGAAAGATGACTGGAAAAATGATTACAATAGATAATGTTTCATACATAAATAAAGAGAAAAGTGGTATAGAGCTCATTATGAAAGTGACTAAAAATATAAGAAATATTAAGGGAACATTAACATTTGCACGGAAAACCATTTTTTAATCGCACCCCTTTTTATGAATAGTATAGCTGTTGAATTTTTAAATATGATGGTTATTTAAATTATACTACTTTTCCATAAAATAACAATTTGTGAACCGTGCATAAAAAGAATTTTATCTGATGGTATACATTGTAAAACGGAAAAAACGTGCATATAATTGAACTAGAAATTAAGTTTCTGAATTTTCAATAACGGTGGTGATAATATGTTCACTGAAGAACGTAGAGAGAAAATTTTGGAATTACTTAAAATAGAAGGAAGAGTAATCGCAAAGGACCTTGCGGAAAGATTCGATATGTCTATTGATTCTATAAGAAGAGACCTGTCAATAATGGAGAAAGACCGGTTATTAAAAAGAACGCATGGTGGTGCCATTGAACTTGCGCGAGTGAGAAACTTAGCTGTGGAACCAGCTAAACGTTATAGTCATAGTTCAGTATATGAGGACGCAATCGCCAAAATTGCTGCATCTTATATACAAGAAGGTGATTCAATTTTTATTGGCGGGACTTCTATTCATTATGCAATGTTAAAATATTTACCGGAAATATCATTTACAGTTATCACTAATTCTATAGAAATAGCTAGTAAGTTACGGGAATGTAAGAACATTGATACGTATTTAATAGGTGGCAAGGTAAAATCTTCAGGGAATATTACGGATACACTTGCCTCGGAAGTAATTAGTAGTTTTTCTATTGATCTTTATTTTTCTACAGGTGGTGGTATTTCATTGAAAGGTATAAGTACTACAACACCGGAAGTTGCCTATTTCAGCAAAAAAGTAAGTGAAATTGCACGTAGAAATATTTGCTTAGCTCCTCATAACAAATTTGGTGTGGACTGCTTTATAAAAGGGGAGTCATTAAATGAAATTAATCTTATTATAACGGATGAAGAGGCAAACAAGGAATTAATTCAAGAGTTTGAGAAACAGGGTAAGAAAGTAATAATAGCGGAGTCTACTCAATTTGAAAGGAGTTTACAATGATTATAAAAGAGCAAGAGTTTCATATAAATGGATTAATTTATACCATTCGTTCAGCGGCTGAGACAGATGCAAATCAGTTGTCGAAAATACGAATACAGATTGATGGAGAAACTGAAAATATGGATAGGGAAGCTGGGGAAGGATTTATTGATACGAAGGGATTTCAGGAAATAATAAAAACAGATAGTGAAGAAATGAAGAATCTCTTTTTAGTTATAGAAGTACAGAATCGAATCGTTGGATTTTCAAGATGCGAAGGGTCTAATTTGAAGAGATTATCTCATAAAGTCGAGTTTGGTGTTTGTATATTAAGAGAGTTTTGGGGATACGGAATGGGTAAGAACTTATTACAACAATCTATTAATTAGGCTGACAAAAATAAAGTGAAAAAGATATCACTACAAGTGTTAGAGACAAATGAGAAAGCTATTAATCTGTATAAAAAATTAGGTTTTGAAGTAGAAGGTGTTCTAAAAAATGATAAAAGACTGTTGGATGGTAAGTATTATAATACGGTAGTAATGGGAAGGTTTACTAATACATTTCATAAAAGAGGTGAAGTGGAATGTTTTACAGAAGGAAGTACTATGTAGTAAAAAATGAATTTATAGAAATATTTAATGATCATTTCAATAATACGAATTTACCTAATCAATTAAAATATGGTTCTCGGTTAATAGGACGTTGGATGAAAGATAATAATAATGGTACGTCTGAAGTATTTGCTATATGGGAATATGATAGTTATGAAGAGTATGAAGAAATTGAATTGAAAATTAGAAGTGACGAGATGCATGTTAGAAGAATACATGATTGGTATGAAAAATATGGTGGGAAAGAATATGTTTTACGAGAGTACATAGTGGAGATGAAAAATGAAGAGTTATTATGTACTGTAAAATGATAGGGAGTGAAGCTCGATGGAGATCAGAACGAAATTATATATTAGTTTAGCATCCACTATTTTATTTGCAATAGCAGTGATAGTTTTCTTTATAAATGACAATCCACAAAAGTGGTTTTGGTTATGTATTCTCTTTGGAGCCATTATACAAAATATAGTTCTACTAAAAAAGAGTAAAGAGTTTTATTAAGATATTCAAATTATTAACATATTTGTGTCGTCTTTCTAGTTATAATTGTAAACGCTTTTATACCGTTTTATCGTTTACATGTTTATCTACTATATGTTTCGGCATTATCAGAAAGAATAGAAGGTATTCCGTATTTCATACAACATTTTTGTGAGCAAAAGAAATGGAATGTGTAATTTCCAAAGAGTATTTGTAACGAATTCGCACCGTATAAATGGCCAGGAAATATTCGAGAATTATTAAATGTATTAGAACGTATTTACATTTTGTCGCAAGGACGGGAAATAAGCGGAAAACAAATATTACAAGCGATGATGGGAAATGAGAAATAACTCAAGTTACAAACAGAAAATTGTACCCAGTAGTACATTTTATCCCGCATTAACGGGCAGTAAGATTCCCACCTTAAAATGCGGCGAATGCGAAGGAATTAGCTGGGAGATCAACTGCCCATAAAAGCCCGATTAGTTGAACTTTATAAGCGAATGCAAAAATTTAAGCTATAAAAGTAGATTTTTGTAATCTACTTTTTCTTTTTGTGCTCAAGTTCTGTCGGAATGTGCGGTTGCCAGGGAAATAATAGAATAATTAGAAAAAAGATTTCCTGAAGGAGAGTTGAAAGTGAAGTATATTGAAATTGGTATTGGAAATCGGTGGTTCGTTCGAACGGAAACGGAAAATAAAGATGGGACTGAATTTGAGGAAAAAGGAATTATAAAACCTATTTATTTTGAGTCTTTATATGTACGAGTTTGGTTTCGAAAAACGTGCTTTATTTTTGATACGAAAGAGGGTTTTAAGAAAGTAAGGAAAAGTAGAGATGAGTATAAGTTTATTGTTGGAATTGTGAGTAGGTTAAAACAATAGAATAAAAAAGGGGGGCTTATGATTAGAATTACCACATATATACTCGCAATTATTGTAATGGGCTATTCTATTTATAGTTGGAATGATGATTCGAAGCAAAGCATGCTTATTTTACAAGTACTTTTAGGGTTTATGCTTGCTGGTATGGGGATACAAAGCGTTAAGAAGAATGAAAAAGAAAATAAGAATATGGGACTTTTGTTTTTACTTACATCACTATTTTGCATCATTATATCACTCATAAAATATTTTAAAAAAACCGTTACTGTAAAATATTGAGTAACGGTTTTTTTTTGAAGTTGTCTGATTGAAAATTTCTGGAGCTGTTTGGTATATTTCCTTATCAATACAAAATTTTTCTGTTATCCAATAATTAAGTTGAGAAGGGATAAGGAAATGTTCTCTTTTCTTATCTTCGAAATACAGTTTTAAAACATTTCCCTTAATAGAAGTTGGAACACCGTCAATATAACCGAAAATTCGAATCATAATGGGAGGATGGATGCTATGCAAATGTCGTTATACTATGCAAAAATCCGTGAGAAATTAGGACATGAACTTATTTTCATGCCGAGTGTAGCTGCTATTATAAAAAATGAGCAAGGGGATATTTTATTTCAATATCCTGGAGGAGAATATTGGAGTTTACCAGCTGGAGCAATTGAACTTGGAGAGACTCCAGAAGAAGCAATAGTTAGAGAAGTTTGGGAAGAAACAGGATTAAAAGTACTAATAAAAAAAGAAAAAGGAGCATTTGGAGGAAAAGAGTTCCGCCATACATATTCGAATGGAGATCAAGTAGAATATATTGTTGTAGTATTTGAGTGTGAAGTTATCGGTGGCGAGTTAAAATCGATAGATGGTGAATCTTTAAAACTAAAATATTTCCCTTTATCTGAAAAGCCGCCTTTAGCATTACCATACCCAGATAAAATATTTTTATAGACGATACAATAGCACACTTATGTAAATGAGTGTGCTATTTATATAATCCTGTCGTATACATTTCCGTTAGTGTATACACTATTTCTTCTAGTTCTATTTCCTTATTATTTTGCACAATTGTCCAAAGAAACGTTTCATTCATCGCGAACCAACCACGTGCTACAATCTCTTTATTTAATTCAGGCTGCGCTAATCCACTTTCTTGAGAGTGAGTAATATCCTGCGTAATACTTTTTATAAAGCGTTCACGAATCTCATTCCATTTTTGATGTATCTCTCCTGATACTCCTATTGCTTCTTCGACAACTTGCAAAATAGCCCGTTCTTCTTCAGCTAATTGTAGAAATGCCCTCACTTGACTTTGAATCATATCACATGCTTCTAACTTTGTTTTAGGGAAAAAAGAACGCTCGGCAATATCATAAAAGCGATTCATAACATCTTCCATTAAAACGATAAGGAGAGCATCTTTGTTTTTAAAGTATACATATGCCGTTCCATACCCAGTTTCTGCATGTTTAATAATTTGCGTGATTGTCGTTTTCTGAAATCCATTTTTAATAAAAATAGTGTAACCGGAGTGTAATAGCTTCTTTTTTGTTTCTAAGGAGCGGTGTTTTCTTGTTGAAAGAGTAGAATTTTCCAAAGAATCACCTCTTTATACTGAAATGTCTGAAAATATAACTGTATTGTAAAAGAAGTTCGTATATAAAGTCAACTGACATAATATCATTGACGTTATATCAACTAAGATGATATATTTCAATTAGTTAGAATAAAAAGAAAATTAAAAGAAGGTGACACCATGTATAAAGAACCATTTCAACCAACTTATGAGTATGCGCTTGAATGTGATAAACATGATGAACTGAAAGATTTTCAAACTGAATTTTATAAAAAAGAAGGAACAATATATTTAGATGGAAACTCATTAGGGTTGCTTTCGAAAAGAGCAGAGAAATCGTTGCTTACGTTGCTAGATTCATGGAAAGAGTTTGGTATTGATGGCTGGACAGAAGGAGAGCATCCGTGGTTTTTCCTTTCAGAGAAATTAGGTGAATTAACAGCACCTCTTATTGGGGCTTTACCAGAAGAAACAATTGTAACCGGTTCTACAACTGCAAATATACACCAAGTTATTGCAACTTTTTATGAGCCGAAAGGTATACGTACAAAAATTCTTGCGGATGAGTTAACATTCCCGTCAGATATATATGCACTTCAGAGCCAAATTCGTTTAAAAGGCTTAGATCCAGATGAGCATTTAGTACGAGTGAAAAGCCGAGATGGTAGAACACTTTCTGAAGATGATATTATTCAGGCAATGACAGATGATATCGCTTTAATTTTATTACCTTCTGTTTTATATAGAAGTGGACAAATTCTTGATATGAAACGTTTAACAGAAGAAGCACATAAACGCGGTATTCATATTGGCTTTGATTTATGTCATTCAATTGGTTCTCTTCCGCACCATTTTAATGAGTGGGATGTTGATTTCGCTGTATGGTGTAATTATAAATATTTAAATGCTGGCCCTGGTGGTGTTGCGGGATTATATGTAAATAAAAAACACTTTAATAGACTCCCAGGATTGTCTGGTTGGTTTAGTTCTAGAAAAGATAAGCAATTTGATATGGAGCATATATTAACTGCTGCTGATCATGCAGGTGCATATCAAATTGGTACACCTCACGTATTAAGTACTGCGCCATTAATCGGTTCTCTTGAAATTTTTAAAGATGCTGGTATCGAGAAGTTACGTAAAAAATCACTTCATATTACGAGATACATGCTAGATTTAATTGATCATGAATTAAAAGATTTCGGATTTACAATTGGAAATCCGTTAGAGGATGAAAAACGAGGCGGGCATATTTATTTAGAACATGCGGAAGCAGCTCGCATATGTAAAGCGTTAAAAGCGAATGGAGTTATCCCTGATTTCAGGGCACCAAATGGAGTAAGACTTGCTCCAATCGCTTTATATAACACATACGAAGAAGTGTGGAATTCTGTACAAATTTTAAAGGGAATTATGAAAGATGAAGAATATAAGCAGTTTGAAAATAAGCGAGAGGTTGTGGCGTAAGCATGAAACCATCACAGTGGATTGATATTTCGCAACCGCTAAATAATGATATTGCCACTTGGCCAGGTGATACACCATTCTCGTATGAAGTTTCATGGTCCAAAGAAGAGAGTGGCTCAGTAAATGTCGGAAAGTTAACGATGAGTATTCATACAGGTACTCATATTGATGCACCTTTTCACTTTGATAATGAGGGTAAGAAAGTAATAGATTTAGATGTTCAAGTTTATGTCGGGCCAGCGCGGATCATTGACGTTTCTAATCTTGAGAGCATCGGAAAAAAAGAATTAGAAAACTTTAATTTAGAAGGTGTAGAACGATTGTTGTTACGCACATCTTCACATGGTAAAGCAAATGAATTCCCAGATGTAATTCCGTATTTACGCGCTGATATTGCACCGTTTCTTTCAGATAAGGGTATTCGTTTAATCGGGGTGGACGTACCATCAGTTGATCCATTAGATGATAAAGAATTAGCAGCACACCATCAATTATTTAAACACGGAATTCACATTTTAGAAAATGTCGTACTAGATCATGTAGCAGACGGTGATTATGAACTAATAGCATTACCACTTGCATTAACAGATGCAGATGGTAGTCCAGTTCGAGCAGTGATTAGACCAATATAAGTAGAAACATAAAAAAAGGGGCGTTTGGCTAATATGAAAGAAAATGAAAAGGTAATAATGGAAAAAGGAATTCATACGGACTTTAAGGAAAACATGACATATGGGGAGTATTTACAATTAGATAGCTTACTATCTTCTCAAAAGAGATTATCAGACCACCATGATGAAATGTTATTTATCGTTATTCACCAAGCAAGCGAGCTTTGGATGAAACTAATTTTACATGAACTGAATGCGGCAATTGAATCAATTAAGCAAGATAAATTACAACCAGCTTTTAAAATGTTAGCACGTGTATCAAAAATTCAGTCTCAAATTATTCAATCTTGGGATATTCTTGCGACGTTAACACCATCAGAGTATATTGAGTTTCGTGATTCACTCGGTCAAGCTTCAGGTTTTCAATCGTATCAATATCGTATGATTGAGTATGCACTTGGCTATAAAACGCCACATGCATTAAAAATTTATGAAAAGGATCCAGAATTACACGCTCGTCTTCATAAAGCGCTACATGCACCAAGTTTGTATGATGTGGCAATTCAAGCACTTGTAAAAGAAGGATTCCCAATTCATAAAGATGTGTTAAACCGTGATATTACTCAGCCTTACGAAGAAGATGCAACGGTAGAAGCAGCTTGGATAGAAGTGTATGCGGACGTGAAGAAATATTGGGATTTATATCAGCTTGCTGAAAAATTAATCGATATTGAAGACTGGCTACAACAATGGCGTTTCCGTCATATGAAAACGGTAGAACGAATTATCGGACATAAAATAGGAACAGGTGGCTCTTCTGGTGTATCATATTTAAAACGAGTACTTGATCAACAGTTCTTCCCAGAGCTTTGGAATGTTCGTACGAAATTATAGAAATAAACCTGTCAGTTTGGCTGACAGGTTTATTTTTTTATTCGAGCACAATTATGTACTCAGTGAATGAAAAAGATATAATAAATCAAATAACTATTTAATTGGAGGTAAAGTTTTTGGATTTCAAACAACTAGAAAATAAATTCGAAAAGAAAAAAGTGAATACATTTCTTGTTTATCAAAAAGGTGAGTTAACTACTGAGTATTATAAAACGTTAGAATGTGAAAGTAACTTATATAAAATAAATTCGATTACAAAAAGTATTGTATCTATATTAATTGGTATATCAATTGATAAAGGATATATAAATAGTGTACATACATCGATTACAGAGTGGATTGAAAATGTACCGGAGGAAAAGAGTGATTTGACGCTTTATCACTTATTAACGATGACTACGGGTGAGGATTGGAAAGAGTTCGGAAATGGAGTAGTATTCCCTAATGATTTTGTTGAATCAGATAACTGGGTAAGGTACATTTTAGAAAAGCCGCTTATTGAAGAAATAGGTACGAGAATGAATTATAATTCAGGTTCTTCTCACTTACTTAGTTACATCATTCAACAAGCTACTGGAATGTCTACGAAGCAATTTGCGAAAAGATATTTATTTGAGTCATTAGCTATTAGCGAATATGAATGGCAACAAGACCCACAAGGTATATATGTCGGCGGATTCGGTATGAAAATGAAATCTAAAGATTTATTAAAGTTAGGCATATTATGTTTACAGAATGGAAATTGGCAGGGGAATGAAATAGTATCATCGAAATGGGTAAAAGAATCGAGTAAAGCTCTATTTAAAACGTATGAGCACGTTGGGGCATATGGATTTCACTGGTGGATATTAAATAACGAAAGATTTCACATACCGTATTGTATGTATTTTGCTATGGGATATGGAGGACAATACATTGTTATCATTCCGCAGTTAGAACTTGTCGCTGTAATGAGCAGTCATATGCCAAAACGTGGGCTCGTTCCATTAAAATTATTTATTGAGCATGTGCAACAAAATTCCCATTATATATAAGGGGAGGAGGGAAATATGTTATGAACAGTGCTAAAATGATAGCGGCATTTAGACTTTGTTTAAGCCTTTTAGCGTTTAGTGCACTGATTACTCAATTTGTTACGAGGGCACAAGTAAAACCGTTTAATCCAACTAATTTTTTTAGTTTCTTCACTATCGAAAGTAACATCTTAGTTGCATTCATCCTACTTTTAAGCAGCATTGGAACAGCTACATTTGGTCGATCAGAGCAGTTTGGAGTTCTTCGCGGTGCAGCTACAGTATACATACTAACGACAGGTCTTATTTATTTTTTGTTGTTAAGGGGTTTAGAGGAATCACTTCAAACACCGATTCCTTGGGTAAACACAGTGCTGCACTACATCATGCCAATTGCAATGATATTAGATTGGGTTATAAATCCACCTACGAAGACCATTACATGGAAACAGGCTGCGAGTTGCCTCATTTTCCCGCTTTTATATGTAGTCTATAGCTTAGTACGCGGTCCATTCGTGAATTGGTACCCATATCCGTTTTTAGATCCGCGAATAGGTGGGTATGATAGAGTGTTTTTATATAGTATAGGAATAGCTGTTGTTATTGGGGCTATTTGTGGACTGGTAAAAATTCTAGGAAACAGGTCGTTTAAAATAAAAAATATAGAACGGAATATAATCAATAGGGAGTGATTGAATGATAGTACAGATGAAAAGACAGGAGTTCGAAATCTTAGCTGATGAAGCCTTGCTTAATGCTTGTTTTAAACCGTTGATTCTGGAGTATAAAAAAAGAATGGCTAAACAACCAGAAAATAGTTCCATTTCAAAAGAACTTTTTTATAAAGAACTAACCGCTGGACAGAAAGCGTTGTTTGTATTTCATGTATATTATGATCATGCAATTGAATCGAAGTGTGAGTTCTATTGGTGGAGTACCTATTTTATGGCCCAACCTAAAATTTGGTCAGCAATCAAAACTGGATTACGGTATTTTAAAGAAGAGCCCATGTATCTGCTCCTAGAAGAAACTGAATTAGTTCTTAAAAAATATAATTGTCCCAATACTTTAGAGAAATTTGCTGTTACACGTGAGGATCTTGACAGTACTAGGGAACTCTCTGAATCAATTAATCCTTTGCACATCAAATTTAATGAAATAGCTCGTCTTACTATTAAGAGAATAAGTAATTTTATACAATATAACCATGAGAATTTCCTGAAAATCGAAGACTAAAATGATCAATCTTTCTTTCAAAGATACAAAAACGTAAAGTATAAAATTTAAACAGAAATTTATCCGTATTTACACAAGTTTTCTACAGAATACTATATGAAATTCATTTTCAGAAAAGGTACAATAAATTATTCTAGAGAAGTATACTTTGCTAGCTAGGAGATTGTTCGGATTTTGTTAAAAAAGGGAAAAACTTTTAGTGAAATTGCTAGCATACAAGAAAATGAAATACTAGCATGTCTTGAATGTGTATATAAAGAAACCTCTGTCTGTAAGTAAAGACAGAGGTTTCTTTAATTTAACTTGCGAAAATCCGATTGGTGTAGGTTCATAATCATCTGGTATGGAAGCCCACATTGTTTTAAGTTTTATTCTACCGATTGGTCTTCTGAAACGACATCTTTATAAATTTCTCCGTCTTCGTATCAAATTCTACATCAACAAAAACACCATATTCTTTTCCATTTTCACGTAGCCACAATTTAAACTTTTCAACTGTTACTTGAACTGTTTTTGGCTTTCTACCTATATGAAGATAATCAACAATCTCCGCTTTTGGGTATTGTTCTTTCGTCTTTTCTACAGCGAGTTTCCCCCATTTCGCATAAGGCGGCTGTGCATGAACAATTGATGACTCCGTATATATATTTGAACATGTTATTAATAAAAAAATGACGAGTGCGATACGCTTTAAGAATTGCTTCATAATAAACTCCTTTTATTCTTTTTGTATATTGTTTACATATTCGTTCAACGATATAAGCTTGGATTTTTTTGTCTTCTTTACATAAAAGCGAGGCTTTTACAAAACATAACCAAGAAATAATTTCTGCAATTAAGGAGGGAAATCTATGCGTCAAAAAGCAGTTTTTAAAATAGCAATTTTGCTTGTATTCATAGGACTATCTTTGATGGTCAGTAGTATACAATTAAAAAATGTAGAAGCCTTTTCGAATCAAGTCATTCAAAGAGGGGCATCTGGTGAAGATGTCATTGAACTACAATCTCGTTTGAAATATAACGGATTTTATACGGGAAAAGTAGATGGTGTTTTCGGATGGGGTACATACTGGGCACTTCGGAATTTTCAGGAGAAATTTGGACTACCTGTAGATGGTTTAGCAGGTGCTACAACGAAGCAGAAGCTTGTTAAGGCAACGAAGTATGATAAGTCGACTGCTAATAAAGGTACTACAACAAATAAAGGGAGTAGCGGTGGTACTGCACAAGAAAATAAACCGCCACAAAGTAAAGGGATAAATGTTCCAAACGGTTATTCTCAAAATGACATACAGCTTATGGCAAACGCAGTATATGGAGAATCGCGTGGTGAACCGTATCTAGGACAAGTTGCAGTAGCAGCGGTTATATTAAATCGTGTTACAAGTGCATCATTCCCCAATACTGTATCAGGTGTAATCTTTGAGCCAAGAGCTTTTACAGCGGTAGCGGATGGACAAATATATTTAACACCAAATGAAACAGCGAAAAAAGCTGTACTCGATGCGATTAATGGATGGGATCCAACAGGTAATGCTTTATATTATTTCAACCCAGATACGGCAACAAGTAAATGGATTTGGAGTCGACCCCAAATTAAAAAGATTGGTAAACATATTTTCTGTAAATAGAGCGGAGGTGGAAACATGTTACGAGGTATTATCATTGTATTATTAACAGTCGGTGTAGTTGGAACAGGATATTGGGGCTATAAAGAGCATCAAGAGAAAAATGCGGTTTTAATTCGAGCGGAAAACAGTTATCAACGTGCATTTCATGATTTAGCATACGAGGTTGATTTGTTACACGATAAAATTGGGACAACGCTTGCAATGAATTCGCGTGCATCTTTATCACCAGCATTAGCGGATGTGTGGCGTTTAACATCTGAAGCTCGTTCTGATGTAGGTCAACTACCATTAACATTAATGCCGTTTAATAAAACAGAAGAATTTTTAGCGAATATCGGTGATTTTAGTTACCGTGCAGCCATTCGTGATTTAGAAAAAGAACCGTTAAATGATCAAGAGTATAAAACTTTACAAACTTTATATTCGAACGCAGGTGATATTCAAGATGAGCTAAGAAAAGTACAGCATCTTGTTTTGAAAAATAATTTACGATGGATGGATGTAGAACTGGCCCTTGCTTCAAATCGCGATCCAGCAGATAACACAATTATTGACGGATTAAAAACAGTTGAAAAGAATGTAACATCCTATTCATCTACAAATTTTGGACCGACCTTTACAAGTGCGCAAAAAAATAAAAAAGGTGGATTTGAAGCAGAAGGAAAAGCAATTTCTGAAGATGAAGCAGCGAAAATTGCAAAATCGTTTTTGAATTTAAAAGGAAATGAAAAAGTAGATGTTGAGAAAAGTGGAAAAGGTGCAAAAGAGTCTTTCTACAGTGTGAAAATTAAAGACCCAGCAACGAATAATGAGTATTATATGGATATTACAGGAAAAGGTGGATATCCAATTTGGGTGATGAATAATCGAGAAATTAAAGAGCAGAAAATTAGTTTAAATGATGCAGGAAGTAAAGGACTGACTTTTTTAAAGGATAATAAGTTTAACAATATGGAGCTTTATGATAGTTCTCAGTACGACAATATCGGTGTATTTACGTATGTAGTAAATGAGAATGGTGTACGTATTTACCCAGAAGCAATCCAAATGAAAATTGCTTTAGATGATGGATCAATCGTTGGTTTTTCCGCGAAAGAATATTTAGCATCACATCAAAAACGTACAATCCCTAGTGCAAAGCTATCTGTTTCGGATGCGAGAAAGAAAATAAACCCTGATGTAAAAGTAATGGAGGAGCGAAAAGCTATAGTAGTAAATGACTTGCATAATGAAGTACTTTGCTATGAATTTGTTGGTACTTTAGGGAAAGATACGTACCAAATTTTTATTAACGCAAACAATGGAGCAGAGGAAAAAGTGAAGAAAATGCAATCCGTTGAAAAAATTTATGATTAAACTTTAATAGTAAAGTGGTGAAAATAATGAAAATCATTATATATATGTTGATGCTTTGCTTCATTATAACTGGATGTAGCATTGGCAAAAAAGACAATCCAAACGAAAAGCCAGAACAAAAAAATGTTTCAACAAAAAATGTTAATTATACGAACAAATCAAATAAGCCAAATGAAAAAGCAGCGGATCATTTAGCATCTTTAGCTGCAAGTGTACCCGGAGTAAATGATGCAACAGCAGTAGTAGTTGGGAAATATGCTGTTGTCGGTATTGATGTAAAAGCAAAACTAGATAGAACTCGTGTAGAATCAATTAAATACTCTGTTGCAGAAAGTTTAAAAAATGATCCTGATGGTGCAAACGCAGTAGTTGTAGCAGATATTGATACGTACGAACGTCTTAAGCAAATTGGAAAACAAATCAAAAAAGGTAACACGGGAGAAGGTATACTAGAAGAATTAGCAGCAATTGTTGGCCGAGTAATGCCGCAAGTTCCAAATGATATGATTGAAAATCGAGAAACGAATCCAATTAAAGATAATGACAAGCAATTACCAAAAGATGAAGAACAAGAACTAAGAAAAGAACAGGATGACCAATCTAATAATCATTTGAATAAGTAAAATGAGCCTCGTACTAAATTGTACGGGGCTTTTTTAATATAACATTAAATATTCAGTTTATTTTTAAGGGAATATATGGTTTAATTATGTTGGGAGGGACAACTGTTATGATGAAAAAAAGCGCATTTATAGTATGTAGTTTATGCCTAAGTTTCAGTATGACAGCGTGTGAACAGAAGAAAGAAGTGAAAAAACAAACAGCGATGTCTTCTACTGTGATGGAAAGTCAGAAGAAAGAATCTATCAATATAAATCATTTCTCGAAAATAGATGAAGGAATGACTTATGCTGAAGTGAAAGATTTAATCGGTTTTGAAGGGAATTTACTTATAGAAGAAGGGGTAGAACATTCTACACAAATTAAACAAATTTTTGCTTGGAAGGGAACCGACCCAAATTCATTTGCTGAAATTATATTTTTAGATGGGAAAGTGTATTCTAAAGTACAGCAAGGTTTAAGTTAATTAGTTGAAAAATGGGAGAGTTGATCATGAACATACATACTGGGGAAATTCAATTAGTTCCGTATAAGGAGACGTATAAAGAAATTATACAATCATTTACTTTACCAAGTGAACAAGTTCAATTCACATCAGATCCAGGCGAATTACTGGAAAAAGTAAAAAGTGATCGTACAAAAAATGTAATCGTTATTTTAGATTATAACGGTGTACCTGTTGGTCTTTTCGCATTACAAACAGGTGATAGAGTACAGGAGTTCACAGAAAATGAAGACGCTTTACTTTTAACATCATTTTCTATAAATTACAATAAACAAAGAAAAGGATATGCTGAAAAGTCACTAGCATTATTACAAGAGTTTGTAAAACGTTATTTTCCAATAAAAAATGAAGTTGTACTTGCTGTAAATGAAAAGAATATTCCCGCACAAAAATTATATGAAAAAGTTGGCTTCCAAGATAGAGGGTTTAGAAGGATGGGACCAATTGGTCAACAAATAATAATGCATTTACCTATAATGAAATAATGAGATTGAAAACTTACTCTTGAATTTTCATGTAGTAAGTTTTTTTTATTATATGATATGTTAGTAAAAACGAAAGCAAACATCCAGAAAGATAAAGGTGTCAACAAATATAGTTGAAAGGTCAATGAATATGTGAGGAGTAATTATATGACAATTTATATTGCGTTACTAAGGGGAATCAATGTTGGTGGACATAAAATAATCAAAATGGTTGAATTGAAACAAATGTTTGAATCAATAGGATTAACACAAGTGAAAACATATATTCAAAGCGGCAATATCGTGTTCGAATCAGAGGAAGATATAAGCTTTATAAAGGGAAGCATACAATCTGAAATTAAAAACGTATTTGATTTTGATGTTCCAGTCATGTTAAGAACAAATGAGGAATTTATAAATATTATAAAAAAATGCCCTTATGATGCCAATTCATTGTTAGAAGGAGAAAGTATACATGTTGCCTTTTTAGCAAATGTACTCTCTGAAAAAGAAAAGAATCAGCTGCTTATGCTAAAAAATGAGACTGAAGATTGTTATATAGATGAGAATGTTGTGTATTTGTTTTTCAAAAATAGCATTCGGAATTCTAAATTAATGAACCAGTTTCAGAAGTTACATACACCAGCTACAGTAAGGAATTGGCGGACTGTGAATAAGGTAAAAGTGATAGCAGAAGGTTTGTAAATATAAAAAGATGAGGTTTTCTGTATATAGAAAACCTCATCTTTTTATTTATATTGTTTGGCAACAATGAGTTCAACGATAGGAAAAATAAAGAATGAAGAACAAAGTGCGATAAAAAGAGGAAGGTTTTTTACCCCATCTAAATTAGCGCCCATAGAAAATCCTTCTGAGAAGAGTAATATAAGAAACATTACAACTACAAGCACAAAATAGGAAATTTTAAAGCTCTTATATGTAATTTGTTGTCCCATCTCATCTTGACTTTCTTTCGATACGCCGTTTGGATCTCCCCATGTAATATGATTAATTAAATTGCTAAGTATTAAAGAGGCAGCGAAGATCGTCCCACCCAAAATCGAACCTTCAGTAATGTATTTATATGTGCCATGTATAAGTATTGCAAGTAACGCTAAAACAATGATTATAAAAATAGTTTTTTTAGTATTCATTATATGATTGCACCTCCACAATTGTAGTATAAAATTGGAAAAATATTATGTCAAATACTTTTTACATTCGAAATGTAGGTATATAATATTTTGTTTTTATGATGAATAAAAAGTTACATTACATTTGAATGTAAAAGAATGGGCTCGCATATATTTGGAAGGGAGGTCAGATTAATTTAGGGGGTAGTTATGTCTATTCTTTTAAAAGCTGGTGCAGATGCAGGGAATAACGGTTTGAAGTTAATGGTAAAAGGGCAAGACCCTATTTTTATTCCAAGTATTTATTCTTTATATATAGGAGAACCTACAGGATTGTTAGATGAGGCTGATGTTTCATTATCGGAATTAGAAAATCACATTGATGTGACCATTAGTTCTCCATCACTAATGTTAAATAATGTACGATACATCGTTGGAGAAAAAGTAATTCAGGATCAATTAAAAGGTACTGAGGTGGAGAAGAAATCGAATAAGTCGACGGATGAGTTAATGGTTATTACAATACTTTCAGGATTAGCGATAAGTGCTATGCGTC
This sequence comes from Bacillus cereus group sp. BfR-BA-01383, assembly GCF_022663495.1. Lineage (NCBI taxonomy): Bacteria > Bacillati > Bacillota > Bacilli > Caryophanales > Bacillaceae > Bacillus > Bacillus cereus group sp. BfR-BA-01383. The sequence continues at coordinate 108,459 of NZ_JAKUFP010000006.1, forward strand.
AAAGTCCAACTTCTAGCCATATTAATATTCGATACGATTTATCGGTCGCTCTTCCTATGCAACTTATTACACAAGAAATTGCTGCGGAAAATGCGAAACGTTATATGGGAAATCATAAGGTTGTTTTCCATTATCCGAACGGACACGATGTTACGATTAATGTTTCTATCGAGTATTGTAAATGCCTGCCTGAGGGCGCTTCTGGGACGTGGGGTATTGTATATGATGAAGAAGGAAATGTTGTAAAACATAAAATAGAATGTGAACAAAATCAAGTTTCAGAAATCGATTTTGTAGATAAAACTCTATTGTCTTTTGATATTGGCGCGGGGACGACAGAAGAGGTTGTTTCATTAGGGGTAAATTTCCGTCCGCAGTTAAGTAAAGGATTATCGTACGGTGTAAAAGAAACGTTACTACAAATTATTACGAGATGGAATCGGAAATATCCTACAAAGACAATTGATAGTATTACAGAATTTAACCAAATTTATTTAAGTGAAAAGCATCCAAGGAATGCATTATTAGTTGAGGAATCGCAACCAGCATTATTAGGTTTAGCCGCACGTGTTGCAACAGATATTATAAATAAAATCGACGACATGAAAGACGATCCATACGTATTTATTTATGGCGGGGGCGCAATAATTATTAAAAACAGTTTAAAAATGATTTTAAAACAAAAAGGACGCCTGAAAAATGTAATCTTTGTAGATAATCCATTATTTACAAATGCAAAAGGATTATTAGTCTACACTTGTTCACCAAAGTATAGAGAGCATAAACAAAAAGAGTTAGGATTTACAAACTTAACGATAAGTTAGTTGGTGGAAGTATGCGATCTAGGCGATATAAACGTGGTGATCGAGTAAAAATCAATATTCATAAATCAGTATCACCTGAAATGCTTGCATGGCTTAATAAACAATCAAACCCAACTAATTTCTTTTTCTTTGCTGCACAGCAACTATTTAAACAAGTAGGAGATATTGATGTGTCAAAAGCTTTACCCAGTAGCCATGTTTTCTCATTATATGTGGAGCCATCGTCCTTATTAAAGATCGAAGTAAATCCTTTTAAAAACGTACCACTAGAAGCAAATAAACCCACCGAGAGCGTAAAAAAAAGATCATGGGAATCTGTCGATCAATTAGATTGTCCGTTTTTTTAGACATAGAAAAATATAGGTAACACCCATCACTATACATACGGATACAGTGATGGGCTTTTGTTTGTGTGAAGCCATTTCAATAAATAGAAGGGGCACAAATTATATTGTGCCCCTTCTATTTATTGATTTCATTTACATTTTGGATGTATGTTCTGTAACTGCTTGAATTATGTCTTCCCAGTCATCAGGATGATTTTCATGTCCTGCTCCCTCAAGAGTTAATAATTCTGAATCTGGAATTTCATCAATCAGTGCAAGACCATGTTCAAATGGGAGTGCTGTATCGTCTGTTCCATGAATTACTAACGTAGGAGTTTTTATCGAATGAAGTACACCTTCATAAGCATCATCACCTTGAAGTAAAGCGTGATTAAACATACTTAATAGATTGTTAGCTCGTTCTATTTCTTGTTTTACTTGTTTATAGACCCTGTTTTCATCAAATGTTCGTTTTGATCCACATAATAGACGAGATCCTGAAACTAAATACTCTGTGACAGCATTTTTATTTGTCCAATCTAAATGCGCGCCATTTGCGTGATGCGTTAAAATTCTTTCATCCATTGGAGGTAAATCGCGAGTGTTGTTATCAGATCCTATAACACTAGTCGCTAATAAAGTTAGTGTCAAAATTCTTTCAGGATGTTTTACAGCAGCAATTTGAGCAATCATACCACCTAATGACATACCAAATAGGTGAGCCTTATCAATATGATACGCATCTAGTACCCCAATTGCATCTTCAGCCATGTCTGTTACTGTATAATTTGAAGCTCCAGGTTCGTATGTAACAGAGCGTCCTACATCACGGTTATCAAAGCGAATAACAAATTTCTCTGTGTTAGCCAACTGTTCACAAAACTCTTCATCCCAGTAAACCATGGAACAAGTAGCTCCCATAATTAATAAAATAGCAGGATTATTAGGATTACCAAAGCTTTCTGTACATATATCAATCCCGTTTATTTTAAATATCTTTTCAGTCATAGAATTCTCTCCGTTTCTTTTGAATTTAATTAAAAATACAATTTTGAATAACTCTAAGGTGTGTGTAAGATTTGCTTAGTTTCTTGCATAATTACCCCCAAAAATAAGTTTATGATAATTCAAGGCAAAAAAATTTGAGAAATATTTGTATGTTATTAAAATAAACAGCAAGGAGGAGAGGAAATGAAAGCGATTGTTATAGATCAATATGGTAGTGTTGAAGAATTAAAAGAAAGACAAGTTTTAAAACCGGTTGTTAAGAATAACGAGGTATTAATACGTATTTTCGCAACATCTGTTAATCCTGTTGATTGGAAAATAAGAAAAGGAGACTTACAAGAACAACTGCACTTTTCATTTCCAATCATTTTAGGATTAGATGTAGCTGGCGTTATTGAAGAGGTTGGGGTAGATGTAGATTGTTTCAAAATAGGAGATAAAGTGTTTACGAAACCTGAAAATATAGGGAAGGGCTCTTATGCTGAATTCATTACAGTAAAATCAGATTTAGTATCCTATATGCCTACTAACCTAAGTTTCGAAGAGGCAGCTTCGATTCCTCTTGCAGGACTTACAGCGTGGCAAAGCCTTGTAGATTACGCAAAAATAAAAGAACATGACCGAGTGCTCATTCATGCTGGGGCTGGTGGAGTTGGAAGTTTAGCAATCCAAATCGCAAAATCATTTGGAGCTTTTGTTGCGACAACTGCGAGTAGTAAGAATGAAGAGTTTTTAAATTCTTTAGGGGCAGATCTCGTTATTGATTATAAAAAAGATAAATTTGAAGAATTACTATCAGATTTTGATATTGTATTAGATACAATAGGTGGGGAAGTACAAGAAAAAAGTTTTCAAATTATAAAATCTGGTGGTGTTTTAGTTTCGATTGTCTATGAACCAATTCAAAAAGTAAAAGGGATAAAATCAGGCTTTTTATGGCTAAAACCAAACGGAAAGCAATTAGAAGCACTATCAGATATAATTGTACAAGGAAAAATAAAACCAATTATAAGTAAGGTTGTGCCGTTTAATGAAGAAGGCGTTAGAGAAGCTCATATCTTGAGTGAAGGTAAACATGTTAGAGGTAAGATTGTAATGAAAGTGGAATAAAAAAATAATTGTAAATTGATTTGAATAAAAATGATTTAGGATACTTCAAAATTTCATTATACCCCAAAACAAAAATATTTTGGGGTATTTACTTGTTAGCTTACAAGGATTGTGCATATGTTATTAAAGTTTATAGTTTCTTATTGTATCATGTAATTTCTCTAAACCAATCAACATATCTTTTTCATTTAACATAGAATAGCTAATCCTGAATTGGTTATTATTTATATCGTTATGTAATAGACAAGCTGTTCCTGGTAAAAAAGACACCTCTACTTCATTTGCTTTTTGTAATAAGTTAAAGGGATCTATCGAATCAGGAAGAGTAATCCATAAATTAAAGCCACCATTTGGTATTTCAAAGCGTATTTCTTTAAGTGGTGATAAAACATCAGTAGTTATATCACGTCTAATTTGTAAAGCCGTACGTAATTTTTCTAAATGATTTTTCATACGTTCTGCACGTAAAAACGGTAGAAGTGCTTTTTGTGTTAATAAAGGACTACCGATATCCATTGAACCTTTTACAGCATATAACCATTCGAAAATAGGGCCATCGGCAATAAGCGATGCGATACGCAGTCCTGGTGCTAACGTTTTACTAAATCCTTTTATATATATTACGTGGCCGTTTGTATCAAAATTTTTGATAGGAGGGGGAACAGTCGCACCCTCAAAATATATTTCTCCGAAAGAATCATCTTCAATTATAAAAAACTCATATAGCGCTGCTAGTTCTATAAGTTCCATTCTCCGTTCTTTACTCATTACAGTACCTGTTGGGTTCTGAAAAGTTGGATTCGTATACAATAAAACGGGATTTTTACTTTGACAAATATCATCGATTAAGTCGGAGCGAACTCCATGATTATCAAGAGAAACAGGTATAATTTGAGCACCTTTATTGATGAAAATATCAAGCGCAGCACTGTAACAGGGACTTTCCACTAATACAATATCACCAGGTTTTAATAATGTTTGAGCAATTAAATCAATTCCTTGTTGTGCTCCGCTTGTAATTAATAATTGAGATGGGTCTGTCACTAATTTCTGGTGTTCATTTAAGTAATTTACTATTTCAACTCGCAGTTCATAATCGCCTTGAACTGGCCCATAAGTTGCTAGAATCATCTGGTCTTTATTAAGTATTTTATGCATTTCGTCTGCCAAGAATGGATTTGGCAATAAACGAGGATATAAAATCGCTTGTGAAAAATCGTAATATTTCCGGTGCTGATTCATTGCATATTGAGATCGCATAACATTAATCGTTTTCGTTTGTTGCCATTTATACGGAATTGGTTTGAAATCTTTCTTTACATGTTTATGTATATAGGCACCTTTACCTTGTTCAATGCGTATATATTCTTTCTTTTCTAGCTGCTTATACGCCTTACGAACAGTTAATAGGCTAATCTGTAAATCTTCGGCCATAGAGCGTAAAGATGGAAGTGAGTCACCATGCGAAAGTATGCCACTTTGTACTCTTTCAACGATTTGCATATATATTTGCTTGTAATACGGGATGTTGGATTCTTTACGAAGGACAATCTTCATGGTTTCACCTTTTTCGTTTTTATTTAATTAAAGCGAAAAATATATATAGAATCAACTACGATTTTAGGTAACTGTTATATACATAGATACACTGTTATACACCATACCTTCTATACTCATGTTAAGAGTAAAAAGGAGGAAGAAAGATGGTCATTTTCAATTATATTTTAGTATGTATTATTTTTGGAACAACATTTTTAACGATAAAAATCGGAATTGAAGCAGGAGCGCCTCCATTATTTTCAGCAGGAATTCGTTTCTTTTTAGCAGGAGTAATTCTGATGATTATATTTAAGTTAAAAAGAAAAGAGATTATGCCACATGTATTTTCAAAACGCATTATGTATGCTGGTTTTTGTTTAACGTTCATGACATTCGCATCACTGTACTGGGCGGAACAATATATTTCTTCAGGGTTAGCTGCTGTTCTATCTGCTACAGGACCGATGATGATTTTGTTATTACAGGCAAAGAGGAATAAGACAAAATTACAAAAAGAGCAACTTTTCGCTTTAATTATTGCACTAATAGGTGTTGTTTTTGTTTCTTTACCTGGAATGCACCAAGAAGTAAGTCTCATATGGAGTATCGCTTGTTTTGTTTTAATTATAGGAGAGTTATTTTACGGAATAGGCTCTATTCGATCAAAAGAAATACTTTCGGATTTACAAAATGTATCACCATTTCTCATTAATGGTATTCAAATGTTTTACGGAGGAGTTTTATTACTAATTGTATCCATCATAGTAGAACAACCGAATGTAACTTTATTCGCTTCATGGAGTGTACAGTGGCCTATTTTATATCTCATCTTTATCGGATCAATTGGTGGGCACGGATTATATTACTGGCTCTTATCGAAAACGAATCCTGTATTCCCAGCAACGTGGCTATATGTATCACCACTAATTGCTATTATTGTAGGATATATCATATTAAGAGAACCTTTAAACCCTACAATGGGAATAGGTGCTTGTTTCATTTTGGGTGGTGTATTTTTGGCTAATCGATCCACACTCCGGACTTATTTCAAACAAGGGAGATTATTTGAGAAGGAAATGTAGTTGTATAAAGAAGCCGCCCTGTATATAATAGGGCGGCTTTCATTTTATTAACGATACGGATTGACTTTATTTATTGGAAAGGCGTAATATTATTAAGCTATATGAAAGAGAACTGTAAAAAGAGGGGAGTTATTATGAAAATGAATTGGACTGAAGTAAAGGAAAAAATTCGACCACAAATTTCAAAACCATCATATGAAACTTGGTTTACTAATACTACTGTTTATTTAGAGGAGGATATATTAACAATTTATTGTCCGAATGAATTTGCGCGTGACTGGTTAGAATCTCATTACAAAGAATTAGTATTTAATACATTAAGAGAAATGTATAATACGACGTTTGAAATTCAGTTTGATCTATGTAATGGCGAACCATCTAAGTTGAAAGATGTTCAAAAAGAAAGGCTTAATAGCTGGGATGAAGTAAAGAAAGTATTAAGGCCAAAAGTAGCAGAGAAAACATTTATGACATGGATTAGAAATACAAATGCTATTATTGAAGATAATAAATTAATAATCTTTTGTGAAGATGTGTTTCATCGTGATTTGCTTGAAGGGGAGTATAAGAGTTTAATTTCAAGTACCGTACAGAAAATTACAAATGAAGAATATCAAATTTGGTTCGAAATAGAATCAAATGCTACTTCTATAGCACAGATTCATCACATGCAAAATAACCAACTCACTTCCGGACAAGAGGAATCAAAAACAATTTGGAATAAAATAAAAGATAAAATCCAAGTAATCATTTCAAGACCTTCATTTGAAACATGGGTCAAAGAAACGACAGCCAGAATAAATGAAGATTCATTGATCATTTATTTTGAAAACGAATTCCAACAAAAGTGGGTTGAACAGTCTTATAAAGATTTAATTTCGCAAATAGCCAAAGAAGTAACTGGAAGTACATATGACCTTCAATTTGAATTAAAATCAAATACAAATGGAACCAATAATAATGAAAAATCAAAATCAACTATTGAAAATATCACTTCCGAATTAGGGGAGCAGTTCAAAGTTTCTAATGATCATTTAAAATATAATGATGTAGATGATAGCAATAAACGCATTCAAGCCTTAGAAGAAAAAATAATGAACTTGGAAAAAGTCATTGGTACATTAGTGGGAAAATTAGAGGTAGTAGAATCAAAAACACAGTTGGAAAAATAACCAACTGTGTTTTTATACTTAATTCGCTTTTTTTATAAAACCTTTATAATGACGTTTCACAAGCTGACTTTCTAAAGTCTTCATTGTCTCTAATGCTACACCGACGATGATAAGTAAGCTTGTACCACCAATTTGAGCAGAAGGTGGTAATGCAGCAACTTTTGTAAATACGAGCGGCAATATTGAAATTGCCCCTAAGAAAATTGCACCGATAAATGTTAGTCTGTATAAAATTTTAGTTACATATTGCTCTGTTGATTTACCAGGACGAATCCCCGGAACATAACCGTTTTGTTTTTTCAAATTCTCAGCCATTTGTTCAGGGTTTACTTGAATAAATGCGTAGAAATATGTAAAAGCAACAATAAGGCCAACATAAAGCGCCATTCCAATTGGATGTGCGAAATCAAAATTCGTAATTATCCATTTTGATACGCCTGAATCAGGGAAGAGCTGCGCAATTGTACGCGGCGTCATTAAAAATGCGGAAGCAAAGATAACTGGAATAACACCAGCACTATTTACTTTAAGAGGTAAATGAGTGTTTTTTGCTCCTTGATATTGATTGTTTCCTGATACAGCTTTTGCATATTGAATCGGTATTTTACGAACCGCTTGTTGGATGTAAATAACACCTACAACTATCGCTAAAATTACGAGTCCAATTAAAACCATTTTTACGATATGCATAAATAACTGATCGCCTGCGTTTTGGAATTGCTGTAAATAAATTTGATTTGCAACATTTGGAATCGCTGCAACAAGTCCTGCGAAGATAATCATTGAGATACCATTACCGACGCCTTTAGCAGTGATTTGTTCACCTAACCAAAGTAAAAATGCAGTACCAGCAGTTAAAACTGTCGCAATAAATAAGTATGTAGTCCAGCTTTGATCTGTTATTAATTGTCCACCTGCTATATTATTAAAACCATAAGACATCCCAAGGGATTGTATGAATGCGAGAATGATTGTAAAGTATCGAGTAAATTGAGCTGATTTCTTACGGCCCATTTCTCCTTGCTTTGCCCATTCTGAAAATTTAGGTATAACGTCCATTTGTAGTAATTGTACTATGATGGAAGCTGTAATATATGGTGTAATACCTACAGCAAAGATTGAGAAGTGTTGCAGTGCTCCTCCGCCAAATACGTTCAGCATACCTAAAACATTGGCTTGATCTTGTACCTTTAATACCTCTGCGTTAGTATGAGGAACTGGAATAAACGTGCCAATTCGAAAAACAATTAGCATCGCTAGTGTAAAAAGAATTTTGTTTCTTATCTCAGCTACTCTCATGAAATTTGAAATCGTACGAAACATTATGTCGCCTCCTATATTTTTATCAGTTCAAAACTGATTATTATACCCTAATGAAGTAACCACAAACCTCCTTCCGCATTAAATTCATTTGACAAATGGATTTTCATACATTTTGTAGTTTTCACGGATATAAAAATATAAGGTGTTAAATAAGCGACCTATAAACTTTTCGTAATCATTCAATACCCATAATATATCGAATAAATTAACAAATGTACATACATACGCATAAAAAATGAATGAATAGGGTGATTTTTTACATTTAATTCATGTTAGAAGAACGTTAAGAAACAACTTATTATCCTACGTAGTTAATTAGCAGTGAAATGAATTGAATTGACTTCTAATTCTCTTTACATTAGAAGTCACTCTTTTATAAGTATAAAATTAAAATGTGTCGTTAATCAGTTGCTCCCAAACTTGAAAGGATAATTTATCGGTTATATGTTTTAATTCATTCGGCACAATGATATGACACATTAATTCTAAACTATTACCATCTGGATCAACAAAATAAACAGATGCATTACCTTGATGTGGACGGACAAATGGTTCAATAGATTTATTACTTCCAAACGGAACAGCTTTAATGTGAAGTGATTGTAACCAATTTAACGATTCCTTTAAATCCTCATAAGATACTCGAAATGCAATATGTCGCAAAGAAGGGTGATATTTCGTTTCATGTTCAGATCCCTCCCATAATCCTAGCCAACTTTTCCCTTCTTCAATCCAAAAGAATGCTGTCGATTCATCGTTCCAAGCTAATTTCAATCCTAGTTTTTCATAAAATTCAATAGAGTTTTGTAAATTACTAACTGGTAAATGTGCTTCATATAATCCTTTTATCAATTTAAATTCTCCTTTATTCTTTCGTTTTCTTATTATTAATATATCGATTTAGAAAAAATATAAAATCAAATAAAAGTATGAAAGTACATACAACTTTAGTAGTAGTAAGCGATCATATTTCAATTAAGATTTATGTAATTAGAGAACTTGTTTTATTTATGAAGGAATAAATATTAAAGAAGGCTAAATAAACGGAGTAGATATTTATAGAGGGAGCTGATGTAAATGAAAGTTGTTATAAAAAAATTACCACCATTCGAAGTGGCATTTATTAGACGGATTGGAAGTTACTTTGAACCGCAAGATCATTGGGATAAGTTATTAAATTGGTCAAATGAAAATAAACTTTATCCACCAGAGCAATCATTTATCGGAATTTCACTAGATAATCCTGAATTAGTTAAAATTCATAACTGTAGGCATGATGCTTGCGTTACAATTCCGGTAAACTTCGACAAAGAAAATCATCAAGAGGTGCAATTTAAAAGATTAGAGGGAGGTTTATACGCTTTATACCATTTTTATGACAAGCCATATCATTTGAATATAGCATATCAATACGTATATGGAGAGTGGATAACAAATAGTGAGTATGATGCAGATTATGATAGAGATAATCTGGAGTTTTGCATGAATAATGTATCAGTAGACCTAGAAGGAAAGTTAAAGATTGACTTATATGTACCAATAAAAAACACACAAAAATAATTGAATAAAAATAGGTGATGGAGCTTAGATTGCGTTTAATTTCATTGACCGTATAGAAAGAATAAAAATATCAATTAATAACATAAAGTCAACTTTACAATGATCATGTTTATTTGTTTGAAGTACCTAATAAATAACCTGAATCATTCATAATACACGAAATATTTATGAAAGGTTGTGAAATCATTTGAAAGGTTATAAAGCAATGCTATTTGACTTAGATGATACTTTACTTGATAGGGATAAGGCAGTAGATAAATTATTTTTAATTGTTTTAGAAAAATGTTATGGGGATGTTAGTGATATTGTTAAAACCAACATGCTACAAAAATTCAAAGAATACGATAAAAGGGAATACGGCATTAGTGATAAAACGACAGTTTTGGAATCTTTATTTGATGAATTCCCACCCAAATCTAGATTGCCACGCAATTGCATTCAAGATTTTTGGAATAATAATTTCCCTAAATGTTTTTCTATAAACCAAAATACTATTAATTTCTTAAATAATATAAAGATGCATATTAAAGTTGGCATAATTACAAATGGCTCAACTCAGAGGCAAAAAGCTAAAATAATTAACACGAATTTAAATAGGTATTTTGATACAATCATTATTTCTGAAGAAGCAGGATGTAGTAAACCTGACAAGCGCATTTTTGAATTAGCATTAAATATGCTTAATGTGCAACCAGAAGATGTACTATTTGTTGGAGATGACTTAGAAAAAGATATTGCCGGTTGTCAAAATGTAAATATAAAGGGCATATGGTTTAACCCTCATATGATCAAGAATACGACCGAAATACAACCATATGCTGAGATTAATACTTTTGATAGTTTGTTAAGTTATGTTACTCCACAATATTTTTATAACAAGTAAAAACAATTTGGAGAGATAAATTTGCAGAAATATCAAAAAAGAGGTTGCTATTAATTTCATTGACCGTATGTGAAATATAAAAAATATATTTATAAAAAAAAGAGGCCGTTTCAATAGCTTTAGCTAATTTGATCCATGATTAATATTAAGAGCTTCACAATGTGTAAATTATAAAGGAGTGGGACTATGGAAATAAAGAAAATAGTAATTGGCGGAATAAATATTGCCGTAGTCAGAAACGATACGGTAGTAATATCCGACGTTCAATCTGCATTGGATTTTATAGCAACAGTTCAATATGAAGTAGATTCAAGGCGGATTATTATCCATAAATCATTAATAAGTGAAAGTTTCTTTGACTTAAAAACACGTCTTGTGGGTGAAATTCTTCAAAAGTTTATAAACTACAAGGTAAAGATTGCTATCGTTGGAGATTTTTCTATATACACTAGTAAAAGCCTAAAAGACTTTATTTATGAATGTAATAAAGGAAATGATATTTTTTACTTAGGAACTGAACAACAAGCAATTGAAAAATTAAGTACATTGAAGTAATAAGTATATCCTGCTAAAATACCCCTTTTCACGTCGCTTATGACTACTACATTCAACCTATACAATATATTAGAGCTGATGTTTATGATAAACTAAGAGAAGGCTAAAAGGGGGAGTTTTCTTGAATAATTTTAATGATACAATCCAAAATTTAAATAATATAGTGTATAAACCTAATAATTTAATGATTACTAATCTTAAAGAAGAAAAACAAAACTCAGAGTATGCAGGGGCGTTATTTCACTTGAATGACAAAACGATACGTTTTAGAGTATCAAAAATTACTTCTAATAAAATTGGTCAATTTGTTTCTTTTTGGGTGAAAAATGAAAACATGCAGAATCAAGCATTTTCTTATGATTCTGCTCCTGACTTATTAGTTATCACTTGTATGGACGATAATAAACTAGGACAATTTATTTTCCCGAAAGAGATTCTTTTTAAAGAAAAAATATTGAAAACTCAAAGTCAAAAAGGAAAGATGGCTATGAGAATTTATCCTATTTGGGATACCCCTGTTAGCAATCAAGCTAAAAAGAGCCAAATGTGGCAGCTTCAATATTTTGTTGATTTAAGTGATATTAATAATTTACCTATAGATAAATTATTAAATTTATATTCATAGCTTTTTACTCCTAAAAGAAGTCATCGTTGCGTATCCCAGATTAAAGGAGAGGCATTTGTAATGGTGCCTTTTCTTTTAATTCTTATATTAAGCTAGCTTGCGAATTAGATTTTTTTGTACCGGTACAGTTATACGAAATGTTCATTGTTACAGTACTTCGTCAAATATACAATCAGCATATACTATTTTAACTTATAATTTTTAAGGGGTGCTGAATATGACAAGTTTACAAGAACAGCTTTTTACAAGGTTGAACCTTGAAAAACGTACGGAAATAGAGTTTGAGGAATTGAATGCAATACTTTTAGCATTTGCACATACAATACCGTTTGAAAATTTAGATGTAATAGCAGGTAATACAAATACAATTTCTCTGGAAAACTTACAGGAGAAAATTTTAACGAATTCCCGCGGCGGACTTTGTTATGAATTAAATACTCTTTTTTACTATTTTTTAAAAGATTGCGGTTATGATGTACAACTCGCGCTAGGTACCGTATATAAAAATGATATAAATGCTTGGGCACTTGAGGATGGGCATATAACAATTATTTTAAATTATAATAATGTATCGTACTTAATTGATGTAGGTATTGCTTCATCAGTACCACTTGTGCCAGTTCCGTTTACTGGTGAGGTTGTTTCTTCTAAAAACGGTTCGTATCGAGTGCGACGAAAAGAGACTAGTAAAGGAAATTATGTTCTAGAAAGAATAGCTGTTGATGGAGAATGGAAAGTTTGTCATGCCTTTTATAATCGTATTATTGATGAGTCAATAGTAAACAATGTTCAAAAAAGGGTGATTGAAGATGAGAAGTCTATTTTCAATAAAGGACCGATTGCAGTAAAGTTGACAAACTTTGGCCATGTCTCTTTAACGAATACTAGTTTAACTGAAATTGTTTATGGGGAAAAAACTAAGCGTGAAATTACAGAAACTCAATATAGAGAGCTTTTATATACTTTATTTACTATTAAATTATGAATAAACAAATAGCCGGTTCTTATTCAGAATCGGCTATTTTTATTATTTTTGGTTTAAATGGTTTTCGTCTAATATGCTTCGGAAACTGCGGTATAGTTAATGTTTTTAACGTTTCTGCAGCCTCTTCATATGTATGGAAAACTGGCTCTTTTCCATTGTCTCCTTGCAAAACTAGTCCTTCATCTCGGATTACATACGGCATAAAACTACTCCTTCTAGTAAAGAATTATGTTTTTTTGCAACAGAATGATACGATTTAAAGTTTGATTTTCTTAATAGATATAATACACTAGAACAGTATAAAAAAGTATATACAATGAATATTAGATGTAAAGGAAGATTATTATGTCAGTAATTGATAAATTGAAACTTAATAAGTATACAAATATGGTCGTTATTAACGAACCAAGTGATTATGACATTTTTACAGGTAAAGAAACTACATTTTCAAAAGAACATGATGCTATTTTTATTTTTGTTGAAACGCTTGATGAAATGGTGAAACAAACGAATTTTATTATTAGTAATGAAGAATTACTAATTGAAAAAGGTTATGTATTCTTCGCATATCCGAAAAAAGGTAATTCTCGTTACAGTTCGTTTATTCATCGTGATGAGATGTTTCCAGCATTACAGGTTGGCGATGATGGGTATGTAGGAAAGAGTGATATTAAATTTGCGCGAATGGTAAGTATGGATGACGTCTTTACTGTTGTAGGTTTAAAACGTGAAAAAAAAAAGGCAAAGAAAACCCCTGCTGCAAGTCAATGTGTTGCTGATTATGCAGATCGTATTCAAGATGTTGAAGCATTGTTAACTAATCATCCAAATGAGCTTAAGTTTTATCAAAGTTTAACTCCTGGATATCAAAAAGATTGGGCACGTAATTTATTTTCTGTGAAACAAGAAAAAACACGTGAAAAACGTCTTGAGAAAATGATTGAAATCCTTTCACAAGGCTATAAAACAATTGAATTATTCCGTAAGAAGAAAAAATAACGACTAGGAAAGTCACATTGATGCAACAATTAATTGCGATGAGTACATTGAAAAAAGTAGTCCTTCCTTTATACTAAGGAATGTTCTTATATTTACATAATTAGCAAAAGAGAAAAGGTGTTTGAAATGAAATCGTATATTGTAGTTGGAGCGGGAATTTTAGGAGCGTCTACTGCTTATCATCTTGCTAAGGCTGGTGAAAACGTTACTATCGTTGATCGCCAACAATTAGGTCAAGCAACTGATGCAGCAGCAGGTATTGTCTGTCCATGGCTTTCACAACGTCGTAATAAAGCATGGTATAAAATCGTTAAAGGCGGTGCACGTTACTATTCTTCGTTAATTCAGCAATTAGAAGAAGACGGTGAAACGGATACAGGATATAGCCGTGTAGGTGCAATTAGTTTACATACTGACGAGAAAAAGTTAGATCAAATGGAAGAGCGAGCTTATAAACGACGTGAAGATGCCCCAGAAATCGGTGAGATCACTCGCTTATCAGCTGAAGAAACGAAAAAATTATTCCCGGCATTATCGGAAGAATATAGTTCTGTTCACATTAGTGGTGCTGCACGAGTAAATGGAAGATTATTACGCAACGCATTAATAAGCGCTGCGAAAAAACATGGTGCAACTTTTATAAAAGGAGATGCCATATTAGTCCGTGAAGAGAATCATATTACTGGAGTTAACGTAAACGATGAAACAATTTTAGCAGAAAAAGTTATTGTAACTGCAGGCGCATGGGCAAACGAAGTCTTGAACCCATTAGGAATTAATTTCTTAGTTACGTTCCAAAAAGGACAAATTGTTCATTTACAAATGGATAATACAGCAACAGAAAATATGCCAGTTGTTATGCCGCCAAACGATCAATATATTTTAACATTTGACGATGGTCATGTCGTAATTGGTGCAACGCATGAGAATGATACTGGTTTCGATCATCGTGTAACAGCAGGTGGTTTACATGAAGTATTCCATAAAGCATTAACAGTTGCGCCTGGTTTGGAAGATAGTACAATGCTTGAAACGAGAGTTGGATTCAGACCGTTTACGCCAGGATTCTTACCTGTTATCGGACCTTTACCTAACTTTGAAGGTATTCTCGTTGCGAACGGATTAGGAGCTTCAGGTTTAACTGCTGGTCCATACTTAGGTTCAGAACTTGCTAAACTGGCGTTAGGACAACCAATTGAATTAGATTTAAATGATTATGATGTTGCTGGAGCAATTGAATAACAAAAAAAGATTAGGATTCGCTCCTAATCTTTTTTATTTATAGCTAATTACTATATGGAGTGGGGGGTTTTTTGAATAAAAACACCACTGATAAAATAATGATTACAGCCTTTAAACTGCCCCAATATGGATAAACAGCATGATCTGTTAAACTAGTATATTGAAAAATGTTCTCTAAACCGAAAATCCCAATCATGACTGCTAAAAGGAATGAAGCTGATCCAAACCTCTTATTACGATAGAGGGTAAATAAAAACACTGCGAAAATTAGTGGTAAAATGATTTGTAGTACGATTGTCATAGTTCGTCCCCTAGATTATTTATAATTATATTATATACAAATTTATAATAAAAAGGAATATTGGTTGTTTGATACTAATAGAACTACTCTAATCATATTTTTCTATAAAAAAGCATAAAAAGGGGTGTAAAGTTAATTGACAAAAGTTAAAGTTAGTTTACGACCCATTGTTCATAATATAAATTTACCGACCGTGATAAAAACAACTATACTTCCAGGCGATTCAACTGAAAGACTATTTATTGCAACCCAATTAGGAGAGATTTTTTACATCGGAGACGAAATTGTAAAGACATTTTTAAATATTCGTCAGCGGATAATTAAATTAGGCACATCTGAAGAAGGTGTTTCTAGTAGTGGCTATGATGAGCGAGGATTGCTAGGACTAGCGTTTCATCCACAATTTTATCAAAACGGTTTATTTTATCTTCATTATTCAGTAGCTGGAACTCAAGGTCCGGGTGCGCTTTCCGAACAATTTAAACCGAACCCTTGTGACCCTAAAACTTTAAACTTAAAGTGGGTAAATAGAGATACTCAATATGATCATATCGATACAGTTGAGGAATGGATTTTACAATCACATGGTCAACCTCAAAAACGAAGAACATTACTCAATATAAGAAGGCCATTTTTTAATCATAACGGAGTCAATAGTTTAAACTTTTCACCGGAGACTGAAAAACTTGTTTTTACAAATGGAGATGGTGGATCGGGATATGATCCGTTTAATTTAAGCCAAGATGATTTAGAAATAGCGGGTAAAATAATTGAAATCGATATAAGTAAAAATACATTCATAAGTAATCCTCCAGTTATTACACGTTTTAATGAACTTCCTTTATCCATACAAGAAACACTTACATTAATTGCGAAAGGAGTTCGGAATATAACAGGTATTTCATTTCAAAGGTTTTATAATCAATATGTAAAATATGCTGGAAATGTCGGACAGGATATTTTAGAGTCTATTTTTTCATTTGTTCAATATAAACCGATACCGGTTACCGAACTTGTTCAAACGTATTTAATGAGATCTACTTCTAATCAAGAAGGGGTTATTAACTTTGGGTGGCGAGGATGGGAAGGAGATTTGCCCACCTCTTTTATAAAACACTGTTCTGAAAATCCGACTTTGGATGAGAGAACAATGACTTATTATGATGAAACAATACAAACATCAGCGAATCGTATACAGCCTCTAATTAGTTATTTTCATAAAGATTCTAGACCAGATAAATTTGGAGGAACTGCACTTACAGGAGTCCAGCCATATATGGGAACTGCAATCCCGAATTTAACGGGTAGCGTTGTGTTTACTGATCTCGCCAAGAAAGAAGAATCTCAATCTCCAGTTAAAGGTGTTTTAGCTTATACTAGAGCAGATATAAACGGTAAACGTAATGATTTTCAAGTTATTGAAACCAATTATGATTTTGGGTCTCAATCAGCTTATTACGTTAGTTTGGGAACAAACTTAGATCAAAGTAGATTATATTTAGGAGTTTACGGTTCTATGAAAGTTACTGATTTTAACAAAGGTACTATTTTTGAAATTGTTCCTTGATACGATATAAACTCTCAGTCTACATTTTTCAAAATACACGATCTTTTGTCCCCCTAAAATTACTTCTATGTATAAACGACTATTGTATAGTGAGCGGTAACCAGCAGAAAGTAACACATAAACAACGAGTGTATGAATAATATAGTAAGTGATGAATTAGGTATCTTTAGGGGGTATTTTGATGAATCGATTTGTCCGTTATTGGTATCAACTGATGATAGAGCAGGATGCGTACTTTGTTCATAAAAGAAAGTTGTCCATTGTAAATAAGTTAGTAATTACAGCTTTAATGAGTGCACTGGCTACCATGTTTCAAGCAGCAGGGAACTTAATTCCCGGTATAGGGTTATTCATTAGTCCATTTGCGACGTTACCGATTTTTTTTGCTATTTGTTATTCTATTCGTGAGGGAATACTCTCTTATGTCCTTACTATTTTCCTACTATTTATTATTCAACCAAGCGAACTATTTGTTTTCCCTTTTACTACTGGCTTATTAGGTATAGCGTTAGGAATATCCTTTTTACAATTAAAGAGGAGAATATGGGTGGTTTCTTTTTCGGCGATATGCCTACTTATAGGTATTATGATCGTTCTCGATATTTTCCGTTTTCCAGTACTCGGTCCTACTGTTCATACAACTATGGATTTGAAAATTATTTCATTAATATTTATACTGAGCTTTCTATACTGCTGGATCTATGCAGGTCTTTGTAAAATAATGATGAATAGATTATATAAAGTATTGTATTAATAATGTCATAAAATATTTTCGAACAAATATACGTGTGATGCCATACAAGTTTAAAAAGAATCCGTAAATATGATAAGGCTACTGTGTAGTACAAAATACATTTACAATCTAAACTTTTCTCGGATATTTTCATAGATTGGAGAATTAATTCATGACTAATGTTGCGATTAGAAGGCCGAATTCGAATGATATAGATGAACTATACTTGTTTTTCCGTATAGTTATTACGAATACATATAAAGACGAAGGGTTATCACAATTAGTAGATGACATAGAAAATGAAATTAACTCGAAAAAGCAATATTTGAAAAATGATTTTGATAGTAATGGAGAAAATCGTTACTTTTTATTAGCGATAGATACAAATAACGATAAAATCATTGGAACAATTGAAATTGGTCCAGCAAGTACATTGATTAATAGTTGTACAAGCGGTGTACTTAAGAATTTGTATGAAATAGGAACTGTATTTATCCTTCCTGAGTATCAAAAAAAGGGTATAGGGAGTTTATTACTAAATGCAATGTATCTTACATTACTTAGCAGAGGAATAACAGAATATTGTTTAGATAGTGGATATAAAAAAGCGCAAAGTATATGGACGAAAAAGTTTGGAAAGCCTAGTTATGTACTAAAGAATTACTGGGGAGAATCAAACAATCATATGATTTGGAAAAAGAGTTTGCATGATATACCTATAATATTTGGATTATAAAATGAAATATAATGTAGAACATAGCTTTTCTTACATACTTATGCTATTATTTATCTTTATAATAAAAGAGGACGTGAATGAACTTGATTAAAATTAATATCCCTGAAGCAGATGTTTCAATTACTGAACGTAAACAAGTTATTAAAGGAGACGAGCCGATCATTACTCCAATTAATGGTTTTATTGATTTCCACTTGTTCCCAAGAGATAAAGGCGGCATTTTTATGTTTTACAATATTAATGACGAACTTCTTTTTGTAGGAAAAGCTCGTAAAATTAGACAACGTATTAAAAAGCATTTTGAAGACAATGTTTCACCAATCAAAAACTATCGTGATGAAGTATACCGCATTGATGCATGTATCGTAGAAGATCCAACAGAAAGAGAAATTTACGAAACATATATTATCAATGAATATAAAGCAAAATATAACGTTGATAAAGTATTCTACAAATAATCAACATTAAATAAAAAACAATCCTAGCAAACACTCTAGGATTGTTTTTTATTTACGTATCGCCCACATTCCACATTTTAGCTAAAATATAAGCTAAGTAAATTTCGACATAGG
The DNA here is from genome assembly GCF_022663495.1 of Bacillus cereus group sp. BfR-BA-01383. NCBI lineage: Bacteria > Bacillati > Bacillota > Bacilli > Caryophanales > Bacillaceae > Bacillus > Bacillus cereus group sp. BfR-BA-01383. Next base: position 127,601 of record NZ_JAKUFP010000006.1, read on the forward strand.
AAGTCTAAATTCATTCCTTTTAGGGATATATAAAATAGCATCTCATCCTATTAAGAATGAGATGCTATAATTTAATGTGTAGTATTTATAATTTCTAACAAAAGGCAATGACCATAACAGCTGCAGACATTTCTAACACCCCTGCATATATAAAGATAGTTTTTGGCTCTGTCCACCACATTAAATAACGAGCAATATCCTATGAAATCGGAATAGATCCAGACATAACAAATTCAATGGAGGTGTTTTTCGTTTGAAGACAAGAGTTCATTACTCAGAAGAAGCAAAGTGGAAAGTGATTGAAATGAAAAGAATGGTTATTCAAATCGTACCATTATGGAGATGTTCGGAATTTAAAAAGTTGAATAAAATTGACAATGAATATCATTTTCATTTAATATGAAGTCGACACATTTAATTGAAAATGGTTTTTGTAAAGAAAGTCTACTATTTTATAATAGTAATAGATTTCTATTAGGGTGTCAGTTTCAAAAACTATGACTGATTCTTTTATGAATTTAAACGTAGGAAGGGATAAAATAAAAATGAACTGGAAAAAAGGCGGATTATGGATTATTATTTTTTTCATAGTAAAAGGTACGATTTCTACACTTTTAATTGTTACAGGTGCTAAATATTTTGATTTATCATATATGCAAATTTTAGTACTAATACTGATTTTATTGCTAATTTCTCTAGTAGGTCGTAAATTCCTTTATAGACATAAACAAACCAAAAAACAAAAAGAGATAAATATATAATAAAGCCCCAGAGACCTTTGGATTTCTGGGGTTTTACTTCGACCATCTTTTTTATTGAACTAACCGGCTGTTTAGTCGTACAAGAAATACTACTTTTTGGTATTGGTTAGTCAAACTTAAACAAACTAGTGAATCAAACCTATTTGTTGGTTCATCTTAGCTTTATTCTTCATATTTTTCTCCTTTTCTAAAATGATTAGCAGCAATGAAACAAAAGACACCTATAAATAAAAGTACAATTCCAAGTGTTTTATGTTTTCCTTCAAAGAAAGGAATATCTGAAATAACATTTGTCATACATAACCCGAAAAACACAAGGATAGGTCCCGCCCAAAGTAATACATTTCCGAATTTTGTATGTTTCCACATATAAACCCTCCTCGTTCTTTTTACATATATATCCACAAGATGTACTTAAATTCCAAAGAGAAATGCATTTTTTTTCATAACGAAAATTCAATCTTCATATATTGGTACAAGCAAATGCGAAAGGAGACAATCATGAATTGGTTAGAGGCCTTTATTTTAGGTATAATTCAAGGTTTAACAGAGTTTTTACCAATAAGTAGTACAGGACATCTTTATTTAGGAAGACATTTGTTTCAATTAGATGAAGCAGGGTTGTTTTTAGATACGATGCTACATATTGGGACTTTGCTTGCGGTGTTTATTTATTACAAAAAAGAATTTATATACTTAATTAAAAATCCATTTTCAAAGCTGATGTTATTACTTATCGTAGGGACGATACCTGCTGTTGTAATCGGATTATTATTTAAAGACTTCTTTGAAGACATTTCAAAAACAGGTATAACGATTGGTTGGGAGTTCTTAGTGACCGGATTCTTTCTTTACATGGCAGATAAACAAAGAAATGGTCGTAAAAAAATGGATGACATTACATATAAAGACGCATTAATTATTGGTTCATTTCAAGCGGCAGCTATTTTCCCAGCAATTTCTCGTTCTGGTATGACAATCGTCGCTGCATTATGGAGAAAGCTAGACCGTGAAACAGCTGCTTATTTTTCTTTTTTATTATCAACGCCAGCCATTGTCGGAGCTATCATCTTGCAATTGGCAGATGTTTTTCAAGGAAAAGCAGAATCTATTTCTAGTACATCTTTAATTGTCGGAACGTTATCAGCAGCGTTCTTTGGATACATAGCAGTTTCATGGATGATTCAATATTTAAAACATCATTCATTAAAAGTATTCGCGTATTACGTATGGGGATTAGGTATTTTAATATTAACGTTGCAATTTACTCGTGTGTTTTAAAATGATAAAGAAGCTAATTACTTAAGATCCTGTTTTCATTTGTATACAACAGGATCTCTTTTTATTAAGGGGGAAAATATGTTTAATAAGGCGATTGTTATTGGTGGAAGTATGGCAGGAAAACTCGCAGCAAAGGTATTATCTAATACTTTTGAAGAAGTAATCATTTTAGAGGCTGGAGAAAAATGGGACGGAATAAGTCATCGGAAAAGAGTTCCACAAAGTAATCATCCGCATGTGTTATTAAAAGGCGGCGAAGAAGCACTTGAGGAATTGTTCCCTAATATTACTAACGAATTAATCAAATCAGGTAGCATCGTAAATAACTTTACTCTTGATTTAAAATGGCATCAATTTGGTCTATGGAAACAACCTTTCAAAGGTGAAATACATATGATTCAACAAAGCCGTTCTCTGTTAGAATCACATATACAAAAACGAATTGAACAAGTTTCAAATGTTATTACGAAGTATGACATGTTGGTTGAGGAATTACTAGTAGATGAAAAACTTAATAAAGTATATGGAATAAATGCTAAATGTTTGAAGACAGGAATGAATGAAGAATTTCACGCAGATATTGTTGTTGATGCAAGTGGATTTGGTTCGAAAAGTATAGAGTGGTTACAAGCATACAATATCGAAGTAAGAGAAGAGAAAGTGCGAATTGATTTATTTTACGCAACTAGATTGTTTAAACTTAAAGAAAATGAGGAGCTAGACTGCTGTAATATTCTAATGTCGCCAAGTTTCCCTGAAAATCCTTACGGTGTTCTAATTCAAACAATTGAAGATAATCGTTATTTTGTTACTTTTAGTGGATATGCAAATGAGAAAGCGCCACAAACAGATGAAGAATTTTATAATTTTGCTGAAAACCTGTTAATACCTAATGTAACAGATTTCTTAAATAGAGCTGAAGCAATTACGGATATTAAAACGTACAAAATTCCTTATCAAGTACGTCGGCGATTTGATCTAGTAAATAATTTACCAGAAGGATTTTTAGTTATTGGGGATGCACAATGTCGTTTTGATCCTGTTTTCGGTCAAGGTGTTTCAGTTGCAGCTATGGAAGCTTATCAGTTGCAATTACTTCTGCAAGGTAGGACAAAACTTGATAAAACATTTACGCAACAATTTTATAAAAAGGCCGCTAACATAATAGAAACCCCTTGGGATATGACAACAACGGAAATATCACGTCACCCTAAGCTGAAGAGAGAATTATCTAGGAAACAAACATTTCAGTTATGGTATACGAAACAAATATATCGACTATCGGCAAGTGATTCTGACGTGTATATTCGATTAGTGCGAGTGATGAATTTAATTCGGAGTCCATTTCATCTATTTCATCCGAGAGTATTACTTGCTGTATTACTTAATCGAAAGAAATAGCAGGAAAATAATTGATTAAAAAAGAATGTATAACATTTAGTAAATTAAGAAGGAGTAAGCGGAATGGAAATATACATAGAACAACTAAAGAAACGTGATGCTGAGGATTTATTTAAGTTTGAACTTACGAATAAATCTTTTTTTGAAACAATGGTACCAAATCGTGGTTCAAAATATTTTGATTTTGAATATTTTCAAATACTACTAAACGATTTGTTAATAGAACAAGCCGATGGAAATTCTTATTTTTATCTAATTCGTAATGAAGAAAAAGAAATTGTAGGACGAATAAATTTAGTAGATATAGATACGGAAACTCGAATCAGTTCATTAGGTTATCGAGTTGGAGAAAAGTTTACTAAAAAAGGCGTTGCAACAGCAGCTGTAAAATTAATTTTAGACGTAGCGAAAAATAATGAAATTAATGAGGTTCATGCTAAAACAACGACTAATAATCTCGCATCACAAATTGTACTAGAAAAAAGCGGGTTTTCTTATAAAAATGAAGCAGATACAACTTCTGTAGAATTAAACGGAGAACATGTAAATTTCGTACATTATATTTGGAGAAATACTTCATGTTCAAAATAATAGGGGGGACTTATTCATGAATGATTTACGTTATCCAATTGGCCAATTTACATACAAACATCCTATAACTGAAGAAATGATTGATACATGGATTCAAGAAATTGAGGATTTACCTAATGAATTAACAAAGGCAATTAAAGATTTAGATCAGAAGCAGTTAGATACACCATATCGCGTCGGTGGATGGACGGTTCGTCAAGTTGTTCATCACGTTGTGGATAGTCATATGAATAGCTACATACGCTTTAAATTAGCACTTACAGAAAAGAATCCAACTATTAAACCGTATAAAGAGGAAAAGTGGGCAGAGTTACCAGATTCAAAGTTACCAGTAGATGTTTCGCTAGTAATGCTAGATTCATTACATAAAAGATGGGTTAACCTTCTATATTCTTTAGAACTTGAAGATTTAGAAAAGACATTTAATCATCCTGAAACTGGTGAAACAAAACTTGCTGCTGCAATTGGACTATATGCATGGCATGGACGTCATCATACAGCTCATATAACTTCATTAAGAAAGCGCCTTAATTGGTAATATGGAGATTAAATTAGAGAAAGCGACAGAAATTGATGCAAAAGTTATATTTCAAATGCAAATAGACTCATTTAGCCCTTTATTAAATAAATATAAAGACTATGAAACAAATCCAGCAAATGAATCTGTCGAAAAAACTATTTCAAGAATTAATAATACCGATGGTGGCTACTATAAAATAAAAGTGGATTCGGATCTTGTTGGAGCAATATGTATATCACATAAAGAAGAGAAATCTAGATTTTGGATTAGTCCCATGTTTATTCTTCCAAACTATCAAGGAAGAGGAATTGCTCAAAAGATACTTACTTTAATCGAAGGAATGTTTCCTGAAGCGATAAGTTGGGAACTTGCTACTATTTTAGAAGAAGAGAGAAATTGTTTTTTATATGAAAAGATGGATTATAAAAGAACAGAAGTTATAAAAAAATTAAATGATAAAACTACACTTATTTATTACAAAAAAGAAAGGTAAAGCACTTGAAATACGCTTTACCTTTTTATGTTATTTTTGATTAAATATACAAAATCAATGCATATACTTCCAAAATACTCGGGTTAGTAATTTTATAAATGAATAAAAATGCACAAAAGACTATTTCGTCGTATATGTTACTAACGCTTTTTGAATGCTTATAATACTATCGTCACCTTTAAAATCTTTCGTAATTGGCGCACTCAAACTAGAAACCCATATTTTTAGCTCTGCATCTAAATCAAAATGCCCAGCCGTTTCAATACTAAATTGTGTAATACTTTTATAAGGGATAGAATGGTATTCTGTTTTCTTACCAGTTACTCCTTGTTTATCTACTAAAATAAGACGGCGATTTGTAAATACGATTAAATCACGAATTAATTTATAGGCATGCTCAACTTTCTCATCATCTAGCATAATCTTTTCTAAATCACGTTCAACGCTTTCTGTACTCGTATTTGATGCGTTTCCTAAAATACCACTAAATAAACCCATATGAAATTCCTCCTTTAATATGTTTGGAATGAGTTGCTTATATTGTATCATGTTACTTACTAAGAAATTATGACATTACTTTAGTAGTTTCTGGTTATTATTGCAATTATATTATATAACCTCATCCTAACATCTTATGCTAATATAAAATTAAGAAAACTGAAGTAGAGGGATTAAGCATGAAGAATATCGGTTTAGTATTAGAAGGCGGCGGGATGAAAGGATTATATACGGCAGGAGTACTCGAATATTTCATGGAAAAGGACTTATTCTTTCCATATGTAGTCGGTGTATCCGCTGGAGCCTGTATGGGAGCAACCTATTTGTCACGCCAACAAGGGAGAAATAAGAAAGTAAATACAGAGCTAGTATCAGATCACAGATATATATCTTATCGAAACTTAATTCGAAAACGTGAATTATTTGGAATGGATTTTTTATTTGATGAAGTTCCTAATAAAATTGTCCCGTTTGATTTTCAAACTTTCCTAAACTCTAATGAACAGTTTGTAATCGGAACGACTGATTGTAATTCAGGACAGGCTGTTTATTATAATAAAAAGGAACATGGAAATGATATTTTAAAAATCATTCGTGCATCAAGCTCTGTTCCGTTTATAGCACCTGCTGTGGAATATGATAATCGGAAATTGTTAGATGGAGGAATAATAGATCCTATACCAGTTTTAAAGGCACAACATGATGGTTATCAAAAAAACGTTGTTATTATGACAAAACCAGAAGGATACGAGAAGCAGCGGAATAAATTTTCTGGACTTGCTAAAATTTTATATAGAAAATATCCGAAAATCGCAGAACATTTAGTAGAGCATTATCGCTTTTATAACGAAACCGTATCTTATATGAATCAAAAAGAACAAAAAGATAATTTTTATGTCATTCAACCAAGTGTACAGCTTCCAACAAGCGGAATAGAAAGAAATAAGGAAAAGCTCGTTAATTTATATAATCTTGGCTATAAAGATGCCCATAATCATTATGAAAATTTATTGAATTGGATAGAGAAATAAAGGGGTGGAACGTTGATATTAGGAAAAAAGGTTATTTTTAATGAATTGCAGAAAATGCATAGTCCACTACATAAACCTTTTCCTTATCGTGCTACAGGAAAATTGCAGCGAGACTTAAACAGTAAATTTACCGAAGATGACTGTATAAACGCTGATTTTAATTATTATTGGATGCATACAGCAGGAACTTTAAGTTCTGTACTAAATGAAAACGAAGAGAATATTACGTTTCAACAAATAAAGTGGCTGCGAAAATCGTTTTTTGAATGGTTTCCGCAATATCGTTTTCTAGAAACAGAAATTGTGAAGTATCCCATTTTGTATAGAGATTTTATGAATTATGAGAAGGCCCGGAAACTATTACTTTATTACCTTACCGAATAAAAGTGAAAACGTACAGGTTACATTACTTGTGCGTTTTTTCGTTCATAAAATATACAATATTATCAGCCTGTTTATATAGGAATTCTAATGAGAAGAAAGAAGTACATATATAGTGATGTAAGGGAGGTAGAGACGCTTAGGCTTAGTGGTCGTTTTCCTTTAAGTTATTGTCCAACTCGAATATAGTTAGTTATTTATGTTAAAATGTTTCGAGTGAAATCAAGTTCTTAACGATTTTATTAAACATTAAACAAAATAAGTCAGAAATACAGAAGGGACAGTACATGGAAAACGTATCAAATATAGATAAATTGGAATCAATAAAATCTTTGCAATCGACAATCCGCAAATTAGAAAACGCTTTGTCACAGATGACTCAAAAAGGTGCAAATACTACATTAGTGAAGAAAAGACTTAAAGCTGTTTGCATAGGGTTAGCAATACTAGAAAGCGTGTGGAATCAAAAAAGTCATCAGTATAGCCAAAAAGATTTAGCAGAAGCTCATCATGTTCTTACTGGTTTGCTCCCATCAATTGAGAGGGCGTATGAAAAGTCAAAGGCTAGTAGTCCTCAAAGAACACTTTTAGAAAGAAGAATAAAAGCGTTGGAACTTGCTATTCAAGCAATGGATAACTTCACCAATAAATAACGTATATAACTACATATTTTTAAGAACCTTATTACAAAAATGTAGCAAGGTTCTTATGTTATAGTATTGAAATTAAAAAACTTTATTGTCACTTCAGTTGAGTATATATACGCCTCATAATTACTTTTAAACTTCACCACTTCAGGAAATTCTCATTATATTCGATGAAAATTCATTTATTAAAAACCTTTCAACCACAAAAACACTCAATTATTTAGTTTATAAAAAAGAAATTATGCCTTGTATTGATGTTGCTATAAATCATATAAATCCGCTATAAGAGTTAATTTATAACGATAAAATGCACACATTTTCAACAGATAAATTACTTCTATAGATTCAAGCTAAGTATCGTGTGTATCAAGAAGCAAAGTATACAATAATTGCAGCTTTTTATGCAGCGCTTCAAAATTCACATATTTTCGGGAATGTGTTGTCGATGTCTGGATCCGTACATTGGAAAAAGGATGGTTTTGAAAAAGAAATACCTTGGACTGAGTATCAGATTCTATTTAATAATTTAAACGCATATCATCTTAAATTTTATATAGCAGCAGGAGAACTTGAAAACGAACCTCTTTTAACGGCTAATAGACGCCTGTATGAAGCTTTAAAAGGAAAGGGATACCACAAATTACTTATGAAGAGTTTCAAGGTGGTCATGACAGTGTTTGGTGGCGCGAAAAGTTGTTTGATGGATTAAGAGCATTAAAACATACAAAAACAACGCTGTAAAATGTAAGGAGGATTGAATCTATGAATCAAGAAGAACTAGATAAAAAATTAAAAAAACAAGAAATTTTAGTGAAAGATGAGAAAGTTTGGTCCTATACGTATGAGGATCATATTAGTTCTATCGTTAAACAAGCAGAGAAAAAAGGAGCTTTTGATAATTTACCTGGCAAAGGGAAACCTCTTAATCTTGATAAAGATCTTTCATACAATCCTGACAAGCAGCTGTATAGAACTTTGAAAAATAATCATGTTTTGCCTAAATGGATAGAACTTTCAAAGGAAATTGATGTTTTAAAAGAAAGTCTAAAAGAAACAACAAATACAACAGAAGCAGCGAATTTAATTCAAACTATAAATAAAAAGGTTTTAGAGCATAATTTAATTTGTCCGCCAAGTGCGCAAAAAACAAGGGTGAAAACGGATTTTTAACAATTTTTAATTGAGCTAGCTCTTGCTATATAATTAAGTAAGGCATTTTCATTTCATTACTAAAGGGAGGCAAATATGGTGAAGAATACGTATCAACTTCAAATTCCGAAAGAACTAGAACAGTATCGTAGTATTTTAGAAGAAAGCGTAAAACCGTATATTAAAGTGTCTGGTACTCAAGCAGAGACAACTCTTTTTGAAAGTAAGTTTGGTGGATATCCGTATTTACCTATAAATCAAGAGCATCCTAAAGACTCAAATAACCAACCTATGATGCTACTTGTGCAGTTAAACTTTGAAGAAATTCCTCATATTGAGCATTTGCCTCAATATGGAATGTTACAATTTTTCGTAAGTGCTGATGATGAGCTTTTTGGAGCAGATTTTGATCATCCAACAAGCCAAAAAGACTTTCGAATTATTTATCATTCTACAATTACAGAAGATTTAACTACGGTTATTACAGATTTTAGTTATTTAAACACTTTAGATGCAGAAGATTTTATCATACCCGAAGCAGCAAAACTAAAGTTTGGATTGGATTATCAACCAGTAACATCAAGAGATTATCGATTTGAAAAGATTTTTAACGATAACATTGATTGGGAAGAAATTGTTGATAAAGAAAACAATACAGAATTAGGCGAACTGTATGATGATTTATGTGAAGATCAAGGGCATAAAATTGGAGGTTATCCATTTTTCACACAGACAGATCCAAGGGAATGGGAAGAAAAATACCAACAACATGATATATTATTGCTGCAAATCGATACAGACGATTCATTAAATATTATGTGGGGAGATTCTGGTGTTGCTAATTTCTTTATACGTAAGGAAGATTTGTTAAACCTAGATTTTTCCAATGTTATTTACAATTGGGACTGTTACTAAAAAAACTAAAATGAATTACTAGCAAGCTAAAAAATCTTCCTGAAGGTTAGGAGGATTTTTTTTATATTAAAAATAAGCGTTATGTTAACTAGTATATAGAAAGACGAGTACAATAAAAGTCAAGCGTAAATAAAAGAAATAACAACAAAAATATAAAACTGTAAAAAGTGCGTAATTAGCAATAAATCTATAAAGTAAAACATAAAATAAAATTTATAATGTATATTTTCTATAGAAAAAATTATTTCTCATGAAAATTTTCTTGCCGCTCTAAATTATTTTTGATTCGGTAAATGATAATTTATAACCAATTAAAATTTGCTATGATTAATTTATAGCAAATAAACGATAAAAACGGTATAAATTCATTTAGATAAGATTTTATGTGAATCTCATTGAAAATCTCTGCTTCGTCTCATTAAGTATAGTTTACTTGGTTTTTGATACCTGAAATCACTTTGTTTCTGTAACTGCCTATAATATATATTATGTTAACTAATTAAAAATAATAAACTCATTAAAGATTAGTTTAGGTTGTTTGGCTCCCCTTTTTCTTTGGATTAATACTGTGTAATGGATTGTCTGGTTATTAGTTTTTTTCAGTTGTTTTATAAGTTTAGTTATAATAATGTTTCTGGATACAAATTATATTTAAGACAATAAAAATGCAATTCGCTTAATGTGTTCATTTAAACGAATTGCATGGATATGATTAAGAATACGTTTTTAAAATCAGTTTGCTACAGCGATTGCTTCGATTTCGATTAATAAATTATCGTTAATTAATTTTCTAACTTCTACAGCTGAACTTGCTGGTGGATTTTTAGTATCGATGTATTGATCTCGAATATCTCTAACAATAGCCATTTGAGAAATATCCGTTAAGAAAAATGTTAATTTTACTACATCATTAAAATTTAAGTCTGAAGTTTCTAATGCGATTTTAATATTTTCAAATACTTGTCGTGTTTGTGTAGCTAAATCACCAATTCCAACTATTTGACCGTCAGTATTAAGTGCTACTTGTCCTGATATGTAAATTGTTCGTTTTACATTACTAACTTCGACTACATGTGAGTATCCAAAAGTTGCTGGCATTGTTTCAGGATTGATAAATTTCTTTTGCAAGTTCCTTCTCTCCTTTTAATATCGTTTTTTCTTCATATTAAACTTTAATTTGGGTGATTATCTATTTACTAATGATAGCTCATATATTCACCTGCTACATATCTAAAATTATATAAGTCGCTTATGTTGATAGTTCGTTTAATTAAGTGTTTAACGTATTTAATAGATTATGTACGTTTGATTTTCTTGAACGCTTCTTATAATTACTCCTTGTTTTATTAATTCTTCAGTCACTTTTGTATAGAAAAAATGATACCATCAGATAAAAAACTCTTCATAAGTTATTTCTTTTGAGTATCTGCTGCTTGCAAAGTATTCTTTTAAAGGTTTCTCGTTTTCTTTAAATAATAAGACCAATTCTTCACTAATCGTGTTCGCTATTTCGTTAAGTATAGATAAGTCAGCTGATTTAAACACTGGGATAACAGATTGTGAATCTTGATATAAGCCTAATTTTTCGTAAAATCCATTTAATTTTATGTCTACTTGTCTATCTACTGCTACAAAATTTTTAACTAATTGCTTTTTCGTATAATTTATATCCGTAATTGCATCGTGAAAACATTCTTCAAACGTTTCTTTATTCGCAGTTATTAAATTCAAAGTCGTATATCGAGTGTTTCCATAAAGTCCAATTTGATATTCTCCTAAATCCAAATACGCATTACCATACACCCCAAAGGCCTCTTTATCTGTTTGTTCTTGTTCTTGAATCGCATAATAATATCTTTTATTGTTTCTCAAAGGCCGTTCTGTTTTTAAATAGTTTTCTTCAATGTTATTTATTTGTCCGAAGTCTAATAACACACCACTATAAAGTAAAAGACTATACGATTCTTTTGATAAATGATTAAATGTCTTGATTCTTTTGGAAAGTGCCTCAATTTGATTTGAATAATTTTCAACGATTTTAAGTGTTGGTTTAATTAGAGGCTCACATAGGTTATAAAGTTTTTCTCCTTCAGTAACTGTTATAACCATACACGTTGGATAGTAACTCTCTCCTATCTTTTTCAATAAACCTTCTAGTTCTAATGCATGTATTTGTTTTTCAAATTCTTCGTTCGTCCAATTTAGCTTCGTTTTTATAGTATTTGACTCAATTCCAAGATGGAGCATTACAAGTAAATATTGAAGATTTGTTCCACTTATTTTTATAGATGGAGAATTGTCTCCAGTTGAAATCATTTTAGCCTCATAAGCTGTTTGTAGTATTTTCTCTGGAGTATAATTATCGAGCATTTTAAAATCCCTCCTTTTTTAGTAATTTAATTGTAAAATCTATGTATTTACTATGTTCTATAAATAAAAATAAGAATCCTTTAATGATTTCAAATTAAAAACCTTAGTATGGCTATGTTAATACCTATACTAAGGTTATCTAGAGTTTTATATTTAGTTATTACTAGTTGGATTTGTCAAATTAATTTGTTCATACTCTGTTTTAAATTGATTATCATTTTTTAACCAACGTTTAAAAGTTTGTTCGCTTATTTCTAAATTAGAACAAGCTGTAGCATTACATTTATTTTTCATATATTCTTTAAGGAAATTTTGTTTTCTTTGTTTAACGACAGTTTGAGTTTGAGTTTGTTTTAGTTTTCGATCTTGTAATTGATCTAAACTTAGACTTTCTTTCTGAAATATTTCATGTTTTCTATGCAAATAAAGATCGTTTTCTTTATAAATCCACTTTGAAAATAGTTGTATTGATTTTCTTCCGGATAAAATGACACGATAATGTTTATTTTGATTTAGTAAGTTGGAAGGAAAATTATGATTTTGTAAGAGTTTGTTTAAAGTATTCATAAAGTTATATGATCCTCCCACAAAACTTACTGTATAAGTTTCATAATTGACGTAACCATCCCCATCAAAATACCCACGAACAAAGTGATGTAAATATTCTTCTGGTACAAAAGGAAATTCAATATTAAATGATTTACATGGCATGATTCCGTGTATGTTCATAAGGTCATCTTTTATTGTTTTACTATTAATGTTTAGCATATATACGCCTGTTTTTTTGTTTTGATAAAGCGGCTGGTTTGTGTTTAGTTCTTTTTTTATTTCTTCTAAAATGTCACTTTCTTTTTGTGAAATACTGACACATTGATTTTCTTTTGGTATAACGCCGTCTGCTGCTATAAAACCTAAAATATAAGCCATGTTATTTGACCATGTTTTAAAATAATCTTCTTTTAACTCGTACTTTCTCTTCCAACTACCTATAGCCCGCCTTGGAACGTTATTGCCTGTTAAAACCATACGTATATACCTTGCAGATACATTAGCAAGTATAGCGATTTCTGAGGTACTCTTCCCTTCTGCATACAGATGAATGATTTCAGATTTTGATAATTTACATTTTGACTTCTTTTTTCCTTCTATTTTCATTTATGAACTCTCCTTCCTTTGATTTATTAAAGGCGTATCTACTTCTATAACATATAACGAAACGTATGTTCTTTGTGGGTTCTAAAAAGGAATTTACTTAATAAAAACAATTTACAATTGCTTAACAATAACCTGCTTCTATATGGTGATTAGTCTTTATATACAAATAATGAATTTGAAGAATTTACGAAATGTATAGCATATAAGATGCAAGGTAAAATGATTTAGTTTACACTACAAATAGCTACAATAACAACATACGTATATTGTTAAACGTAAAAAGGAGAACTAATGAAAAAGAAATATACAAATCAAATTCCTACTGATGTAAGTTTTAAACCGAAAGATATTATAGGTTTAATGACTGATTACTATAAAATGAAATCAAAGCTGCGTCCTTTAAAGAATTTACCTATTGTTTTGTCGAATAAAGATAATGAATCTTTAGAAAGTGTTACGTGGTTTGGGCACTCTGCTTCGCTTTTAAAAATAGAAGGTAAAAAACTATTATTAGATCCTATGTTTGGCGATGCCTCTTCCCCATTTCCTGTTTTTAATAGTAACCGGTATAGTGGTGCGTTTTCTTTAGAACGTGAAGACCTTCAAGAAATTGATGCGATTATCATTTCTCATAATCACTATGACCATTTAAATTATAAAAGTATCATGGAGTTAAAAGATCGTGCGAAGCACTTTTATGTTCCAACTGGAGTTGCACGTTATCTAATTAAATGGGGTGTCTCACCTAATAAAATTAGTGAACATAATTGGTGGGATGAAATTGCGTTTGATAATATTAAATTAGTTTGTACACCTGCAAGGCATTTCTCAGGACGTAGTATGACAGATAGAGATTGTTCCTTATGGTGTTCATGGGTTATCCTTGGACAAGAAACTAAAGTCTTCTTTAGTGGCGATAGCGGATATGCTCCTCACTTTAAGGAAATTGGCGATAAATACGGTCCATTCGATCTTACTTTAATGGAATGTGGGCAATACGATACGAGATGGTCTGCTATTCACATGTTACCGGAAGAAACTGTTAAGGCACATATAGATGTTAAAGGAGATTTACTTGTTCCTATTCATTGGGGTGCTTTTACATTAGCATTACATGAATGGAGTGATCCGGTAGAACGTGTTACGAAAGAAGCTAGACGTTTAGGAATTAAAATCGCAACGCCGAAAATTGGTGAATCTATTACGTTAAAATCTACAGACTATCCTTCATCAGCTTGGTGGAGAGAAATTTAATTATAAATATAAAAAGAGCGAACCTTCTTTTAAGGAATTCGCCCTTTTTTGTATTTAAGCTTATTTCACTGTATTTGCTTTCCCGCTATCTAAAACTCTACTTGTCGGCACAGAGGTGATATCAATGATTGTATTCGCACTCTTATCAGTCAGTTCAATGAGTTCGTTTTCGTGCTTTATTTTATTTAAATCCCACACCATTCCATGAAACTCATTATGCTGGCCGCTTACCCTTACAATACTTTTTGTTTTATTGGAAGGCTGTATTTGAAGGTTTGTAAATTGATTCCCACTAATCTCATTAGGGGTAGTTACTTGACTATCCATATAAATCATATTTACACAGTCCTCTAAAGAAAAGTTCATAAAACGGTTTGCATTTATCCAAGCATGTCCAGCACTTGGTTTTTTTGCTACTAATTTTAGCCCTGTTTCCATTCCGGCTACTTTAATGTTGTCGAAGTTAATAAATGAGATTTCATTTTCGTTTCCACCGGAGTACAAAGAAATTCCTATACCCTTATTCGTTTCAGTCCAATTAATAATATTTATATCTTTTATTTGTGTTTTGTTCCAAGTGTTATAATACTTATTTTTACCGTCTAAATAGATAACTTCAGAATTGAACTTAGGATCATCAATAGCTATATAAGCTCCTTCAATAGAAGCATTTGTTTCTAGTTCCAAAACCTTAAAGTTTCCCTCTATAACAAATTGTGTTCCATAACCGAATAATAATTTAACACCTTTTTTAACAATGATCGGTGACGTGATTTTATATTTTTTATCATCGAGCAAAACCGTTTTAATTTTACTTGCTTCTGCTTTATTAATAGC
Source organism: Bacillus cereus group sp. BfR-BA-01383 (assembly GCF_022663495.1). Taxonomy (NCBI): domain Bacteria; kingdom Bacillati; phylum Bacillota; class Bacilli; order Caryophanales; family Bacillaceae; genus Bacillus; species Bacillus cereus group sp. BfR-BA-01383. The sequence goes on from NZ_JAKUFP010000006.1 coordinate 142,885, forward strand.
TGCTTGAATTTTATTTGAATCATTTTTCCCCTTAAAGTCTTCTACATACAACTTATCATTTTGAGCTGAATTTTCTTTTTTATTGTATTGATATAAAGAAAAAATAATTAAAACTATACCTAAGAGTAAAGCGATTATTCTTTTCATAATACTCATCCTCTTATTATATTTCCTCTTTAGTTATACTTCTAATACTCTAATATTCGTCTCTTTTTTATTTTCCTCCTCCCTCGTTCCATAATCCTTTTACAATGTCATATTCTCTATTTAGCATAAGTATTTCTTCATTTTTTTAATAAAATATAAAGTGTGCTTGTACATAATGTGATACATTCCTTTGTTCCTGATAAGCTCTTACTGGCGATATAAGATATACTGCTGCAGATTGCTCTCCTGCTTCAATTAATATCGGCCTCATAGAACCACCAAAGCTTAAAGTAACTATATCTTCTTTTATTGCTTTTAAAGCATCGATCATAAATCGTCCATCGAAAGATATATATAATTGTTTTTCGCCACGAATAGTATATATTTGTTGTGTCTCAGATATTTTACCGATTTGAGTAGCGTTAGAAGAAATTTTAATAGTGGATTCGTTGATGATTTCTAAGTTGACGTTGTTATTTGCCCATTCACTTGCTAATAAACTTGATTGATCTACACCTTGTAAAATCTTTTTTCTATCCAAGTTAATAACCGTTTGAAATTCATTTGGAATAAGGCTAGATATATAATGAAATGATATCTTTATGAAGATTGATGAATGATTGTCCCGTTAAAAAAGTAAGGTACTGTTTCTTTCTGTTGTAACATATTTAGTAAATGTTCTGATATACGTAAATGCGGCGCTGCTATATGTAATTCCATCCAAGTAATCTCTTCGATTTCTTTCGGCCTTGATATATATGTCTCCCCGCCGATTATTTCTCCTAAAAAATTAAAGAAAATTGCATGATGGTCTCTCTCTTCGAAAAAAGCTTCGCTGATGGAACAAATCCCATGTACAGATATATGTAGCCCTGTTTCTTCTCTCACTTCCCGAATTACTGCCTCTTCTAACGTTTCTCCATATTTAACTGCGCCACCTGGTAATGTGTAATAAGAGCCATGCTTCCCTTTATTTTTTACCATTAAGATTTTTTCGTTAGTTTTATCATACAAAAGCGCGTATGTAACATTGACTTTTTTCATACTTACCTCCTCTTTTTTAATAAAAGGAATTTTCTGTCTTCATCTCATTCTACCATTAACTCGTTTCAAATTGTATTGTCCTGTCTTTACATTAACGGCGTTGTAATGAAAAAGAGCCCTAGCATAAGGACTCTTTTTAAAATTAAGCTGTTTTTCGATGTAACGATTTTATTTCTTTCTTCTTTTCTGCATTTGGAGGACGGATTAATATAGAGATAACGAAAGATATAACAGATAGAACACCGATTGTAATGAACGTTGGTTGAAATCCTCCAAGTAGTGCTCCAATGAACGATCCTGCAAGTGCACCAAAACCGAAACCTTGGTAAACAATCCCGTAGTTTGTACTATGGTTTTTTAATCCGAAGAAATCCCCGACAATGGCTGGGAATATAGTGATATTACCACCAAAACAAAAGGCAACACTTGCTACACAAGCAAAATATATCCCGTAATTTAGTGGAACGAAACTTAAAGTAAAGACGGACAATCCAATAATAACAAACGTTGCAGAGACAATTTTTAATCGACCTATTTTATCTGATAATGTTCCGAGAATGATTCTACCCACCGTATTAAAGACTGCAATCATTGCAACGGCGTTAGCAGCGGTTGCTGCACTAAGTCCAACGAGCTGAACTCCGATATCTTTTACCATCCCGATTAAATATAATCCACCCATACACGACGTAAATAGCATGAAAAACAAGAGATATACTTGTTTCGTTCTCATCATTTCACGCGGCGTATAATCATTGTGTAATGTTTCCGTTACCGTATTACTTACAATTGCTTCACGTAAGAAGAACGATCCAATCAATACTAAAAGTAAGACGATAATACCCCAATATAAAAATGCTTGTGATACACCAAGACTATCGATAAGATTACCGTTTACATATCTAAAGATTAAGCTCCCCATTCCGTATGCTGAAACAGATATACCAGAAATGAGCCCTTTACGGTTTGGAAACCATTTAATTAAATTAGATAGTGATGTAATATATGCTGTTCCATCAGCATATCCAACGACAACACCGGCCAATAAATAAAGTAATGGTAATGAGGAAACTTGTGAACTAAGTATTAAACCGAGTCCTAAAACAATTCCTGCAGTAGCGATAAGTTTACGAAGGCCAAATTTTTGTTGTAGCTTTCCTGCAAATAGAGTTGAAAATGATAAAGAAAAACTCGTAATAGAGAAAGTAATCGCGACTGCATTGAGATTCCATCCAAACTTACTTACAAGGGGTTGATTAAATAAACTCCATGTATAAATTGTTCCTAGGCCAATTTGAACAATGATTGTACCTAGAACAATTAGCAACGGATTTACAGATGTTTGTTTCATACGTACTGTCCCCTTCTTTTATCATGACATGAATTTTCACAGTTAGTATATCCATGATAAATTGCAAGATACTGTACGAAAAATGGAAATTAAGTTAGTTTACACAAAAAGACACTTCATAAAGAAGTGCCTTTTCGCAGGTTATATCAGATATATTGAAAGAAAGCTTTGTTAAGATAAGACATTTTCAAATGCTTATGTATATATATTACCAAATGATCACTTAAATGTGATGGGACTTAAGACGTATTTTTCATTCATCATATAGTCGGATAAGAAATTAATATTCAATTTCATCAAAATCCTTCGGCTGCGGTACAGTTTGCATATTAGCTGCATCTTTTGGATCACTATAAATCGCATTTTGTTCTGTATTTGTATCTTTTATAATTTCTTTTTTATTTTTGTTTATTTTTTTGTTCATTTAAGTTCACTCCTTTTTATTATAGGAGTAATTATGCCCTATTACCGCTACTAAATGTATCGGCGACTAAATTGCTAAATTCACGTAAATAATATAAATAATTATCACCGCCGTAGTTATATCTTTTATTGTACATTTTCGCAACAACTACATTATATTCAGGAATTACTAAAATGGTCGGTCCAGTAATTCCTAATATTTGATATGCTCCTTTTGGAACACGTTCACCAAGTTCACTTAATTGTGCAGGTTCATTTTGAACGAACCAAAACAATCCGTTTTGGGGTAGCTCATTATTTTTATACGTCGGACTCTGCAAACTCGTAGCAATTTCTATAACTTCTTTTGGAACAATTTGTTTACCATTTATCATACCTTGATTTAAATGAAGATTGCCCCAATAAGCAAATTCTCTAGCTGAAACAAACAGATTTTTTTCAGTACCGTCATCTACTGTACCAACCTCACTGATCGCGTCTTCATTTGGATTATCAATTACTTTAACTAAATTTTCATTTTGCTGTATTCTCCATCCTGTTTCTTGGAAATTAGCAGGGGTAAATACACGCTCTTTTAACAATTCAGGAAAACTTATGTTATAAAGCTGATACATAAGGCGCGTCATCATTCTTACATTAATATCTCTATACGCCCAAGCTTGTCCAGGTTCAAATTCACGAAAAATCGTCCCATCATCAGTTTCTTCCAAACCGTGTGAATGAGTTACTAAATGTCTTATCGTTGTTTTACCAAGTAATAAAGGGTCGAAGTCTTTAAAATATTTTATCGCCTCATCATCAATTGAATCTATTTTCCCCTCATAAAGCGCATATGCTACCATTAATCCTAAATAACTTTTTCTCGCAGAAGCGACGTTGAACTGTGAATATGCTGTTACTTTTTTACTATTAGGTGTATTTGAATGATAGCCACTATAGTGCTCTAGTATCATTTTGTTATCTTTTATAATACAAAGTGCCGCTGCTGAACTATAATTTTCTTTTTTAATATTTTCTACCCATGAAATTAATTTTTCATATTCGTACAAATACATAATCCCCCTTAAACTTTCTAAACATAACAGTATGAAAGAAAAGCATAAACTACTTTTTACACCTTTCTTTCATGTGAAATATTATTGATTTTCTATACTTAAATAATCCACCAGTTCCAGCAATTAAAACAACCGAAACATCCAGCACAACCTACACAGCCGCCGCAACGCCCTGCGCAACCACCACATCTGCCGCCACATCCTCCACAGCGTCCACCGCAGCCGCCACAACGACGTGCATCGTCTTGAATGTAGTAATATGGATATTGATTTTGTTGTTGTTGATCCCAATAGACAACATTACCAGATTGATAATCATTAAGGTTTAACGATTGTAGTTCATGGTGAAACTCATTCATTTCGAACCCCTCCATTTATCAATATAAATTCCGTCCAAATATTAAAATTAATATAGAAACAAGGCTATAGACTAAATGCGTACATCAACAAAATATGAACTTACACTAGGTGATGTACCTTGTTTTGCAGCCTATTTTCTTTATATCCTTTCAATGGACGAATTTACTATCAATAGAGTGAGTTAAAAATTGCTAATCCAACAATTTAGTAGTTCATCACTTAATTTTCTTTCTAGTAATTCTTTAACTGAAGGCATTGGCATGATTTTATAAGTATTTAAAGATTCTTTACTATAATCTATCCAGTGAAATGCTAAATGAGATTCTCTAGACTTTGGTGTTAAATCAATATGTAACTCTTGTGAATCTACTTCAAAAATGTGGTTAATTTCATGATGAAGCACTTCTTTATCTTGCCATTGATTTTCTATAACGCCTAAAAATTGTTTTATACTACAGTTTACTCCGATTTCTTCTCGTAGCTCTCTTATTAATGCATTTTCTGCTGATTCACCGGTTTCAACATGGCCACCAGGTAAGAAATAATGATGGCCAATATATTCAGCAACTAGTAATTTTTCATCTTTTATTATGACAGCTCGTACAATATGATGGAATTTACTTTTCATTGGGTATTCCTCCTAGAGTCATTCAATCTATAATCTCTCAAAAATTTTCATTTAAAAGTTGGATAATATAAATCATAGGTGTTTCATACGCATGAATTACATTTATGACTGCAAGAATGCCTTTTTCAAGTTCTTGCAGTCATTTTATCCCAATTTAAATTTCGCGCCTTTACTTAATAAATGTTAAACCAATAAACGATATACTTGCTCGCCATCATACTCTTGTCCTAATGGTTGAAAACCGTAACATTCATATAGTTTCTTTGCAGAAATATTATCTTTATGTACAGTTAATCTAATTTCTTTGCACTCTTTAAATCTATTTTTTATTAAATTAATAATTTCCTGTAATGCTGCTTTACCATAGCCATTTCCTTGCTGCTTTTGATCAATGATAAATCCGTTTATCCAATACATATTTGATGTTTCTCTTACAAAAGCATGCATAATAAAACCAACTATAAGATCGCCATCATATATAGCAAATGGTATATACTCTACATTCTCACCATCTGGCTTTATATATACTTTAGCAAGCGAAACTGCTACAGCCGGGACAAATTTTATTTGATTTTCTCTAACTTGTAACTTTAATGCGTCTTCCCAATTTTCTCTCGTAACAACCTTTAACTGGACATTCAATATTTTAAGCTCCTTTATAAAGAGGATGTATTTTTATATTCAACAGAATGAAATAATTCCCTTTTTCGACAACACCTCATAACGTACTTTTTATAAAATCCTGATTGAATTTTAATAAGTGAGTACTTGATATTTAGAGATGTGTTGAAATCGTAGTTTGTATATAAAGGAAAACGCTAGAAGTATGAATGAAACGATTAACAAGCGTAGTAAAGTAAGATGTTCAGGTGTGTAAGATTTAAGCCCTATACGAATTGCTGGAACAGCAATTCCCCATATTAGAATCGTAAAAGCGTGAACACATATGATTCGAAAATCCCATTTATTATTAAGCATGTTTCGCTTTTAAATAAAGTCACGGAGTTTATTTAAAAGTCGCGATGTTTTGTCCCTTTGGATCTGTTTATCTAGAATGGGGATAGTGAAAAGAAGATCTGAACTGAAAGGAGAATTAAGGAACTGTTGAGTAGCAATAAAGTTACTCAGCTAAAGGGCCAATTCGTGGAATAACACCTTTAAAGAAAATTGGATATCTATGTTTAAGTAAAAATCCCAAATCCAATACAGGATACGGGATTTTTGTTTTTAAATATTGTGTATTACTGTCTAATACGGAACTTAGATTCCAGCCCACACATCTTTTCCGTATCGCCCTTCACGTTGCAATTGGTCTAACCAATTTCTTGCCTCTTGTTCACTTACCCCATGATTTCGCTGATAAGCTTGACAAAGAGTATCCTCTACATCTGGAGCCATTCGACTTCCATCACCGCATATATAAAGATGAGCGCTGTTATCTAATAAAGAAATTAACTTGTCTCCATCTTGTTGCATTAAATGCTGTACATATGTTTTTGGATGTCCTTCCAGACGCGAAAAAGCTGTGTGTAAGGATAATATGCCATCCTTTTCATCTTTTTTTAATTCTGTACGATAGAGATAATCCTGTTCAGGATGACGACAACCGAAATATAGGTGAGCTTCTCCTAACTTTATGCCTTGCTGTTTCTGGATGCGACGTGATTGTAAAAACCCTCGGAATGGTGCAATCCCAGTTCCTGGTCCAACCATGATAATTGGCGTTTCAGGATTTTTTGGCAACTGAAAACCGGATTGTGGAGTACGAATAAAACAAGCAATATTGTCTTCGTTGTGACGTTGAGCTAAATAGTTAGAAGCGACCCCTTTATATTCGCCTTGTCCACTCCGTGCGGGTCCGCTTACAACACCAACTGTAATACTCAGGCGATTCTGGGCAACGAGTGGTGAGCTTGAAATAGAATAGTAACGTGGTTTGAGTGCAGGAAGAAGTTCTAAAAACCGCTCAAACGGCATTTCACATGCTTCGTACTTTTCGAGAAGATCTAACATGGAAATACGTTTCTTTAATATTTGCTCTTGGTAAGTTCCCTCCTCCACTAAAGTTTCCAATTCTCTTTTGTGCGGAGGGCAAACCGTAAAAGATGCCAGTTCCCGTATTTGTGCTCTGGTTGCTGCTTCCTGCACTTCCACACTATAGCTAAGAAGATCACGTAAACTAACAGGCATATCAAGTGGCAGATGAGCTGCGTTTCGTCCACTTGCTGTCAGTACTATTTTATCATTTCCATTCAAATTATACCCACGGAGAACGCGGCTGACATTTTCCTCACTGTTGTGTGGAAGCACTCCGAGATGGTCTCCTTCGTGATAAGTAACTCCTTGCGGTAAGGCCACCTCGATATGCCGAGTGCTCCGATCATTGTCAGCTGATTGGAGTTCGCGATTTTCCACAATAGTTGCATTCATTGCTTCGTATGAACGAGCAAGAGGAGATCCTCCAAGGCCACTGACAAACTGAAGGCTTAGGGTACTGCGTTCTTTTTCTACATTTTCATTGAACTCCAATCCAAAAGCTTTCATCGCATCCGACCACATGCTTTGTTTCCATTGATTAAGCTGTTCCTCAAAGTCTCCACTGACATCTCCCTCTCCGCGTGTTGAGAACCTTGTGGCTCCCTGTTGAGCCATCTGCTCGTCAATATATCTCGGAACATTCTGATAGGTACTGGCCCAGTTATGATCTCCACAGCCAAACACCGCATAATGAACACCTTGTAGCTCACCATGTTGTAGTTCTTCAAGCCATTGTACGAATTGTCCAGCATTGCTCGGTGGCTTTCCGTTATAAGAAGAAGTAACAATGAGAATGGCTCCTTCTTTCGGTAAGTTACCAATTCGGTCATTTAAAGGCGATACTTCAGTCCGTACGCCATGCAAACTCGCTGTATCTGCAAGTTCCCGTGCTACACCCTCAGCAGTTCCAGTATCAGAGCCGTAAAGAACAAGAAGCGGACGATTATTGAGTCCTTGGAGAGAAGCTGCATTCTGAACTTGCTTTTCCGTTTTGTGGTCCTCCGGCGTCTCTGCTACAGGTGTTAGGACAGACGGACGGATGGCAGCTTGATTTCCGGATTGAACCTTTATCTTAAAATCACCTGGCTTTAACGTTAATGTTTGTTTAATGTCCAGCTCATAATTCGCATAATCGATGAATTCAAAATGCTGAAGAAGCATTCCCAGTACGAGAGTGGCCTCATGAAGGGCAAACTGCATACCGATACATGCCCGCTGGCCATTTCCAAATGGCTTATAAGCATGATGAGGAACTTTATCTGGATCTTCAAACCGTTCGGGATGGAATTCTTCTGCATTGTCCCCCCATGCATCTTTATCTCGATGCAGCTGTGGAATAAGAACCATAATCCGATCTTCTCTTTTCTTTACCGGATATTTTCCGCCAATCATCGTGTCTTCTTTTGCATAAAGGCTGAATGCTGGTGCGGTAGGCCATAGACGCAGCGATTCATTTAAAATCATCCGGATATACTTAAGCTGCAGAACTTGTTGATATGTCGGAGTGGGCCCTGTTAATACCCGATCTACTTCTTCATAAGCTTTTCTCAATTTATCCGGATTTTTTAATAAGTAATAGATCGCAAAGGATAACAATCCACTTGTTGTCTCGTGCCCGGCTATTAAAAAGGTGATGATTTGGAAACGAATATTTTCATCATCCAGTGTTTCACCCGTTTCCGGATCCTTCACATTTAACATACGGGAAAGCAAATCATTTCCTTCCTGGTTTCCATTGGCCTTACGTTCGGCAATAATATTATCCACTAAAGAAAACATGGCTTGGATATCATGCTGAAATTGACGTTTAGTTCTCACCATGAGTTTGTCCTGTATATCTAATCGTTGTGTTTGATGCATCGCTTCATCTAGAGCACGGACCATGCTGGTGATAAAAGGATGAGGAGTCTCACGATAATAACTGTTGAATCGGTAATTAAAACCGCATAAACCAATCGTGTCCAATGTAAGACGGGTCATATCCTCCGGGACATCCACCTCTTCATTCGGATTAAGCCGTGCCCATTTTTGAACGAGCTGTACGGCAATATCGATCATCATGGCATGGTAATCCTTCATTGCCCGCTGACTGAATGTAGGCGTCAGAATATTATGGGCTTTTCTCCAGTTAGGCTCGTGCGTTCCACTTGTAAATAACCCGTCTCCAGCAAAGGGACGAACCTTTGCTAAAGGACCTTCTACACTTTTATCGAACCGTGATTGGTCACAGACTTCTTCTACCAATTCATGCCCAGAAACGATAATGGCAGTACCTCCTGGAGTTTGAAGCTGAAAAATGGGACCGTACTCTTCCGCCAGCTTGATAAACGATAGGAGCGGTTTATCTTTATCAAGTAGAGGTACATTACCTAATGGACCAAACGTTTTAGGTTGGGGAATATCATTAAGCTTTTTCATTAAAAACATCCTTTCAAAAGAGCATGTTATTTTAGTAATTATTCTTGCTTGAAAAATTTCACCTATCTGCATTACTTTAAAAAGTTTACTTTTAAGCTGTGTTTGATAACTTGTTTTCATCTCTCTCTGTCTTTTATTACAGTTGTAAAGTTCCCGAAAACATGAGGGGTGGCCTGTTGATATGCAACGGATGATAACAACATGACAACGAGTTCCTCCGGATGCTGGTCTGCAAGAACATCCAATTCGATCCCTTTTACAATAAAAGGATAAGTTTGGTCGTGAAAAGGCTTGGGATTAAAAGTTAATCATATAGGATCGTTTAGCTTCATTTCTATACTTTACCAATATGCTTATGATTATGATGCTAGGATCAAGTTCTTTATCTCAAGGAGTTGCTGCGGAATGGTTATGTAAAGGATATTATGAGGAACATGTAGCGAACGTAAGAATTCACTTGAAAGAACGAAGACGAATGATGGTACAAACTTTAAATAAGTATTGTGCAGACATTGCAACGTGGGATATTCCTAGTGGCGGATTTTTTTATATAGCTAAAGATTGTACCTAACATTCCGATGGAAAAACTATTTTCAAAGGCACTATCAAAAGGTGTTCTTTTAAATCCGGGATGTATTTATGAAGAAGAATCAAATCAGTACATACGATTATCATATGGATATGCTTTCCCGGAACAAATTACTCACGAGGTTAAATTGCTCAGTGCACTAATCGGTGAGTTAATGGCATGATAAAGATCCTCTTTTACTTATAAGAGGATCTTTTTACGTATCTTATTTACCACAATCCCATTTCCTGCCCCAATAAAATAAGCTCTTCATAAGGATCTCCGTCAATTTTTAATACTTGAGCAAATGCCGGTTCAGTTTTTAAACCTTGCTCTTTTAAGCGAATAACTTCTTTCCTTATATGTGGATACTGCATTAATAGCATGTGCTCTACAATCATATGTTTATATGCATTTTGGCTACGAACTGGCTTAGGTTGACCAAATAATTCAAATTCAAAACCTTCAAATTTAAAACTCACCTTTATCGTTTCAGTATTTTTTATATTTTTCTTTTTTAGCTCGAATCCTTCATATGAACCATATAAGAATCTCATTTCTTGTTCAAAAGCATTATAATTATGTACTTCCATTACAATATCTAAGTCAGAATGAAGAGTATCAATTCTAATAGGGATTGTTCCGCAAAGAACTGGACTATATAAAGCTAAATCCTCCATTATGTTTAGTTTATTCATAACTTCGTAAACTTTTTGCTGTTTATCATTCCCAGATTGTAAATATGTGATAGATGTAAACATAGAAGCCTCTCCTTCATTTAACGTAATAATCGTCACACTAAATTTGAGAAAAATTTAAATCAATTCATTTTGTTCTAGGAGTAACTTTATTTCAATATATTAAGCCGAACTAACTATATTTTTCAACTTTTCTCTTATACTGCAATACTATAAAAATAAAAAGGAGAAATTATTATGAGCATTTTCAACATTCTTTTGACCATACACATATTATTTGGAACAATATGTTTAGTCACTGGTATTTTAGCGATGGTTGCTCAAAAAAAGAAAGGCAAGCATACGGAATGGGGAGAAATATATCATGCATCTTATGTTGTAATTACCATTACTGCAATAATATTGTCCATAATAAACTGGGATAAAATCGCATATTTATTTTATGTAGCAATTTTCTCTTATGCATTTGCGATTTATGGTTACCTTGCAAGAAAAAAGCGTTGGAAAAATTGGCTCCACCACCATATTCGAGGTATGTTAGGTTCTTATATAGGTGCCGTAACTGCACTTTTAGTAAATGTCGGAATTCATATTCCCATTATTAATTCACTGCCGCCAATATGGTTTTGGTTTTTACCTACCTTAATTGGTATTCCTCTCGTAGTCAGTGTATCAAAAAAATATAAAAAACAGAGAGAAAATTAATTGCATTTTGATTACTTTCTGACAAAACTTATTAAAAATAATAATCAATATATTATTTAGAAAGAAATTCAATATCCTATTGTTTCAATTTGAGCGCATAGAACTAACAAAAAAGAATCCAATAATCATATTGGATTCTTTTTAATTTATTCAAATAAATGACGATTTTCAAAAACAGACATTTTACCTACGGCTTGAAAGCCAGATTTTTTATAAATATTGATCCCATCAGGTGAAGCTTGTAATACGCAGTGAGTATCTTTTAATTGTTTTGCTTCTTGCAGCAAGAAATTAAACATAGTAGTGCCGAATCCTCGTCCTCTCATTTCTTCTTTAGTTGCTATGTCATAAATACCAATACTATCTTTTGTGGATACCAATGAGCCAACAGATACAACTTCATCATTATAGAAGCCTAGGTATAGTTTCATATTTTCGCTATTCCATATATCGAAAGTGGAAATTTGTTTATAGAATGCTTGTACATTTATACCTTCCTCTGATTCACCGAATAGATCAGCTAATGTTTCTCCAAATCTTTGGATTTGCCCTGACGAAGATGCTTTTTGTATCGTAAAACCTACGGGCATGTTTATTGTTGGATGAAGTGTTTTTAAGTCTACAACCATTGCAATATTATGTTCTGCTTCTTTTAAGCCCAGGTTTAGTAATTCGCTTTGAATAATCTGCTCTTGCCCGTTATTCCAAAACCATACACTCATTGGAAATTTCTTCTGATTAAAGTATGTTACCTCAGAATGTAATTGCTCGACTCCACTCGTTAAACTATTGTTTAGTAAAGTAATAATATTAAACGTATCTGCAGGTAAACCACAGTCAACAGCAATGTAATCCTTCGTTTCTTTTACATTCATTCCGTGTATAAGTCTAGCAATATATGAAATCTTATATGTAAAATTATCTATTAGTAACTGTTTGTAATTCATCAAGTGTGCTCCTTTCATAAAAATTAATACTCGAATCCTTCTATATTAAATATAACATATTAGAAATTTACCTTTTTCTATAAAAATACCTTTTTAAATTGTGCTCTGTAGTTTAAAACAATTAAAAATGATATAACGTTGTCGGAATGAAAAAAGTGGTATATAATAAATATTAACATTACTAGTAATTATTTTAGGTATTCCTAGAATAAAGGAGCGATACATATGAAAATTACTATTTATTTCGGAAGTCATGAAGATCAAGATGTTCGTACTATGGACTGTCATTTAGATGTAGAAGATACAGAAGAGATTGTTTCTGTATCATAATATAAATAGTAGGGATGAATCCTCTTCCCTACTGCATTTAAGGCACCTTTTACAGGTGTCTTTTTTGTTGTTTTTTCATCAAAAACCCTTTACTTTAGAGTGTTTTAATAGTAAAATATAAATATACGAACAAACGTTCTTTTTACTTTAATTGTACATGAAGGGATGATTTTAACAATGGTTCAAGCAAAGCGCAGAGGAAGAAAAAAGCAAACACCTATTATTTCAAATACAGGCTTTATCGGCTCTGTCTTTATTGATACATTGGAATTACAAAAGAAATCCTATTATTTCGCTCGTAAAAAACTCCAAATCGTTCATCACGTTTTAGACGGTCTCTCTGGGGCAACGAGTTCTCTATTTAAAGAACATAACATTTCAGCATACATGTCATGTGTGTATTTACATAAACAAAAGAAAATTGGCTTCGTTCTTTCAACGAAACCATTTGAACAAAGTGATGGTGTTGCTTATTTTGTGAATTATTTAATCGAAAAGAATTTTTACGGCAGCCATGACGAAGATGTAGAATATCACGAAGTATTTAATACAGGTTTTATCGGTGTAGTATTTGCTGATTTATCTAGTATAGATCGCTTTAATTTCGAGTTTGAAATGGGTATGTTAACGAAATTAATGAAAGATATGATTATTCCGGTTAAAGAACTCTTTTTACGCCACAATGTACCGGCCTACATCTCCACTTCTCATTTAGAGGAACAAAATAAATTAGGTTTCGTTCTATCTGTAAAGCCATATGATGAACGTGCTGAAGCAGATTTATATTTTGAAGCGTATTTAAAAGAACGAGGATTATTTATTGGTGATGAAGAAGATGATGTTGATAAGATTGTTATTAGAAAAACAGCTGAATTACGATAAAAAAGCGCAGGATGATATTCCTGCGCTTTTTTAATATTATTTAATTACGTTCAATACTATACCCTTTTGAATGAATTTCTAAATTCAGCTTATTTGAGTGAGCCTTATTCAAAATAAGAAATACAATACCTCCTGCAATTGGAAGCATGTAGGCTGGAATATAATTTAATAATAGACCTGAAATTGCGAGTGCTATCGGCTGCATCATTTTACCTATACTTAATCCAATACTGAGCACTCTTCCCCTATATTCATCTGGAATCTCTTTTTGCATGAAATAAATTAAAGGGATATCGATTAATGCTATCATTAGCCCTAAAAAGAACATAATAACGCAATACATAGTAACGAATACAAAATTATTTACTTCAATACTTTTGAATAAAACAGGGATACCTGAAACTATCATAAAAATTGCCAACATAAAACTTATTTTTTTCAAAAAATAAGAATAAGAAAAACGATCAGTTATCTTCTTTACTAACATTGCACCAACTATCATTCCTATTGGAAAAGTCCCTTGAATGATACCAAATTGCTTCGAGCTAAGATTGAGAACTGTGTTTATAATGTATGGTAATGGGACTGTTACAGCAAACCCTAAGAAAAAATTAAGGGAAATCAAAATACTAAACGTATTCTTTAAGCTTTCTCTCTCCATGAAGTAATAGAACCCCTCTTTTATATCTTTAATAAAATCAATTTCTCTTATTGAACATTCCTCATTTATGTTGCGCTCGAACAATTTAAAGTGAATAAACATTATGAATATGCCTGAAAGAATAAATGAAATACCGTTTATTATTATGAACGTTTTTATATCTAAGACAGCAAAAACGATACCACCTAACATAGGACCGAGAATTAAAGATACAGAGTCAATAATTTTACTTATAGAATTAATATTCATTAACCTCTCTTCAGAAACAATATTCGGTTTCGCGGATTCTAATCCTATCCCAAAAAATGTTGTAAATACCGTTATAAGAAAGGTAGTAGCGTAAATGGTGAATAAGTTTAATCCATAATTACTGCTAAATATATAAACAGTAATTAATAAGCCTCCACTTAGTAAATCCATACAAACGACCAATTTCTTTTTATCAACTTTATCTGCAATTACACCAGCAAATGGATTCATAACAATCATTGGAATAGTTCCTAAAATAAGCGTAATTGCGAAATTTAATGCTGATCCGGTTATTTGTAAAACGTATAATCCTAATGCAAAACTATAAATAGAGCTACCAAATATTGATACTGTTTTCCCAAATGAATAGAGACACATATTTCTTAGTTCTTGATTACTTTTTACTTTTTGTGAATAAATTTGTAAGCGTCCCATAACTTTTCCCCCTGTTTAACTTTGTATTACATACAGTGTAAGTTCTCGTGTAAACCCAATATCAATATGCTTTTATTAAAAAATTTCAAATAAAAAATTAAAAAAGATGGGGTTAACCCCATCTTTTTCCGAAAAATGAATATGTATAAATTTCTTCTCCTTCGACAAAGAAATTTTCGTATTTCCCGCCCCGTTCCAAATATTTAGAAGTCCTTTCATCAATGGAATGAAACTTTAGCTTTTGGATTTCTTCCTTAACTTTTGAAGATGTAAAATTCTCTCGAAGTCGAGGTGCAATTTGGCTATTTATGCTAAATTTATTAAATAAAATAAATGAACTTAATATATAACAATCAGGTTTAAAAAGAGGATTTAATTTATGTAATAAAAACTCCTCATGTTCAAAACTATAATTACTTGTACCTGACTGATCAATTACAATATCAGCAGAATAATTCTGAATAGGTATGTTTAAAAAGTCGGCACAGATAAATAAAATGTTTCTTTTAGGATTTGTTCTTTCAATTACATCCTTTAAAAGTAAAAGTTTATTCAAATCTCGATCAACAGCAATGTATAAGCAATCTTCTGGTAGTTCTTCATAAATATTTCTTAAAAAGAACCCAAAACCTGATCCTAAATCAAGTAATATTTTGTTATTTAAATCTAGCTGTATTAGTTTCCTTTTCGCCCATTCTCCGCCTCTTTGTATATTTTCCAAAAAAATAGTATCTGTTTCATGGATATAATCTGGAATAGAATCTTCAAGCGATGTCATTTCATACGCTTTAAATAATTTGCCAACTGTTAAAATCCCTGAATTAATCGCATATTCTTCATCACAATTACAAATTAACTTACCCTCAACAATTTGATTCTTATTAATAATGCCATCTTCAAGAATTAAATTTCCGTTACACTTAAAACATTTAAATAAATTAAGTACTTTTAAATCTATCCCTAAAATTGAATTCGACATTTCAGTTGCTAATGATAAATTATTTAACGCTTCCTTTAATTTATCTTTTCGTTCCTCTAAAGTTTTTATTTCTTGTTCAATCTTTTCATATTTTACTTTAAATAAAGATTGATAAAAAATGTCTTTTTCGTAATCTATAGATTTCCCTAAATTTTTATAAAGGAACAGTTCTTTAATTTCATTCAGGCTAAACCCTAGCCATTTGTACTCTAATATTAGTTTTATATCCTTTTGACAATACTCGTCAAAAAAATAATGACTGCCCTTTTTTTCAGGAATAATGAGCCCTAGGTCTATATAATGTCTTATCGTATCTACACTTATATTATTTACATCTGCAAACTTACTGATTTTCATACTATCACTACCATTTATATATTTGTTTATATATACTTCTTTTTTATTTTTAAAAATCCTTTTATCTCTTTATACAAAATTATTTATAGCATGAATTAGAATTGCTAATTTCAGAAATTGGAAATTAATAGCTTTAATCATCTTTAAACCATCCCACTTTTATTGTCTTACTTACATTTATTATCCGTCGCCCCTGTTATATCGCATCCATCTAAATTTATAAAAATGCTATTGAATTTACCTAAAACACCTAAATCAACAGTTTCATTACAGTAGGCTTCACCATCTCTATCGATTTTTATCATAATATCCTACATTATACTACCATCGTTTCAATTCACTTTTTAAATCAATTTAAAGGTTTTCCTATCAATCTAAAATTCCTTTTTCCTAGAATTTTAGATTATCCCCTAATAACTCGTCTATAATACTCCCGTTATTCGTAATCATCCAAGTTAACTTGATCACTCTCTATTTGCTCATTATCAATGTAGGCGTAACTTGGCGTCTCCAGTGATGGTCACGCTTTCAAATCATAGCCAACATAAGTATTTTCCAAAGCAGTCTCACTTGGCGGTTCACGACGGACAACAGTTAATGTCCCATGGATAATGTCTACCATTAGTACATTACTCTCTCCTCATTAATCCTCAATTTCAATTCCAGCTTGTTTAAATGGGTCTAATACTTTCGGATAACACATGGAAATATATTCTACTGTTTTTAAATTTTTTAGATTCTGAAATCCTTCAACAGATATTACATCAAATAGACTGTCTTCACCATCCCAATCTGGCTTTAGAATATGATAAATTTCATTCCCACCATCAAAGCAAAGGGATTCAATTTTTTCTAAATCACTCATTTCTAAAGTCAACTCTTCTAAATAATCCCTGATTTCAACAATTGGTCCCGCTCCAGAATACCATTCAAAATTATTTGTATACTTATCGATTAAGTCTGTTAATTCTTTTAGAAATAGTGGCTCTTGATCTAACAATGCTTCAATTACCACTAATTTAAAATTAAAATCTTTAAACATCTCACTCTTTCCCACATTAACTACCCCCAATATTATCTTTATCCTAGTTTTTAATCTAAATTACACTAAAAAGCAATGATAACGCGAACAATTCTAATAGTAATAATAATTCAAACAATATTCAACGAAAATCTAATCAAAATCAAGAACAATAGGCTACTAACGTAACTTTAGAACGACGTGCTGTTATTGTTACTGTTCATAAAATTGAACAAGCTGATAGTATTAATGAATTTGACTTTAAAATCGGACCGGATTTTGAGGAACAAAAAAATAACCAGGGCCTAGAATATTTTGTTTTAAAAGTAAAAATGCAATAATTCATAATCGAATAAAAATAAAAACCCGCGAATGATTCACGGGTTTTACTTTAATAACTAACCGCTATTGTTCCTTCACCTGCATGTACAGCAAATGAAATTGGTAATGGATATAGTTTGAAATCCATTTCAGGGAATGCTTGTTTAATATCTGCAATCCATTCTTCTGCCCCATCTTTATCGTTGGCATGGAACATATGAAGTACTTTAGGTAATTCTTTTTCAAGCTCATTTTTAATATATTCTCTACACTTTTGGATTTTGCGAACTTTCTTTTCAAGTAAAAGTTCTCCACCTTTTACTTCTAATATTAAGTTGACACTTAATAAACTTCCAAGTAAAAATTGAACTCCCTTTACACGTCCACTTGCGTATAGACCTTTTAAACTCTTTGGAAATACATAAAAAGGTCTTCTTTTTGCATCTACTAATGTTTTATGTATATCTTGTAAAGTCATACCATCATTGTATAACGATTTCGCTTTTCTAATTAGTTCATCCATTGGGTAACTTGTCGATTCACTATCTAACACAGTTAAAGGGAACCCTGCCATTTCTGCAGCAAGTTTCATATTTTGATAAGTTCCACTTACTTTTCCGCTAATAGCAACTGCAAAGCCTTCTTCATATTCTTCTTTGCATTTTGTAAATAACTCTACCATTTCCCCGATGTTAGGTTGTGATGTAGTGACAGTTTTACCTTCGTTTAACGCAGCATAGACACGTTCACGTACACCTTCTTCACAATCTTTGTACGACACTCCATCAATAATAACTTCAATTGGAATAACAAAGTTATCTCCTTCTGTTGTAAAACTCGCAGTTGTACTATCAGTAACCCAAGCAACACGCTTCATGTTGTTCCTCCCTTAATTCAATTCCTCTTTTCTAATTTTTCTATATATTTATGTTATGAAAAGAGAATATCCCTGTAATAGTAACAGGACTTTATTGTTTTGGCTATAGTAGATGAATATTAAATGTGACTATTTTTTGTCTATTTCAACAATAAAAGAAGAAAATCGAAGTATTTGCCCGATTTTCTTCTTACATACATTATTTAAAAGTTTCATTATCTAATATTACAACATAATCATTCGTTAATCGTCCTGCTTCTTTCGTATAACTAACAAGCCTTTGTATGTTATCACAACATATTTTTGCTCCCCATACGAGTAATGGTACGCCGATAAAATCGATGTGAAACCTTCTAGAAAATAGACCCCCAAAAGTCATAGGTAAAGGCACAGTTGGTGATGTATTAGAAAAAATGATTTTATCATGGTTTTGATAATGTTTTTGCAAAATCTCACCTAAATGCTTCATCGCAGGTACAACTACTTTTGACGCACCGCATCCAATTGTATATACAGGATTACCGTTCTCATCTATTCCACGAAAAATAATTTTTCCCATATCTTCTGTTTTTAATTTATTGAAGTACTCGACATTTAATATTTCTTCTTTCGTTAACTTTCGATCGGTCGGTAATTTATTTAAATGATATGCTGCAGCTAGTGAAGTTGTATGTGTTCCACCAAAGTCCGTGTAAATGAATATCATATTATCATCCCTTGTTGTAAAAGTTCAATGTTAATTAGTATTACCGTTCACAGTGTTGTTAAACACGGGATGAATTTATTTTCAATTTCATTTATCAATAAATTTCACAGTATTAGCAACTGTTTTTTCTGACTCCCGAATGTTGAATTTAGTAGCTAGTTTTAAAAAGATTTTATAAATACAATATCCAAAAATAGAACCTTGAACGTTACAGATTACATCATCAATATCAGTAATACGTCCCACTCCACTAAATAAAGACTCAGTTAATTGTAGCAATTCAATACTAACTGATATAGCAAATCCTAATAAAATAGTATTTTTGACCTTTTTATATTTATCCCATAAAATTGGTGCTAAAAATCCTAAAGGCATTAATAATAAAATATTCCCGCCTAC
Organism: Bacillus cereus group sp. BfR-BA-01383; assembly: GCF_022663495.1. Taxonomy (NCBI): domain Bacteria; kingdom Bacillati; phylum Bacillota; class Bacilli; order Caryophanales; family Bacillaceae; genus Bacillus; species Bacillus cereus group sp. BfR-BA-01383. Next base: position 162,483 of record NZ_JAKUFP010000006.1, read on the forward strand.
GTTTCTAACGATTAGACCGATCATAAATAGGACATCTCCATCATAAGCACTACCAATTTGATTGATATCTTTAATAATTGATGTAAATGGTATTATATTGACCGATCGATTCAGATTTTCAATATTAGAAGGAAAACCGATTGGTAAAGGGAATAAAGTTACTGCAACAACCATACAAATGTAGACCATGAATAAAAAACTTATTATTTCTTTCCACCAAATCACATGTTTTTTATTTTTCACCCCAATTAATATGCCACGTACAATTAAATAACAAATAACCACTAAAATAATAAACAAACTACCATTGATCATATACAAGTTGCTAGCACTTCCCTTCATATGAATTAATAATTTAAATTTACAACTATATAGTAATGTTTTTTAATTTTAAAATCCATATAATTATATGTACTTGTACAGAATTAGAAAAAACTTTTATTTAGTAAATAAAGGTTTCCTTATTAGCTAAAATATTTTTCAAAACAGAAACAATCATGAACCCGTTTAAATTGTTTTCTTATCTCTTCTTTATTTTCACCTGTATAATGAGCAAATGTTTGAACCGGATATAATTGATTTATATTACTTTTCATTACACCTTTTATCTCGTCTGTATGATCCGAATATACGTGTAAATATGAATCTACGTTTACAAAACCATTCTTCTCATACCATCCATGAACCCATAGAATATGCTCGAATTTTCATATCCATGTAATTAAATACCTCTTTCTATTTCTGCCAATAATTTTTCAGGTCCTGAACCTTTATTTGAAACAATAACCAATGTAATTCCTAAGTCTGGATATACAGCTGAGCGAAAACTCACGCCCGGGTCATAACCCATAACATGGTATTTAAAAATATTGTTTTGTCTTGTTTCAATCCATATTCCATAGCCGTAAGACTGTTTATTATTTACTTGAATGTGAGGAGTTAAGAGTAACTTTGTATATTCTTTTCCTAAAATTTTATTATTAAATAGTGCCGCCCAAAATTTCAACATGTCTGATGCAGTAATATATGCCCCTCCATCAGCTCCTCCTTTTATTGGTATAGAGTAGGCGTTTGTTCTCCAATTTTGGTTAGTTTTGTCCTTTATATATCCTAGTGCTGTATGTCTTGGTAATCTATCTAAAGCAAAATATCCAGAATCATTCATGCCAATCGGATTAAAAATGTTTTTTTCTATATACTCCGTAAATTTAAGTCCCGTCTGTTCTTCTATTATTAATCCAAGTATGATAAAACCTGCATTATTGTAGTGAAACTTACTTCCTGAAGCAAACATCATATTACCGTTTTGAAATAATGGTAAAAAGTCTCTTAAACTCTTTAAAAGATACATGGGTGTTTGTTTCCAAAGATCCTCAAAGTTATCCATTATACTTTCATCAAAATAATCTGGAATACCCGAACTATGCGTTAAAAGTTGATGTATTGTAATATCTTCATTGAAGTTTGGAAATTTAATATCTAAACAATCTTTTAACTTTGTATGAAAAGAAATAACACCTTTTTCAACAAGTTGACAGATGCCAATTGCAGTGAAAATTTTACATCCTGAAGCAATTCCGAATTTGGTTTGTAGTGTATTGTTTATACATTCACTTCGGTTTGCGTAACCAAACACTTCTTCATATACTAAGTCTTTTTCTTTTTTTACTAAAACAACTCCAGAGAAATCTATTTCCCTATGTATTTCTTTTACCATTTTGTCTATTTCATCTTTTGTTTTTATCACGACAACCACCCTTGTCTTTTGGTATTGTTCTTTCCCCCTCATGTTTTTCCATATAAAGGGGAAAGAACCCTCCTATTCAACACCATAAATTACAAGTAAAAACAAAGGAAATTATTTTAAATGTATTGATTCAGCAGAATATACCTTAGACTGCGATGGCAATAAAGTAAACACACACAATATGATAGTAAAAAGCAGCATCACAATTACTCCTATAATGACTACAATCTGAATGGAAATGAACTGAGTTGCAACACCGGACAGTATTGTAATAAAAATTGTTACCACTGCAACAACGAGTCCGTATATACTCCCGATTCGTCCCATCATATGAACAGGAACGTTATTTTGATAAAAGGTATAAAATCCTGTATTTGCGTATGCCATAGAGAAAGATAAAATAAAGAATCCGATAGCAGCTATTAAAAACTCATTTGAAAAAGCATAAATCAAATAACCAATTGCGATGAATAATGATCCTATTCCCATTAGAAATGAAGGTGCTAATTTTTTTGCCAAAATTGTATTTGTTATTGCACCTAATATAAAGCCTGCACCAGCTATACTCACTAGAAAACCGTATTCACTATCTGATAACAATAAAACTTCTTTTGCAAATGATAGTTCAAGTGAATCAATAGAAGTAGCTAATACCATCATCCCTTGAAATAGGAAATAAACACATACGATATACACAGATTTTTTACTAAAACTTAAAACTATGTTCCAATCTTTTTTTAATACAGCAAGAGATAATTTATCACTTGTTGTATTAGAATTGTATTTTCTATCAAGATTAGGTAAAAGTAATGTAATTAACCCTGATAATAGAAATGCAATAGCATTCATATATATGGCAAACTCTGGTGTACTCGCTATTAATAATACTCCCGCTACTGCCGGACCAATTAAGAATGCACCAGATCCTATTAAACTACGTAGTGAGTTGAAACGTTGTCTTTGCTCGAATGGAATTAATTTCGTCATATACGTCATAGCAGTTGGTTCATAAATCGCACTGGCCATGCTTATAAAAAATACTAAGAGATAGATAATCCAAAGAGATGGAACCAAAGGTAAAATAGTGATCAACACTGCACGATATATATCGAGATGAACCATTAACTTCCGTTTGTTTAAACGGTCAATCATACTTCCTGACCAAGCGTTTGTAAATAAAGTAGCCAATGGTTTAATTACATATAAAGTAGCAACAGCTAGGGCTGAGCCTCCCATATTATAGACAAGTATATTTAGTGCTATTAAGTAAATCCATGCACCTAAATTCGCAATACCAACACCGGACAATAGTAATAAAGGATATTTCCAATCTTTAAGTAATTTTTTCACTGTGGGCTCCCGCTTTCTAAATGGATTTAAATCAATAAAAAAATCTCACCCCCAAGACTTATTGTCTTAGGGACGAGATTTATTATCGCGATGCCACCCTAGTTTATTAATATGTCGCCATATTAACCTTATCAGGTACTGCATTGTATTTATGCTTATACCTTAGCTCTATAACGGGAGCTCCCGTCACACCACCCCCTCATAAAAGGTTCCGATGTGCTGCTCAGAGGCTTGGTTCAATAAAAAATTTTTACTCCTTTTCAGCTAAATGGAGCTCTCTGTGAAAAATTCATTTTATTTACTCTTCTCTTCATTGCATGTAATTTTATCCATATTAACAAGGGGATATTAAATTGTCAACGATAAGACGGAATAATCAGTTTTCGATAGAAAGAATGTCCCTTATGAATTCGTATATTCTTTTTATTTCTAAAAGTACGGTGCGTGAAATTGCTTATAACTCAAATAAAAGAGCCTATTATACTATAAGCTCTTTCAAAATCCTAATTAATTTGTATTTGCTTCTTCTAACGGTTGTAACGGTGGTTCTAATTCTAATTTTAATGTATCCCCTTCTTGTATATTTTGTCCTTTTTCAATACTTTGACTCGTTACATAGCCCGTACCTGAAGTTTTTAAATCTAATTTCAATAACTTTGAGAAATACATAACATCACGCATGGACCATCCTTTTACATTTGGCATTTTTGCGTGATTCCCTAATAAAAATATACGATCTCCTTCACTCATTATTTCGCCAGACTGTGGATATTGTTTCATTATCTTTCCTTCTCCTAAAATAACTGGCTGAAGTTTCTCTTTTTCTACGCTATTCTCTACTGTATCCATCGATTGGCTAACAAAATTTTGTACTTTTAATTGAGATCGCTTCGTTGCATCTGCCATTTGTTTTTCTGTATATGGTTTTATCTTTAAATATTCAAGACTATTTTTCATAACCGGTTTAAATATTTCAGCAAGAGGCTGTGCTCCATACTCGTCTCCCTTTAATTTCGGTTGTTTAATCGCTAAGTATACGATTAGCTCCGGGTCATCAATCGGAGCCATCCCTAAAAATGAAAAAATATAATTTTCTTTTCCTTCCATATATCGTCCATTTTCAGGATTTGGAATTTGCGCTGTTCCTGTCTTCCCTCCAATTGGATAACCATCCACTTTATACATTGTACCAGTTCCTTTTGAAGACGTAATAACACGCTCCATTAAGCTTCTTACCTTCTCCGCCGTTTCTTTTTTTATCGGATTTGCAATTTCTTTCGGTTGATTTTCCATAATAACTTGTTTATTTGATGGATTTACAACTTTATCAACGATATAAGGTTGCATCATTTTCCCGTCATTTGCTATAGCTGTAGCTGCTTGTACTAACTGAATAGGTGTTACTGTAGAACCTTGACCGAAAGAAGTTGTAACTTGTTGAATTTGTGTATTTAACAATAAAGTATTTTTACTTTCGCCAGGTAAATCTATTCCTGTTTTTTGATTGAATCCAAATTTATTCATATATTGCTTAAATTTATTCGGTTTCAGTAGCTGATCTTCTAAAATAGAAAAAGCTACATTCGACGATCTCTCAAACCCTTCATCAAAAGTAATCGATCCCCATCCAAATCCGCCATTATGATCTTTTATTTCTGCTGAACCAACTGCATATTTTCCTGATTGAAAATATTCTTTCCCGTTATATACACCTTCATTAATTGCAGCAGCTAACGTAAACACTTTCATTGTTGAACCTGGTTCATATGCGTTTGCTATTGGATCATTTAAAAAGTATTCGATATCACCTTTATTAGGATTATAACTAGGTTTACTAGACATTGCTAAAACCTTACCTGTCTTGGGATCTGCAATGATTCCTATTAACATAGAAGGGTCATAGTGTTGCTCTGCTTTGTTCATCGCTTCTTCTAAAAAACTATTAATTTGTTTATCAAGTGTAAGATATACATTATTTCCATGTTTTGCAGGTTCTACTTTTCCTATATCATTTGTAAGTGGAATACCTTTTTGTGAACCTACATATTCTACATTCCCATTTGTAGAGCGCAAATATTTATCCAAACTTTTTTCAAGTCCAAACTTTCCTTCTGTATTTCCCTTATCATCTGGCCTAGCAAATCCAAGTATATAAGATGCAAAATCTTCATTTGGATATACTCTTGCTTTCTCTGGCGTAAAAGACACTCCTGGTATTTTTAATTTTGCTATTTGATCCTTCCTTTCTCTCGATAAATTCCGGCCAATTTTTCCAATTTCAACTTGCGTACGTCCCTCATGAAAATTTTTTATTACTTCTTCTTTATCAATTTCAAGCGCATCAGCTAATCGTTGAGCAGTTTCATCTTTATTTTTCACTTCCTCTTTTCCTTTTAAATTCACAACAACACGATACGTTGTGGAATCTTGGACTAGCACCTTTCCAGTTTGATCATAAATTGTGCCACGATTCGCTTCTAAAACACCATTTTTATTATGTTGTTCATTCGCAAGATTCTTTACATCAACGCTTTGTATGATCCCTACTGCTTGAATGTAAAAAAAACGTAAAAGCATAGTAAGAAACAAAATAATAAAAGCAATCATCATATACCTTGCGCCTTTATTTGTTTGAAGTTTATGCATACTTTTCTCCTTTCTTTTACATTTGATTAATGAAAAAATGCGCTTCTAAGTATGTTTTTATTTAATACTATATTTTTCGAAGTTTTTTTGGTAATCCCTTTATATTAGTAAAAAGCTAGATGTGTAAATATTTATTTTTTGTTTTTTTATTTAATTTTTAATAAAATACGGTGCGTGAAATTTAAAAATCTTCGAACAAAAAGAACCTACTTATTTTGTAGGTTCTTAAGTTTAAGCTATATGGTTATATTTCGCTAAAAAAGGAATTTGTTTCGCTACCAATCCATACATTTTAAAAACAAATTTCGCTATCGGTTCAAACATACGTGCACTTTGCATTACTAAGCCGCTCGTAATAAATGTTAAGAAAGCAGCACCAAGTATATCTAGTGGATAATGAACGCCTACGTACATGCGTGATACACCGACTAATATTGCCCATATTAACGCGATATATTTAAGTTTTTCTCCTCTAAGAATAAATACGAAAGCAATCGAAAATACAAGCACAGAATGATCACTAACAAATGATGAATCTGCTGCATGCGGTACTAATTGATTTACATGATGTGTTATAAAAGGACGCGGATGGTAATATACCGCATGTATAAGAACATTTACTAATAATGCAATACTAACTGAAAGTGTCGTATATAACACTGTATATTGTTTTCTAATTGCATTCTCTTTCTTTCCATTATTGAACCATAGGATAAGCATGAATAGAATAGCTACATATGGAACACTATTTGTAATAGCGATCATTAGCGTATCTAATAGCTTGGATGATCCAGCAAAGTTATTAATCCATTGAAATACTGTGTAATTCATATTACTCTCTCCTTACATACAAGTGTTCTTGATTTACACAGTATACAACATCATTATGAAAATGGGCTTAAGCTTTTCTCATCTAATTCTCATTTTACAATGATGAAAATAATTTTATTGGAGAATTATGTATAAAGCCTAAAAACCTTTGAATTTCATTTTTATGCTACCCTAATAATCCTAATACAATATAATATTCGTAATAAACAAAATGATTTAATTACAAAAAAGAAGGCATGTATAAAACACACCTTCTTTTCAATACTTTTGATCACTTATTTTTTTATACAAGGTATTGTAATCGTAACGATTGTTCCCTCGTTTTCCTTACTCTCTATTTGAATAGATCCGTTATATTTCTCTACAAGCCGTTTTGCAATAGACAAACCAAGCCCATTTCCCCCTTGCTTTCTACTTCTCGCTTTATCAACTCGATAAAAACGGTTCAGAACAAAAGGTAAATCTACTTCAGGTATTCCTGCTCCACGATCTATTATACGAATTTTAACTTTCTGCGATTGTACAGTGGATTCAATACAAATATACTTATTAAATTCTTTTGCATATTTAACTGCGTTGTCCATTATGATAATAACAATTTGTTCTAAGTACGATGATGGCATTGACACATATGCTGCATCTCCATCCAATTTCATGTCAAATTGAAAATCAGTTTGAAGTATTGAAAAATTTTGTGTAACTTGTTTTAACACGCTATTTACATGGACTGGCTCAGCTGCTATTGGATGCATTTGTTCAGATTCAGCTCTTGATAGTTCTAGCAATTCTGAAACTAATTTATTTAAACGCTCTACTTCTTTTAAACTGGATTGAAGAGATTTATCTAATACTGCTGGATCATTTTTCCCCCAACGATTTAACATCGATAAGTGTCCCTGAATAATTGTTAATGGTGTTCTTAGCTCATGAGATGCGTCTTCTACAAATTGTTTTTGTTGTGTAAAAGAAGTTTCTACTTCATCCATCATTTCGTTAAATAGAAATGATAATTTCGCAAGTTCATCATTATTTTCTCGTACTGGAACCCGTTCATTTAGTCCGTTTTTCTTAATACGCTTCATCGTATCTGTTATATTTTGAACACTTGATAATAGTTTTTTCGATATAAGTATCCCGCCTAAAAAACTAAATACCAATCCGAATACCCCAGAAATAACCATTACAACTAAGATGATTTTTAATAAGTGATCAAAAGTCTCTAAGTTTTTCGTAAGTTCAATCGTTCCAGTAAACCCTTTTGTTTGAATTGGTATACGTTCAGCTAATATTCGATCTTCTAGATGTCTTGTTATTAAAGATTCATCTTCTGTAACATACTTCGGTTTTATCCAATTTTCATTAAAATCTCGTGAGACAGAAACAATCGGTTTTCCGTTAATGTCGATAATACGAATCATTTGATGTTTATCAATCATATTATTTAGGAAATCTTTACTGTTTTCAAATGTTTCACTTGAGAGACTATCATTTTTATCTTTGAAATATGCCGATATTTCTGTCACTTGTCTATTTATCTGTTTCTGTTCATAATCTATAGTCCACTTATTAATTACTATAAATTGCAAAGTACTATATAACATGAATAAAATAAATACTAATGTAGTTGACCAAATTGTTAACTTCCACATTATAGGTAGATTTCGAATTCGAAACATAATATTTTTTATCATTTCATTATATATCCTGCACCTCGGACGGTTTGGATATATTCCTCCTTATCAACACTATGTAACTTATTTCGTAAATAACGAACATATACATCCACGATATTCGTCTCAACGATTGCGTCATATCCCCATACTTGATCCAATAAAACATCACGGGTAAGTACTCGATTAATATTTTTCATAAACATAAGTAATAGCTCAAATTCTTTATTTGTAAGTTCAATTTCTTCATTTCCTTTTGTAATAGTTCGAGATTCAATCTGGAGCTGTAAATCTTTGAACGTAAGAAATGAGACGTGCTTATTTTCTGTATTTTCTTCTCGTCTAAAAATAACTCTCATACGCGCTAACAATTCTTCAATCGCAAATGGTTTTGGAAGATAATCATCAGCGCCACTATCTAATCCTGTCACACGGTCCATAATACTATCACGAGCAGTCAGCATAATAATAGGTGTCTTTTTAGTTGCTCTTAATCGACGACATACCTCAAGCCCATTTAATCCTGGAAGCATTAAATCGAGTAATATGAGATCGTAATTCTTTTCAAGCGCAACTTCTAATCCCTTTCTTCCATCAGGTTGTATATCTACTCTATACCCTTCATATTTTAATTCTAACTCTAAAAAATCCGATAAACTTTCCTCATCCTCAATAATTAGTATATGTTGCAATGGTAATTCCTCCTATATGGTTAAATGAATGAGTAATCCTATTCCAAATATAATTGCGAAGATTTGATGTAATTTTCGATACATTATCAATTTCGTCTTCTTATTAGTTTGGTGTAAAAAAAATCCGACACATCCTAGTACGATTAAGGTTAAAAGAGAAAATATCCCGCTATAGAATAATAAAATATGCTGACTCCCGTTTAATAAAAAGTAAACACCGTGGGTGGTCGCAACAGATATTACAGCGTATCCAATTAATACGTGAAATTTTTTAATGAAAAGATATAATTCTTTAACCTTTTTAAATACATGTATATTTTTCTTTTTTAAAAATAACCATAAATGCCGTAAAAACCATAACAATGCAGCTATAATTGCTCCATATTCACCAATAGAACCTATTTTTTTATTTAGCCATTTTACATTTAATACGTTCCCATACGTAACATTAATAAATAGCAATTCCACACTGCAAATAATAATTGTAATACCTGTAATTTTAACATACATATGTAAATATTTATTTCTTAGTATCTTCTCCATTTTATTTAATCCCCTTACTTATAAAAATCCTGTAACAAGCAATGTATCAAATAAAAAAGAAAAGAGCATGAGAAAAAGATTAAAATAAAATGAGAATTCCAAACTACTTAGACTTTGTATTGATTGTTCTTTTTAGCTAACATTATCATTTTTTGAATAAACGGCGCCTTTGCATTTGTATAGGATACACGATCAAAAGGATATGTAGTTGCCAGCATCTCTTTTAATTCTCCATATTCTTTACGTGCCCATTCATGTTTTTTTAGAAAGTCTCGAAATAATAAATTGTTTCTCCATTCATCACTATTATAAATATAAACATGTAAATGGTGAGTACCGGCTCTCCATTCTCCCTTTCTAAAAAAACGCCAATTAGATGTTTCTTTTGGAACATACTCATAACCAATTTTAGAAAGGGGTTCAATCCACTTTTCGGTAATTTGTAAATCCGTTACGCCAATCATCATATCGATAAGGGGTTTCGTTCCTAATCCTTCTATGGATGTACTCCCTATATGTTCAATAGCAATCATTTCTTCTCCTAATAAAGAACAAAATTTATCTTTTTCTTTTAAATATTCTTCCTGCCATTCTTTTTGATATGGTTTAATAACAATTTGTTGATCCATTTTCTGCACCTTTTTATAAAAAATTATCATTATATTTGTAAAATTTCATGTTATTGATATAGGATTTTCACAAAATATGTCGAATACTGAAATATACAACTTAATTATATTAAATACGAGGTAAAATATGAAAGATATTCCAGTTAAAATTCAGATCAATCATGTAGGTTTCCAATTAAAAGAACATCATAATTTTGATTGGCTTATAAAATTAGGGACCGTATTTACAGTTTTTAACCAGCAAGATTCCGGTATGGTGTAAAAAAGATCGTTCCTTTATAAAATGGGGAGCAAGTAAAGAATTATATGAGATAGCATATCGTGCTGTAAATGAAAACCGTGCAGAACGGTATGCATCAGTTAAAGAATTTTATGAAGCTTGGTTAAAGGTGTCTAATGTGGTAGAGGAATAACCCTATATTATTAAAAGAATTATAGAGTTTATACTTATATCATGTATAATACATATGGAATGGAAATTCAGAATAACGAGGCAGATATCATGAACTTTGTTTATATTAATCAAAACGTATTAAATAATCTTCTATACATTTTAAGTAGTATATTTGTTTTTTATTTCATATGTGATAGCGGGCGCTATTTAAAGAAATATAGAACAGTACTTATTACCGTTTGTACGAGTATCCCACTCATTTTATGTATGCGTTATCCTATCTATATGGATGAAAATTGTATTCATGATTTAAGGCAAATTCCTGTTTTAATAGGTACACTTTATGGTGGATTCCCTGTCGGTATCATATTGTTTACTATTTTGTTAATTACAAGATTTGCATTTTATGGATTTAACATGTTAACAGTCATTGTTTACGGCACTATGCTTATCATTACAGCATTCGCATCTTCAAAATTTAATACATATAATAGAAAAGTTAAAGTAGCTTTTGCTATGTTTTTAACTTTTTTCCTAGCGATATTTACAACTGTGATTGTATTAACTTTATCAGACTTTGAAGTAAATAATTTGTATATTATTTATTTTATAATATTACCAACTACTTTGATGCTATTTATTGTTTATTTTAATGAAGTACTAAAAGATGCAGTATTTATGCGTTCAAAGTTGATTAAGATGGAAAAAATGGAGATTGTTAGCCAACTCGCTGCTAGTATATCGCACGAAGTAAGGAATCCCTTAACTGTTGTAAAAGGGTTTACACAACTTTTAAAAACACCAAATTTAACTCCTGAATCAAGAGACAAATATATTGAACATATACTTGAAGAATTAAATCGTGCCCAGGAGATTATTGATGATTATTTAACGTTTGCCAAACCTGCATCAGAAAAACTAGATCATATTGCAGTAGAACAAGAATTAAATCGAGTTATTAATATGATTTTGCCATTATGTAATATGAATACGATACATATTACAAAAGATTTCTCTAAGGCAACAATTGTTGGTAATAAACAACACTTTCAACAATGTTTTTTAAATTTAATAAAAAATGGTATTGAAGCAATGCCTAATGGTGGCACCTTAAATATTTCTTCATCTATTAGTAATAATAAAGTTATAATACGAATTGAGGATAGCGGAGTTGGGATGTCACAAGAACAAATAAATCGATTCGGTGAACCATATTTTAGTACAAAAACGAAAGGTACTGGTTTAGGTACAATGGTCGCTGTAAAGATCATCGAAACGATGCAAGGCACTTTAAAAATTCGAAGTATTGTTACTAAAGGCACAACTTTGATGATTACATTCCCAAAAAATAATGAGGATCCATCTTAAAACAAACAAAAAAGGAGCATAATAGCTCCTTTTTTATTTGTTTCGATACATGAGTATCTACTATGTTTTTTAAATTTACATTTGTGGAGACTAATTAATAATTAGTACCCCCCGCCCCAGCAGCTGCATCCTACAATAATTAATAAAATAAATAACACAACTAATAAAGCGAAACCTCCACCAAAACCACAAGAACCACCGTGACTCATATTTTCTCCTCCTTTTGGTTTGAAAACTAATAGGTAATTAATCATTTTAACCGGTTCGTATTATACATTATGTGTATATCCCTTTTTTGAGCATGTCTACCGAAAAATAAGTAAAAGCACTCGCTTGGGAGTGCTTTAAAATGGATACCAAAAATTTTGAAATACATTTATTTTTAAATATACTGCAATAATTAAAATGAAAACACCTGCAAATAAAGCGGCAAAATCCCCATTTTTCGCTTTATTTGTATAGAACCATGTACGTTTATCTTTCTTTCCAAACCCTCTTAAATCCATTGCATTTGAAACTGTATCGATCCTTTCTAGAGAATGAATAATTAGAGGCCAGAAAATTAAGATACGGTTTTTCACACGAATCCATACACCTGCTTCTCCTTTTTCAAAAGCTACTCCTCTCGCTTCTTGCGCATGTTTAATAACTTTATATTCAGACTGAATATTGGGTATATAACGTAATGCAATATTTACTGCATATGTAATTTTATAATGAATGCCCAGTTTACTTAAACTGCTAACAAATTCGCTTGGATTTGTCGTATAAATAAAAAGAAGTGTGAATGGTAATAACGTAAAATATTTTAAAGAAAGTGTAGCTGCATAAAATAATGTTTCATATGTAATTGTTGCATAACCAATATGTAAAAATGAAGTATATGATCCGGTTAGTTCAGATCCATGGGCTGGTGTAATAAATAAAATCATGGCAGAGTTTAATAAACTAAATGTAAATATAACACTAAAAATAATTATAATTTTACGAGGTGGAATTTTAGCAATTAAAAGACCTATACATCCAATCATAAATAAAATTAGCAATATACGAAAATCAAAAAATAAAAAAGTAAGCGTCATACAAAATATAAATAGAAGCAATTTCACTGCTCCATCCATACGATGAAAATATGTATTATGCATCTTCCTCCCTCCTGTTAACATCGAAATAAAGTTCTATAAACTTTTCAGGATATGAAATTCCACTAAATCTAATTAGTTTGAACAAAGAACTCTCACTTAGATTGGCTCTTTGTAACGTTTCTTCATGCCCTAATACAGTAGACACCGTATTATTCGCAATAATTCCCCCTTCATGTAGAACTACCGCTCGATCTGCATATTCTAATGCTAGATTCATATCGTGTGTGATAAAAATAAATGATATTCCCTTTTTAGTCAGTTTTTTAATAAACGACATAAACTGTTTATAATGATAGTAATCTTGTCCAGCTGTCGGTTCATCTAATATGATAAGTTTGGGATTTGTGATTAATACAGATGCGATAGTTAATCTCTTTTTTTGCCCGTAGCTTAATGCCTGAATTGGCCAATTACGAAATGGATATAAACCACAGATTTTTAACGATTCTTCAGCTCTATATTTAACTTCTTCCTTAGAAAACTTTTTAAATTTCAAAGAAAATGAAACTTCTTCTAACACAGTAGGTTGTGTAATCATATGATTTGGATTTTGCATCACATAAGATATAATTTCCCCACGTTTACGAATAGACCAAGAACTGATAGTTACTCCATCTAACAAAATTTCTCCATCTTTTATTTTATTTATACCAATCAGACTATGAGCTAATGTTGATTTCCCTGCTCCATTATGTCCCAACAGCGCTACAATTTCTCCTTCGCATATTGATAGACTTACATTTTTTAATACTTTTTGTTTATTAGGATATGAAAATGACAAATTCTCTACTTTAAGTAATTCCTTGTTTTTAGTATTACTTTTTAATACAATTTGCTTATTCATCCACTCTTTTATAACGCTATAGATTCTTTCCTTGTGAAGATTTTCAAGTGGATATATTACGTCATTATTACTATCAAAATGTAATCTCTTTAGTGCTTCGATGTAAATAGGCTCTCGTAAGCCAATACGAGGTAATATATTTGATGCCAAAATCTCTTCTGGTGTCCCTATCGCAACAACTACACCTTCATCAATTAAAATAATTTTATCCACATCCAGTTTTAAAATTTCTTCTATTCGATGTTCAATAATTACAATTGTTTTATTATATTGTTTATGTATATCTTTAATAAGTTCGATTGTATGTAAGCTACTTAGCGGATCTAAGTTTGCTAACGGTTCATCGAACAATAATATATCGGCATTTGTTGTTAACAGACCTGCTAGAGAAACAGTTTGCTTTTGGCCTCCTGATAATTCATGTGGACTTTGTTTATGAAAAGTATGCATCTTCACCTTTGTTAATGAGTCTGCAACAATCCTTTTCATATCATGTTGATTTACACATTCATTCTCTAAATAAAAAGCTACATCTTCTTCTACTGTAAGGCCAATAAATTGAGCATCTTGATCTTGCAAAATTGTTCCTACATATTTACTCTGTTCAAAAATACTGCCTTCCCTCGGGTCTTTACCAGCAATTAAAATGTTACCCGTACTAATCCCTTCATATGAAAATGGGATTAGCCCATTGATACAATGAGCTAACGTCGATTTCCCTGAACCGCTTCGTCCAGCAATTAGTACTTTTTCGCCAGAATTTATATGAAATGTAATGTCTTTTAAAGTAGGCTGCGCAGCATGCCCGTATTGAAAGGTAAAGTGTTCAAACGAAATAATTGGTTGCATGTTAACATCCCTACTTTTCAATTTTTAAATGTGTATGTTTTTTATTTGATTTAGCCAGACCAATTGTAATCGGTAATCCAAGAACTAAAAATACAATAACATCCGAAATTGTTGCTCCTAGTACTTGTATAACAATTTTGTCAAACGGTTCTCCCATCACAATAATATCGAATGCTCCAGCAAATATAATAGCAATGACAATACCAACTAACCCAGCAATTGCTAAATAAGAAATATCCCCCTTACTATACGTCCCGTTTTTCACACTAAAACCAGTTCTTTTTTGAATGAGACCCATCGCAAAACCAATAATTCCTGAGCTAACTACCCAGCCCCACCAAATACCCCCGCCAGTGATCGTATCTGTTACGGTATGACCGATAAGTCCTATTAACAGTCCAGCCACTGGACCAAATAATGCACCAAAAATGGTTAATATAGCTAATCCAGGTTTAATAAATGTATTTGGTGCAATAGTAAATCCCCAAAGTCCTAATATCCCGTATAAGGCTGATCCGATTCCGATTGCTACTACTAACTTTGTTGATAATTTGTTCATTTCAATTCTCCTCTCATATTAGTAAACTTTTATTACTCTATATTTATTTAAAAAATGAATTATGCATCGACACTCCCTTTCTATACAATAAAAAATGACCTCTTACATAAGAGGTCATTTTCTTTCACGTTCAAGAATCCTCTTATCTTGCAAAAAACACATCGTGTCCTCTGCGGAATTAGCACCTTCCTATGAAATTACATAGGGGTTGCTGAGGTTTCTTAGGGCCGTTCCCTCCACCTCTCTGGATAAGTATTAATTTGTAATTCGTATTATGGCACCAATAAGAGTGATTTTCAATACTTTTCTAATTATTTTTATTTTTCGTTAAATAATACACCTAAATCATTGTATTCTTATCGGAATTATGAAATAATGAATTCAAAATTGTTACGGGAGGAATGTATGATGAAAGTAATTGGTTTAATTGGTGGACTAAGTTGGGAATCTACATCACTATACTATAAACATATTAATACACTTACACTCTCTCAATATGATCAAAATGCTAAACTTGTCTTATACAGCATGGACTTTGGTGAAGTAACTACTTTATTACAAAACCATCAATATGAAGAAGTGAAAAATGAATTAGTCACAGTTGCAAAAAAAGTTGAAAAATCCGGTGCTGACTGTTTATTAATGTGCTCAAATACGGTGCATTTATTTGCTGAAGAAGTAGAAAATGCAATATCCATCCCGCTTCTTCACATTGGCGATGTAAGTGCTAAAAAAATGGTAGAACACAATATAAAACGTATCGGACTTTTAGGGACGAAACAAACGATGGAACAAGATTTCTATAAATCACGACTAGCAAATTATAATATTGAGACAATCATTCCAAATGACGAGGAAAGGACTTTTATCCATCATGTTATTTTAAATGAATTAAGTAAAGGAATTATTTCAGAAACATCAAAAGAAAAGCTATTACAAATTACAAACTCATTAGTTCAAAATGGTGCGGAAGGTATACTACTCGGTTGTACTGAAATACCTTTGCTCATTTCCCAGAACGATCTAACAGTTCCTGTATTTGATACTGCTTTTTTACATGCAAATACTGCTGTGCAGTTTGCTGGATAATAAAATAAAAGCATAAAAGTGTGCCCTCTATGTTTTTAATTGTCCAATCTATTAATTTAAAAGAGATTCCATAACTGTAATTGCTTCTTTTGATAACCTATTTGCTGCTTCAAGCTCTGTCAGCCTTTGTGCTAATAAGCTGTTCTTTATCATACGGTATTATCACAAATGGAACATTAGGTTGATAAATAATTGTCAGTCATCAAAAAAAGCATCTACAAAAATAGATGCTTAACCGTGATAAGGAGTGTTCTGTGAGGTTAGGATAAGCTTTTCAGCTTGTCCTATGCTATCAATATATGATTTAATTTATAAAACGTGAATAGTTAATAGAATTATTTTATGCCTCTTTTCTAATCTATTTCTATATTAAAACGTCCCTAGTTTATATACATACTAGAAACGATTCGTACTTTTTAATTCTCTACTTTTGTCGCTTCCCCAGTTAACCGCTTACTTTTCAATTCAAAATAAGCATCTAAAACTTCTTTTCCAATATCAGAGTTAATACCAGATTTATCATTTATAACCCACGGTACAACGACAGAAAATGCTATTTCTGGATCATCATATGGCGCATATCCTGCTAATGTTAAGTTATAGCATTCTCTACGATCGCCTTTCTCATTTCGCCCAATATCACTTTCTCCACCGTATACCGTTTGTGCGGTCCCTGTTTTACCAGCTGGTTTATACGATGCTTTTTGGAACGCTCTTACTCCCGTTCCATCCCCTTCTTGGAATACCTTTCTAAATCCTTCTTTTACTTGATTTATATACTCCTCTTTCATATCTACTTTATTTAAAACGACTGGTTCTATTGAATGCATCACTTTACCAACTTCATCTTTTTGAACGGTTTGTTCTCTAATCTCTTGAACAATTTGCGGTTTCATTCGATAACCGCCATTTGCGATAGTTGAAATATATTGTGCAAGCTGAAGTGGTGTATACGTATCATACTGTCCAATCGAATAATCTAATAAGAAACCAGGCTGATTATCTTTTCTTCCAATTTGTCCCGCAGTTTCATTCGGTAAATCAATACCAGTTTGTACGCCTAGTCCAAATTGCCTGAAATAATACCTCATTTTATCAAAGTATTCTTGTTTAATATCTAGTGAACTATTTTTCACATAATCCACGCCGGCAATTTTTAATGCTATATTAAACATATAAACGTTTGAAGAAACTTGTAACGCTCTTTGATCGTCTATATTTCCAAACTCTTTCCAAGACTTCTTCTCCTTAGTACCTTTAAACTTCATAGGTGCATCATAAAAATGTGTTCCTGGAGTTATAGCATTTGTTTCAAACCCTGTTAACACTGTCGCACCTTTAACAGTTGATCCAAGCTCATATGAACTTGTCATCGTACCTAAAGCATAATCTTCCACTTCCGTTTTCCCATCTTTTTCTACAAGCTTTTTCCCAGCCATTGATAATACTTGGCCGTTTTTCGGATTCATCATTACAACGAAAGCACGGTCTAACATCGATTCTGAACCTTTATATGCCTTTAATATTTTCTCTATGCTCTCTTCAACTTTTTTCTGTAATTCCATATCTATCGTTAAAGTTAAATTCTTTCCGCTTTTCCCTTCCGAAACCGTTTCTGTTCTTATCGTATTACCCTGTTTATCGGCAATGCTTCTTACTTCTTTTTTTGTACCGTGAAGTACATCTTCGTATTGCTGCTCGATATAACTTTTGCCGACTCTATCATTTCGGCTATAATCACGCACCAAATAATAGTCTAATCGTTCACTTGGTAATCCTTCATCGGCATTAGAAACATTTCCAAGAACGGATCGGAATAATCCATCATTTACATAGAATCTCTCCCAATCAACTGATGCGTCTACACCTGGGAGATTCGCTAAATTCTCACTAATTACAGTATATTCCTTTTCGCTAACATCTTTTTTAATAATTTGAGGTGCCATTTGATAACCAGAAGTCATTTTACTTTTAATAGCTAACACTTTTATATCTTTATCTGTTAATTCTTTAAGATTTTTATCTGTAACTCGTTTTCTTTTTAACTCTTCTATTTTTTTATCTAGCTTCTTTCCACTAATATCTTTCTCCCTAAATGAATCTATTTCTTTTTTTGATACTAGATTTTGAGCAAGTTTTGGATTTAATTGCATCCAAAAATCTTTCTTATCTGTCTCAGTTAACTTATTTATATCTTCTTGCGGCATTTCAATTATTTCTGCAAGTTGTCTTGCAGTTTTTAGCATTTCTTCTGATTTTACTCCTTTCATCTTTGTATATGTAATCGTGCGTAAAGATTTATTATCAACAACTGGATTCCCTTCTCGATCAAATATTTTCCCACGCGGGACAGAAAGACTCACGGTTGCATTTTCTCTCTTCTCTACTTCATTTTTATACGTCTCTCCATCGATAATTTGCACTTTACCTAACTTTATTATCATGGCAGAAAATAATAAAAATACACAAAAGAATAAAATGTTTAACCGTACTGGCATTGCTCTACTACTTTTTTTCTCTTGCTTCTTCACTTTGTCATAATCTCCTCCTTTTAGCGATTTGAATAATAATGGTATCTCTATATTAAAAATAATGTACAACTTCTATACATTACTTCGTATGGATATTAATATAATGTTAAAAACTTAATTGAAATTAAAACAAAGGTAAAGAAAAGGTAAAGTTTACTAAAGTAAATATAAAAATACCCAATAACAAAAAGTTTAGCTTTTTGTTATTGGGTATTTAATAATTTAAGAATTAATAGTAGATCGTATTGATATACAACTATCATCACAATTTGATAGAGATTGTTTACTTTGAATTTTCGGCAAGTAAATCGTTACAGTTGTCCCGACACCAACCTCACTCATAATGCTTATTGTCCCTTGATGACTTTCAATAATTTTATAACTTAACATTAATCCAATACCGGTACCTTTTTCTTTCGTACTATAAAAAGGCTCACCTAATCTCTTAATTCTTTCTTCAGGTATTCCTATTCCTTCATCTATTACATGAATAATAACACCATCATTATTGATTTTTTTTATATGGATTGAAATTTCCCCACCATCTGGCATAGCTTCAATTGAATTTTGTAAAATATTAATAAATACCTGTTTCAGTTGATTTTCTGAGCATTCAATGATTACTTCTTGGGAATCTGTATATAATTCCACTTGAATATTTGTCATAATTGCTTTTGTATTTATTAAAGATACGACATTTTTAAATATTTGATAAATATTTTTCTTTTCAGTATTTATTTCATCTGTTTTAGCAATTGATAAAAACTCTTGGAGGATTGATTCTATTCTTTCTATTTCGGAAAGCATAAGGTCAAAATATTGCTCTTGATCTTCTTTATTAATTTGGAATAACTGTATAAACCCCTTAATTACAGTTAATGGATTCCTTACTTCATGAGCTACCCCAGCTGCTAATTGACCGATTGCCGCTAATGTATCTGATTTATTTAGCAATTCTTCTGTCTTTTTTCTCTCTGTAATATCGCGTACGATAATCATAATTTTATCCTGCAATAATGGTAAGCACCTAGCTTCAAAGAAATCGATACTTTCATTAATTGTAAGTGGATATTCGACAATTGCATTTGTTCCTTTTTCTTTCACTTGACGAATTGCTTCTTGAAATTGCTGCGCTACTGGAGATGGTAATACTTCGTAAAACTTTTTTCCCATAAAAGCTTCTGCGGGTACGTAAAATTTTGTAGGAGATCCTGCTTTATACTCTATAATTGTGCCATCATCTTCTGTTAAGAAACATAAATCTGGTAAAGCTTTAAAAATTAATTCCAATTCAGATGTTTGTTGTTTCAACTGCTTTTCTATCGCTTTTAAATGTGTAATATCTACGCCAACAGCCCAGTAGCTGAATCCTGTTACAGGAAACTGCTCTGATATATTTGACCACATGATTGTTTTAACTTCTCCGTTTTTACATGTTAAACGCATTTCCCAATCTCTAAAATTTTTTCCTCGAGTCAAAAATTTATTTTGTATTTGGTGACGATAATTATGGTCTGGGTACAATAATTGAAGTGCATTTGGATTCCCGATTATCTCTTTAGCAGTATAACCTGTTACAATTTCACATTCACGATTCCATAGAATAAAATCTCCATTATAATCAAGCGCATCAACCATGACAGGCATGTTTTGTAAAATTGTATGTAGCTCCTCCTCTTTTTGAGAGAGGAACGTTGCATTTTTAGTTTGTAATACTTTTATTGCACCATCTAAAATTAGGTTTGCTAGCATTTCAAAGTATTTTTGACAATTGAAAATTTCACTTTTTTGGGACCATACCACAAAAGATCCTAAATATTGATTGTATAAGAAAATGGGGATTTCAATTTTGGGAAGTTTACATATTTTCATTTCATTTATTCCAAATGAAAATATACATACTTTTTCAGCATCAAGAAGTTGATGTGATATGTTTGTTAATTTATAAAATTGTTCTGCCATGGTTTCTATTGTACTCACATCAATAAGTTCCATTAGCCGCGCATTCATTCCTTTTTCACCTCAATATGTAAAATTAATACAACTCAAAAATTCATACTTCTCCATTATACGAAGAATGTGCGTATAGGTATATAGCTGTAGAATAATTATTCAAACAAATTTTATTTTTCAATTAAAAATAGATAATAGTATACGCTTCAAGTGAAACTTTCATCCATCAGGTATTATCCATTCCGTACAAAGCGACGTATTATTTGTATGCCACCCTTCAACCTAACTTCCTTTATGTTCGTTAAATTTCAAAATTGTAAACGACTCTTAGCAGAATAAAAATACAAAAAATATAAAGTTCATAAAATTTTCATAATTATTATGAAAATTCTAAACATTTATTCCAATATATTCTATATAATAAAAAGTAATAAGGCTTCTATGAATCTCATAGAATACCTTACCCCTAATAAAAAGTAAAAAAGAATCCTCATTGGATTCTTTTTTACTTTTTATGCTAACACATGCGTATACAGGGCATGTGCAACACCATGTTCTTCATTTGTCAACGTTTCGTATTGACACATCGCTTTTATTTCTTCAACCGCATTTCCCATTGCAATTGATATATTTGCTTTTTCCATCATGGAAACATCGTTTAGGCCATCACCTATCGCTACAGTATTTTCAACTGGAATATTAAGATGTCCTGCTAAAGTATATAATCCATTGCCTTTTTGAGCATCTCGATGATTAATTTCTAAATTATGCCAATAGGAAGATGTAATTGCTAAATCTGTATTGTGTAGAAATTTCTCTTTTAATTGTTTTAATTTCTCAATATCATAAGAAAATGGTAACAGTTTATGCACGTGGATATCTGTTTCTACAATTGGTTTACAACTTTCTGCACTATGAAAAGCTGTATGCTCAAGGTATAATGCTGCGATCGTTTCTAACTCTTCCAAGTCGAAATTTTCTTTTGAATTCTTCACATACTCGATTTCATTACGTACACTCTCTACTCCATAATCCGGTACATATACACCTTTATCTGTATAAAGCTGATAATATAAGCCATTCGCTTCAAGATATTCTACAATTTCAAGTGCCTGCATATTTTGAATGGGATATCTCTTCATCATTTTCTTGTCTTTATAAATAAGTGCACCATTTTCCGCAATAATTGGACACTCTAAATCAACTTCTAACAATAATCGTTCAATATCAACAATAGAACGTCCTGTACAAATTGCGACAACATGACCGGCTCCTTGACATTTTCGAATTGCTTCTGCATTCTCTTTACTAATCATTTTATTACCAGAAAGAAGAGTTCCATCTAAATCAATTGCGATTAATTTCATTATTTCTTCACCACTTTCTTTAAATACACGAGTTCTAATCGATTAAAAGGTATCGTTTTCATACAGAGCTCGTAAAGTACTATTTATTTATAATTTATGAAAAGCGTTTCAGGTCAAGAAATAATTTTAAAAAACATGAATGAAAATGAGATTTATTATCAATACTATAATTAATAAAAGGGCAACCACGATTTGGCTACCCTTCAAAAACTTATATTTCTGGATCGAAAGTTTTGCAATCTGTTTCTTCCGTAGTAGATGCTTGTTTACCTTTATGACTTACCACATAAATTGCATCTGCACTACATTTATTACCGTTAGCCCAAAATTTACAGTTGTTTACTTCACATAAAACGTCTTGTGCCATAGTATCACACCTCCTTGTTCTATTATCATTAACAAAATTCGGAGGTATGATACTCTTTGTTATGCATTTTTTATTACCTTTTTAGCTTTCTTAATGGTTCAATATCTCCTCGTACAATAGCATCTATATTTTCGGTTATTTTTTCAATGTCAAAATGCCACCATTGAATTTGCAATAATTCTTCTATTATTGCATTTGAAAATCTCTCTTTTATTTTATTTGCAGGGTTTCCACCAACAATTGTATATGGTGCGACGTCTCTGGTCACAACAGATTTAGCTGCAATTATTGCACCATCACCTATTTTTATTCCGGGCATAATAGTTGTATCCATGCCAATCCAAACGTCATTTCCTATAACTGTATCTCCTTTATATGGTAAATCAGATAAATCCGGTGTGAATTTCTCCCATCCATTCCCAAAAATATTAAAAGGATACGCCGAAAATCCATCCATTCGATGATTTGCTCCGTTCATAATAAAGGTAACTCCAGATGCAATACAACAAAACCTTCCAATAATGAGACGATCTCCGATGAATTCATAATGATATAATACTCGATCTTCTAAAGTTTCCCCATGTTTCGCATCATAATAAGAATAGTCACCAACGAGTATATTAGATTTCGTTATTGTATTTTTTATAAAATGAACGTTTTGATTTCCTTCAATTGGGTATTTAACATTTGGATTAGGATTCATGTTGCATAGCACTTCCTTTACCATTCATTTCACTTTCTACCGCTATTATTGGCTTTAAATTGTATATGGGTAAAATAAACAATAATCCAATTATAAATAGTAGCGCTGTGCCCTCATACATCGTACTTAATGAGAACATTTCTTTTAATGAACCAGCTATACTCATCGTTACTACCATTGAACCGGTGAATAGTGGACTTAAAATGCCATTTACACGACCAATAAAATCAGTATCGCTATTTTGAATAATGAGCGTATTAATCCCTATTTGGATACATGGAAGAGCTAACCCACTAAAAAGTTGTGCTGTAAGTGTCACCCATAAATTTGTGGAGTAGCCTATAATACCAATACCAATTGCCTGACCAAGCATACCGATAATTAACATCTTTTGCGGGGCTACGTTCTTTGCAAATATCATCGCTAAAGCTCCGCCAACAATCATCCCCGCACCATTTACTGTTAGTAACCATTGTAAACTCTCTTTTGATAACCCTAACTGCTCAGTCACAATAAATATACCTAGTGGCTGAATTAAGCCTATACCTAGTCCTGCTGCCATAAAACATAGTCCAAGCAAAGTTAATGCTTTTTTCTTTTTTACATATTTAATACCATCCAGCATTTCCTGTAATAGTGTGATTTCTTTCTTCTCATTTTTATTCTCGAGATCTTTCGGAAGAAATAACAAAACAACTGCTGCAAGTAAAAATGCGATACCCGTTATAATGATTGAAATATAAATTCCAAAACTATGAAAAATAAATGTGCCTAGAATTGGTCCTAACACCATAAATATTGCAAATATTGTTTGATAAATAGACATCGCTAATTGAATTTGTTCTGCCGATAAATGCTGTTTAAATAATTTCATTCCAGATGGTTGAGAAAACTGCGAAAGGATTGCAGAAATAAGCGTGACAAAAAACACGATTTTCCACGTTCCAAACATAAGTGTAATTAATACTGCAAATACTGATAAAGAACTTAAAGTCTCACACCATATCATTGTCCTCTTCGGTTTCCACCTATCAGCAAAAGTTCCACCAATGAATGAGAAAATAAAAATTGGAGCGAATTCAGCAACTGAAATCATTGAAATAGCGAAAGCATCACCTTTCGTCATTTCCATAACATACAGCAATACCGCAAAGTTTCGAACCCATATTCCTATTTGTAAAAATAATGCTGATGCGAGAATTCCTTGCACAAACCGATTTTTCAATACTTGTGATACCCCATGATTTTGTTTCGTTTCCACAGTCGTTGACATAAAAAAGCCTCCTATTTCATGTTCTGAACAGGAGGCAGCACAAATCATATGAAAAGATTATATTTTCGCAGCGCGAAACACATCCCTTTTCTATAAATGTACATACTAACCCTATTCAGAAGAATATTTCGTTTTTTAACGAAGATCTCTTACAAATAGAATTAGTTGATCATTGGGATGTTTTCACCCTTCCGTTTCGAATTTAAATAACACATACATACTCTATGTAAATCATTTTCGATGTATGCATGTCTAAAAATAAATATTCTAGAAAGTTAAAGGCAATTCCTCTAAAGAACGCATTAAATAATTGCCTTGCCATTTAATTTCTGCACGATTCCCTTTTATTTGTAGTGCAGGCATACGCTTTAACAAAGTAGAAATAGCAATCTTTGCTTCTAGCCTAGCAAGTGGAGCCCCTAGACAGAAATGGCTACCATGCCCAAAGGCAATATGACGGTTATTTTCCCGCGTAATATCAAATACTTCCGGGTTTTCAAATACTGTTTCATCACGGTTGGCGGAAGCTAATGCAATGATAACCATGTCTCCTTTTTGTATTGTTTGATCGTGGATTTGAAAAGGTTCAGCCGCCCATCTTGCAGTTGTAATCTCAACTGGAGAATAATAACGCAAACCTTCCTCAATAGCAGAATCAATTAACGTTGGATTTTCTTTTAATAATTGTAATTGATTAGGGTTTTCAAGAAGTGCTAATACCGTATTTGTAATTAAATTCACGGTCGTCTCGTGTCCTGCTACGATTAATAGCATTATCATTGAATATAGCTCTGGAGCACTAAGTTTATGCCCTTCATTTTCTGCAAGTATTAGCGCACTAACCAAATCCTCTTTTGGATCTTTTCGTTTTACATCAACTATATATTGAAGATATGTAATAAACTCAGATAGTTGTTTTTCGGTTTCTTTTATTTCTTCAGGTGTTTCTGGCGATGCAATGACAGCATGCGACCAAATTCTAAATTTTGCTTGATCCTCTTTTGGAATTCCAAGCATCTCGCTTATTACAATAATCGGTAATGGGAATGAATAATCATCCACAAGATTTAATGTACCTTTTCGCTCTATCTCACTTATTAAATTATCCGCTATTCTCTGAATTCTTCCATCTAATTGTGTAATCATCTTCGGTGTAAAAGCTTTTTGAACTAAAGATCGTAAACGACTGTGGTTAGGTGGATCTGAATTTAACATGTGCGTTGTTAAATGATCACTATTGTCAATGGAAAGATACATGTTCTTTGTATCTTGAGGAAACACATTTACCAGATCTTTTTTTAAGCGATTATCTTTTAAAAGTGGCAGAGCATCTTCATATCTTGTAATAAGCCATTCAGCACCTAATTCAGTTTTATTTACAAATAAGATAGGTTGCACTTTTCTTGATTCTTTATAAATTTCATAAGCATCTTCTTTAAAATGAGCTGAAGCTAAATTAATACCATCTTCTATTCTTAGTCCAACTTTATTTTTCATTGACATTGTATTCCCTCACTCTCATTAGTTTTTGAAAACCAACCCAACATTTGCATTATACTCCAATAAAAACGTAAAAATTGTAAATTTTTAATCAGAAGCTTACTTCTTATATTGAAAAATAAAAAAGTGAGAGAGTAAAATCGTTTAACTCTCCCACTTCTCTTTATGCAAAGCACATAAAATTACTAATTTGTTGATAGCGGTAACTTACTTTACGACGACGACCACCTTGCCAAGTGTAACCTGATACTCCGTTGCTTCTCACTTCAGTCGGAAAGAACCATAAGTCTCTTCCAAAAGGTCCAGGACGATGTAAACGTAAATATCCCCATCTTCCTAGACAGTTACACATCCATGATTTCATATTTCCTGCTTGTGCTGGAGAAGCAAATGTAGATGGTAAAGACGGAGCTTGTGACGGTGGTGGTGACGTTGGAGCATCTTCCGCGTCATCTGGTCTATAATCCTCCTGTTCAATATCTCTAAGCTCATCTACAGTTTCATATCCGTATTGTTGTGGATAATAATACATCGCTTGATTATATGGATAGTTTTGTTGGTTATACATTTTAACAAATCACCTTCTTTTCATTAATTACCTTTAACATTCATATGTGATTTGACACCTATGGGAAGCTTATGTATAGCCCAATTTCAAACCGAAAAAAACTTGTATTTTTGTTTTCAAAAATACAAGTTTTTTTAAAATAGAACATATCTTTATTTTTTCAACTTTACACTATAAAAACGCATTTCTTCTAATAAACCTTCAAATTCAAATAACCCTTGTTTGATTAATACTTTCAAGCGATATTCTAAAAACGTATCCCCAACTAATTGCTCCACAAGGCCAAGTGCTTCACCAATTACTCTCGGAGCTTTAAGGAAGTCTTTATCAGCACCTATTCTTTTCGCGCATTCAACAATAAATTGATCAAAATAGTCTTCTTTCACCGGATGCACTACATTGTCTTTCCAAATTCTTAAAAATTCTGTGCTATTTGATAAATTATTCCACTCATGTTCAAGATTTTCTCTGTTCTCTTCGGTTAAATGTGATAACTCTATAAAACCTTTTCCGATAAATGCTAAATCTTCAGGTGCTAATTCTCCTGTGCCACGTATGTCATAATCTCTTTTTAAAAGTTCTCGACTCGCTTCAGATGTGTTCATAACACGAATATTTTTCTTATCTTGTAATTGAGCTATTACAAAGCAAAGACCTACATGTTCATGGGCGTTATCTGCTTTCCAAATGGTAATCGGTGTTTCATTAGGAATAGAATGTAATTCATCTAAAGTCTCCATAAATCTTGGTAAATATTCTTCCTCAAAATAACTATCATAAGCAGTTAAGTTGTTTACTAACCATTGCTTTCTTGCTACTTGACCCTCATTCGTATGTAATTGATGTATTGACCCAATTGAAAAAAATTCAGAGAATGAAACAACACTCTCCTCGTGTAATCCTTCTTGTTTCAACATATATTTTAAACATCCGGCTGTTGAATCATCAAATGCGATATGAATGTGTGTACTTTCTTCTATATTCATTTTATAAGAATTATTATTCGTTAGTTGCTTAGGAATACCCATTAAGTGTTTAATTGTATCTTCACTATAGTTTTCTTCTAATAAATTTAACTGTATAAGAATACTTTGAAGTAAATGTTTTGCTTCATCTTCATACATATCCTCAACAACATTTTTAATTTTATCTATCATGTAAATCCCTCTATTCATTTCAAAAGTAACATAGACTATAGTGTATCATTTCAGTACAAATATTTAAAAGTTTTATCTTTAGTATTAGTGTGTGAAATTTGCTGCATTTTTTCCATTGCAAATTATTTGTAAAATATTTTATTTTTATGAAGAAAACACTTTGTGAATCACTTTATTTATATGTATAATTATATAAAAAACAAAACATAGGAGCAATTTCTATAATGAAAACACTAATTAATTACAAATACATTTTAAAAAACTGGCGATATATTTTCATATGCATACTCCCTACAATTAGTTTATTTTACATTTTCGACGTTACATTTGAACTACTGTACCACCAAGATTTCTACTTATCTAACTTAATATCTGCTGTAATCTTATTCATTCTATTTATCAATATTAAAGATAAATTTAAAATTAAAGATGATAGTACTTTATGATTTAACATGATCCTTTTAGGTTCAATACTTTTTCTAATTAGATTCTTATTAGAAACTCACACTGCCCCAAAATGATTGCTCGTATCCTTTTCTTCTGTACAAATACCTTTTGTCGCTTTCAGTGTAATTGGTATATTGCTATTTATTATGTTGATGCGACATGTTTTACAAACGAAAAGAGCATCTTCAATATCGGATGCCCTCATGTGATTACAATTTTTTCTGAGTATTATATAATTGTCGTATTTATTTTCACTTTATTATTACTAATAAAAATGTAAAAGATAAAAATAAACAAAGAGGCACATATAAATTTGTATCCATTCTAGCAAACTTCGTATCTTTTTTTCGTTTAAAGATACCAAAGTAATTAAACTCACCAATTACCCTTATGAAAAAAACAATCATACAGATCCAGGAGCCGGCTTGAACAATAGCATTAGGAACTGCAAAGTGAACAATTTTTGCTTGTTGTAATAAAATTATTGCTGCCATACTTAATAATAACGCAATGACCAATGTCATTCCTGTACGAGGTGTAAACGCTTTTTCTCCCGATATAGTTGGAATAACACTATTTGTTCCCCACGTACCTCCGAAAGCCCAATAAACATGCAAAAAGCTAACTAAGAATAATATACAAACAGAAATATATGTAATAATAAGCATTTGGCCCTCCATTTATTTTATTTCAGTCCCCATCTTTAAAATATATTATGGGTCCTCCATTCGCAACATATATTTAATTACGTAAAAAAACCCTTTAATAATTTATCTATTCAACGATAAATCATTAAAGGGTTATTAAAACTCATTACGCATTATACCTATTTCTTCTACGTTCCATCCTTGTTTGCCCTTGAACAGTCCCTTCTTTGTATTGATCTATGTCCTCTGTCATTTCATACGTTGCAGCTGGTTCTTCGTAATTACGCTCATGGACTCTTTCTGGATTTTTACGTTTAGACGTCTTTCTCCCAAAATTAAATAATTTCATTTTTAATTTTGGTAATCTTGGAAGGCGGACCTTAAATGATAGCCTTTTGCGTTTCTTTTTTTGTTGAAATAGATTTGTATTCTCTTTATTATCTTTCTCTTTGCGGTGTATTAATATCGCAAGTAATCCCCCTAATATAAGACCTCCAACTAAAAATAGAAGATATACATACTGACTTGTCATTAAGCTTGTCATGCGTTCAAGTATGACTAACGACTGTACTTCTTTTATATCCCATAGTAAAGCGGCCCATAATGAGAATAAGCCCAAAGTAAGCCCATATGTACGAAAACGGAATAAACACGGAATTAACGCCACACAAGCGGCAATTTTTGCGTTCATAATTATTGAACTTGTTGAAATATCCTGATTCCAAATAACTAACAGTAGTGTTATAAATGGCGCATACGCTATCCAGCTACATATACGTGAATATATCTTTTTTGCAAAATAACTACCGAAACTAGTAAAAAATAATAGTCCCCCAATATATAAAGATTGTTCTAGAGGGATTTTCTTTATAATTCCTGCAATTGGAAAGAGGCCGCTCAGTAGCATTAATAGCACATCTAATTTCTTCACAATTCCCCATTCCTTTCAATTTTTTCAATTAATAAAACTCGTTTTTCCATATGATATAGTTTTTGTATTTCTAAAAAACATCTTAATCCTGTATGTTAATAAAGTAAATACTTAAAAGAAGTGATACATGACAAAGGATAGCATTATTTACATGAAAAAATGACAAATCCTGATCGGTATAACGAGCAGGATTTGTTTACTATTATTTAAAGTAAAATAATTGAATCTTTCTTTTCTATTTTCATTATATCTACATCCAATTCATCATCAAACTCTTTGAACTCTCTTGCATCTATATCAGTCATGTAACTTTTTATTACTTTAGCCATATGCATGGAATATGTCATGTGTATATTCTTTTCCAAGAGCATACTTGAATTACAGCACATGTAATGAATCATTTTTACGACATAATCCCTTTCTACAGGTTTTACACCTAACGGTAGAATTTCAAGTATATATCGCTGCAAAATTTCACTACAATGTAATGCGTATTCGCCAGTGCTATAATACATACCTTTTTGATCCGCATATAAACCTGTACCATCCGTCACATCATCACATTCCATCATACCGTAGCATGGTACATCAAAATCTGTATTTATTCTTATCACGTTTAAGTTTGGAACTTTTTTCATATTCGGAACAATCTCAGGTAGAATATCTATATCAATTTTTTCATTTTGTAACTCTTTTATCCAATATTTTCTCATATTCGCATCTACAATGAAATAAACTTGTTCATTCCGCTCTTTCGCATGTTGTAAAATTCCCATTAATGTTTCGGAAACATATTGTTTAAAAAGAGCACCCATATCATTTCTTTTTGATGGTTGCGGCAAAAATGCATTATGTTTATTTACGTTTAATAATAACCGGTCAATCGTTTGCCACTCTGTATTCCCATATAATTTATATAAAATTTCTCTGCCTTGTATTTTTAAAAAATAGGCAAGAAATCAAATTTCGAGATTCGTTCAATTGATAAATTGACATATGTACAAGGTAAATTTATCTTATTCCAACTACGTTTCAAAAATCCTTTCTGTTCTAATAAACTAAGAATACAATTTACAATTGCTTTACGAGATACACTTTGACCTATAAATAAATTAATAAATGCTGAAATACGTTTTGTTCGTGCAAATCCTTCTCGAACGATTTGTTTTGGGTCAATTTTCTCTCGCCCATCACAATTTTCCATTGCGATTAACGCTAATGTCGCATCACTCCGCTCTCCTGCAGTTGCATAAACAGCTTTCATAACATCATCTACAAGGTTTGTTTTATATTTCTGGCAATACTGCATTTTATATGGGTTTTGCAATACTTTTTCAATATTAAATCTCACTACCTTTAGCAATACTGGAGAATCTGCATTTAATACATAAGATGACTCACCAATCTTAGCTAAAACAATTTCACTATCAATTAATGCTTGTTCTACTTCCATTAATATATTGTCGGACCAAACTTCTAACGTTAAAGTCTCTAATCCTTTTGGTGCAATTAAAGGAAATAATTCATTTTCATTATTTGTTACTACCTTTTTACATTCTGGGAGTAATGTGAAATAAGAGAATTTCTGCTGAAATTCTTTAAATAAATACTCTCTATCCTTTACTTTTATACCAGATTTTATTTTAGTACCTTGCACTTTATATATTCTCTCATTATATGGAAGTAACACCGTTATATTTGTCCCGATGATATAGTCTTTCGGATATTGGAGTATATGATCTAGTTCAACTTCTCCACCTATATGAAAATCATCTTTTAAATTTCTAAATAACTTAATCCATTTCATACCGTTTGTCGCTTGCTGTACTTTTAGTTTTACAAACCTCAACTTTTTATTATTTAATGCAGAATCTGGGGTAGAAATCAATATCATGCCCCGTTTTCGTCTCAAAAGCAACGGTATGTCTGGATGATTATATTCTTGATAGAATCTTCGAATGCCTACTGAAACATTTAATAAAGGGGTATTCTCTCCTGCACGAGTTATGCATTCAAACCGATATACATAAGCGAAATAATCTTGTGTTTTTTCATCTTTAATTGGTTCTGACATGGCCTCACAAATATTTTGTGATCGTAGTGGAGAAAAAAAGATTTCTTCTTCAATTTTATCTTCCATTTGTACAGGGCATTCACAAAAAATATGTGAAATTAAAGCGGGTACCCACTTAGCATACGTTTCATTATCATGTAAGACTGGCAAATTAGAAATTAAATCGTTATGCCATTCATATTTGGGTGGTTCTATTAATTTGTTCGGTTTCCAATCATGAATGACCTCATACCAACTTTGAAAAATATAATCGAGTTGTTCTTGTATTATAGGTTCTTTTGATATAATCCATGGTGTATTTTCATTTAACACATACGGATTATGCTGAATAAACAATATATCAGAAAACATATCATACAATCTTTCATTCAAACGTTTCAACTTACTCGTTAATAAAAACGTCTTATAATGTATTTCTACAATGTCCAGCCATTCAATAGGAAAATATATAAATGATACACTTTCGTTTAAAAGGGGTGCTACTATATTTTCAAATGTTAATAATCGCAATTTTTCCATATAATGATTACTTCCTTTCTTCATTCGTCTTGATCATCAAAAAACTAGAAGAGACCGTTATTTAATCTAATCAATTTAAATCAAGTATTTAAAAGAAAAATAAATAGCATTTTATTCAAATAATACATTATTAAAACGACTCTTTTAAAATTTTAAAGTAATTATCATTTACAACACCCTCTAACATCATTAAAATTGTACATTCCGATTATATAATATATAAGTGTATTGCATTTATAATTTACAATAAATTTACAAAAAACTAAAATTTCATCTCCTACTTTCAAATCACCATCTTGTATCATTAACTCAAAATCATAGATCAATTTTTCCATTTAGTTCTCTTCCTTCTCAAATAAAGATTTTGTATTAAATCCACACAACCCTAAGAAGCATACATACGATAACATGTGGTATTCTTTTTCAATATTAATTTTGGTCAGAGAGCGCATTGGAAAGCGCTCTTTTATGTTTAAGTAAGGATTCTGTTCTGTTTTTTTATTTACGCTGTTTTCGTAAGAATTGTTGCTATCTTGACCATACTGATAAAAGGTTGACTTTCAACTAGTAAATTGGATTTAAAGGAGGGTTAACATGAAAGATGAATTAAGTATAAATATCTATTTAGATGAAACTGATACTCCGTTTTCAAGATATTATAGCTCAGATGATGTTCACCTAAGCTCTGACCTTGAAGATTTTATTTTGTCAAAGCTGCACAGTGGCAAAAGAAAAGAAGTAGAAATTTTTTTTTCAGGTCAGAATGATTTTGACGAAAAGTCATTGAAGACTGCCACATTTAACACTTTTTCTAACCTCTTGAACGAAGAGGAATATACATATGCAAGAAATGTCAAAAAGGCTATTGTTTTGTTTGTGCTTGGTATTATTGTTGGGTTAATATTCTTGAAACTTTCAAGCACTCATGCCTATGTTGCAGGAGTATTAAGCATTGTGTGTTGGGTTTTTATTTGGGCAGGTACAGAGGTTTATTTTTTTGAAAATCAGCAAATCAAACGAAATATTAGAAAATGCAAGAATATTCTAAATGGCAATGCGCACAAAAAATAGAATTTTAGTAAATATTTATATTTATAAAGCTGATTTCCGGATTCTACCTTGTGCATTTATTTAGGTTATTGTTTGGACTTGGAAATCGTGTTGAAGATTAATATCGCCATACGAAGAAAGCTTTCATAAATACTTAAGACCTGGATTTAATCTAAGGTCTTATTTTCATCGCAAAAAACAACAATCTATACGAAAAGAACCTTTATTTAAAACATATAAATATGCGGCAAGTAATGATCTTGATCATTACGCACGCCCTATCATGTCACCTATACAAAGTACTCTTTTTTGTTTGTATAATTAATTAATGCTTGTTTAAACTACAAATAGTTGGTCCTTTCCAAACAACAGCTTGCTTCCATTGTTGTTTCATTTTCCCTACATAAGAGGGACTACGGTCATACATAATGCTGATATCCTTATCTGAAATTCCCTTCTGATTCAATTCGCGTACACGCTCCGGAGTAAGCCCAATAGGTATATCCTTTCGCTTTCCACCGCGTTCTTTCGGCTGCGTATCAAGGTATCTATCCAACTGACGTAATTCTTGGCCAGTCGGGCAATTTTGACAGACACTAATACTGAAACACTCTTTTTCCGAACGATTGTAATAACACCTTCTGCATTTCTGAAGTGAACCCTGAAAACGGGACACCTATTAAAACACCTAAACCATCTGTTCCCTAAATTCTTTAGGGGATAGGTGGTTTAATTTTTCTT
>NZ_JAKUFP010000007.1:0-194505 GCF_022663495.1 Bacillus cereus group sp. BfR-BA-01383
AAATGAAAAACACCTCCGTTGAATTTGCATACTTAGTATGCGAATTCAGGAGGTGTTTTTTTCATGTACCACTATTCGGGTTCACTTCAGTCTTCTATTCTTGTTATGTTTGTCGAAAAATCTAATAGATTATTACAAGATATATTATACAATTAAAACTTTTCAAAGATACATTAAATGGTAAAATATTCAAAAAAATTCACATTGTTATAGATATTCATAGTAATATTATGATGTTTTACTTGTGAATATATAAATAAAAAGAATAAAACTAATGTAACCTACTAGTTTCTTGATGCTCTTCTTTATAATATATCAAATCCACCTAGTCTTAACGATTGAAATAATATACTTATGCCATATTCAATTACGTTAAACCCCTGGAGACTAGCCCCACCCCCAGAGAACACTCACACCAAAAATCAAGAAAAAACCAAGAGAACACCTATAATTGTTAATATTTACAATCACAAACAAGGAGGCTTTATTATGAATATTAAACAAATGAAAATTTCAGCTATCGCTTCAATGTATGGATTATCTATACTAGCTTTTTTTTCAACAAATTTTAAAACTGAAGAATTGCCTCCAGTTTCAAAAATTTCAAAAGATCATAATACAATTATTCTCGAAAAAGGAATGTACTTAGAAAACAATGAATTACCTTATAAGTATCAATCAACTATATAAAAAACCCCCTCACAGTAAACAGCTTACTATGAAGGGAATTCTATCAAATTGACATCATTACTATCTCAAACTACCCGCAATCTCCGTAAAGATAACCCCAAGCGCATGTGCACCTGCATCTGGATATCCTAAACTTCTTTCGCCAACTGTACCTGCGCGGCCCATGCGAGCTACGATTTCTTTCGTATACTCTGCGCCTTTAACCGCTGCTTCTGCTCCTTTTTCAAAGGCAGTTTTTATTTCTACTTCATTTGAAGCACTGTCTAACCAAGAATCTACACATGGAGCAAGTGCGTCAACAAGTGTTTTATCACCAACTACCGCTCCTCTTCCGAACGATCTTTCACCGATAGATTGTATGCCTTGCAGTGCTGCTTGTAACATTTCAGCGAATTCTTTTACTGTTAGCTCACGTTTTTCGCCTGCTGCTTTACTAGCTGCGCGGAACGCACCGCCCCAAATTGGACCAGATGCACCTCCGCAATGTTCCATAATAATCATCGAACAACCGTCAAGGAATGATCCGATCGTTACGTTTTCTTGTTCCACAATCGAATGCCACTCACGTTTTAATTGCTTAAATCCTTTTGCCACACTCATTCCGAAGTCGCCGTCACCTGCATGCGTGTCTAACTCACAGAACGGTACTTCGTTTTTAATAATAATGTCGCTCATTTTATCAACGAGATACATCATGTTGTTTAATGTAATCACGTTATCTTTAATAACAGCGTGCTCATCCGCTGTTTCTAGTTCAAATGAAACTTCCTTCTCTTCTATCTCTTCAAGCACATTCACGTACTCTACACTTTCAACTGGTCCATCTACTTTAAACGCTGGTGTATTACACTCTTTAGATAGTAGTGTTTTTAGCTCATCATCTAATTTCATTACTGTTAAAGACATACCAGCCATATCAATACTCGTCATATAATTACCGACGAATACTCTATTGATTTTAATGTTTCTTGCAGCTAGTTCTCTCGTAACTGCGTTGTTAAATAAGTAAAGTTCTTGCAGTGGTGTTCCGCCAAAACCATTAACTAGAAGTGCAATCTCTTCTCCGTCTTTTACGCCTAAATCTTTTATTAAATCGTTTGTCATACGGTTCGCTAATTCATCTGCTGACATCGTTTTTTCACGCTTAATTCCTGGTTCACCGTGAATACCAACGCCGTATTCCATTTCATCTTCCGCAAGTGTGAAAGTAGGTGATCCGCTCGCTGGAACTGTACAAGAAGTTAACGCTAAACCGATTGTACGCACATTAGCCGCTGCTTTTTCTGCGATAGCTTTCACCGCTCCTAAATCCATACCTGCTTCCGCTGCTGCACCGGCAATTTTATGAACTAAAATAACTCCCGCAACGCCGCGGCGTCCTACTGTATAAAGACTATCTTCTACCGCAATATCATCGTCCACTTTTACGTAGTCTACTTCAATTCCATCTTCAGTCGCTAAATGCGCACCGTTTTTGAAATTCATAATATCGCCGCTATAATTTTTTATAATTAATAGCGTACCTTTTTTACTAGCCGTCTCTTTAATCGCTTGATATATCTGGATTTGCGAAGGAGAAGCAAACACATCTCCGCACACTGCCGCATCTAACATTCCTTTTCCGACTAACCCTGCATGCGCTGGCTCATGACCACTACCGCCGCCACTAATTAGCGTTACTTTATTTTCATTCATTTCTTTCTTCTTAATGACTTTATATTTTTTCAAAAGCTCAAGCTCTGGGTGAGCCATAACCATTCCGTTACACATTTCAATTACTAATGTTTCTGGTTTGTTTATAATCTTTTTCATTGTGCTTCTCCCTCAATTCCTTTAATATATTGTGATATATTTGAAATCTTCTTCTTACTACTCATGTTAAAATGAAAGCGTTTTATAGTAAACGGACAAAATGAACAATCTGTCTAAAGACACTGCTCTCATTTGTGGATAGGATTTTTATATTAATAACATTCTAGGGATGATTCAGATGACCTCTTCTATAATTTCTAAAAAGATAATCGCGAACTCATTGAAACATTTAATGGAAACAGAGTCGTTTCATAAAATATCAGTGAGCGATATTATGCTACACTGTCAAATGCGTAGGCAAACTTTTTATTATCATTTTAAAGACAAATTCGAACTATTAAGCTGGATTTATAGAGAAGAAACGAAAGAAAACATTATCGACTTTCTCGACTATGAAACATGGGAAAACATTTTCGATTTATTATTTGATTACTTTTATGAAAATCAAAAATTTTACCGAAATGCTTTTAAAGTCATCGAGCAAAACTCGTTTAATCACTATTTATTTGAGCATACGAAAAACTTATATATGAAAATTATTGATGAACTATCCGTGAGCTGTAGATTAACTCTTTCTATTGAAACAAAAAATACGATTGCCTCTTTTTGTAGTCACGGCTTCGTTGGAACGATAAAAGATTGGATTGAAAGTAAATGTGAAGTAGATCCATCCATTATGTCTTCTCTCATGAAAAATATGATAAACAATCAATTACTACTATTACTTGAGCAATCAGCAAACAAATCATAAGGTGGCAAGAACAATGAAAAAGATTATGAATGATGTACAAAATATTGTTCAAGATATGCTGCATGGCTTTTATTTTGAACATAACGACAAAGTACATTACGACGAAACACATAACATCATTTATGTAAAAAACATCGAAAAACTGAAGCAAGACGTCGCTATTATAAGCGGCGGCGGTAGCGGACATGAACCTGCTGGTATTGGCTATGTAGGAAAAGGAATGCTTACAGCAGCAGTAAACGGAAGCATCTTCACTCCGCCTACAGTGGAACAAATTGTAGCAGCAACCCGCTTCATACCAAAAGAAAAAAGTATTTTATTCATCATAAAAAACTTTAAAGATGACGTAGCTAACTTTTTAGCGGCAGAACAAATCGCTAAAGAAGAAGGAAGAAAAATTGACCACATCATCGTAAATGACGACGTTTCAATTGAAGATGATGCTTCTTTTAATAAAAGAAGACGCGGCGTAGCTGGCACTGTTTTCGTTCAAAAAATAGTTGGTGCGGCTGCTCTTGAAGGTCATTCTCTAGAAGAACTAACAGCACTCGGCCGTTCTATCACCGAAAACTTACACACATTAGGAGTCGCCCTTTCACCTGCAAATGATCCAGTAAAGGGAAAAGCTTCATTCACATTAAACGACGATGAAGTCTTTTATGGCGTCGGCATTCACGGTGAAAAAGGGTACCGTAAAGAAGCACTATCCTCTTCTGAAATATTAGCGATCGAACTAATGAACAAACTAAAAAGCATTTATCGTTGGAGAAAAGGTGACAACTTCGCTATCCTCATTAATGGACTCGGTGCCACACCATTAATGGAACAATACATTTTCACAAACGACATTCGCCGTTTGTGTGAACTGGAAGGATTGCAAGTTACATTCGTAAAGGTCGGTACACTGTTAACTTCTTTAGATATGAATGGTGTTTCACTCAGTTTGCTTAAGGTAGAGGATCTGGATTGGGTGAAGTGGTTGAAGGAAAATACGGAAACTGCTAGTTGGTAATACAAATATAAATAGGATGGCTTCAATTGGCTATCCTATTTTTGCACATATAATTATTGAAAGACAACTTCTTCTGGACTAAGTTCATGATACACTTTTGTTTTTAATTCATTAAACTTTCCCCGTGACATATCTACATCAGTTTGCTAAAATTATGTGAAATTTACCCTCTAGTATAGATGGCATTATTGACGTAAGCCCTGGATTTACTATCGACACCCAAGTTGACATTAACGGTTCGCCTCACAAAACTGGAAGGGAAGTACGTTCCACATTACAGTTAGGTTAGCAATGCGTATATGAATGTAAATTAAGACGAAGAAAAGACCACCTACTATGGGCGATCAATTTTTACTAAGTATTTTTTAATGCTTGTTTTATCGTTTCACCTGTTTGTTCAAGCCATTCTAGGGGAGTCATTCTTAAAGCTGGAAAATAAATATCAGTATAATATTCAATGAATTCCTCTTTTTTTTCCGTGGATAGATCACTGTTTAAAAATGAAGTTATGTACTTTATAGTATTTTCTATACAAACTTTGTGGGCTTCTTCTATAAATTCGTGTACAGCTTTTTCTGGTGTTCCCATATCTTGATGGAATGTTCCATCTAAAAAGTCACTTAATTCTTCATAAATATAATCTTTATCATTCATAAATAGCCTCCTAAATTTCTATCTTATAGGGAATCCTGTTCTAATATAACTATCTATTGGGTGTAAGATAGTAT
Source organism: Bacillus cereus group sp. BfR-BA-01383 (assembly GCF_022663495.1). NCBI lineage: Bacteria > Bacillati > Bacillota > Bacilli > Caryophanales > Bacillaceae > Bacillus > Bacillus cereus group sp. BfR-BA-01383. The sequence continues at coordinate 4,994 of NZ_JAKUFP010000007.1, forward strand.
TTAATATCCCTATTAAAGAAGGGCTGTTTTCAATGCTTCCTCAAGCATTGTATTGAAATCATTATATATTTTCATCACTGTGCCAGATGGTTTATCAAGTTCTAAGTAAGTACCGTTAGATAAGTTTTTACAAAACCAAGCAATACTTGAATCTCCAAAGAAAAGATACTCTTTTTGAAATTCATTTTCATACCAAATCTCATTCGTTTCTATAAAGCCGCAAATTTGTTCATTTTTTTCTGTTTCTAGTAAAGAAAAATCAACTCCATAAATAACTAGTCCACCAAAATCTAAACCGTTTACGTTTTTAAGAAACTCCTCAAATTCAATCGGTAAATCAACATTAAATTTCTCTTTCACGTGTTCTCTTAATCTATGAACTTCAGTATCTTTTGCTGATGTGTTCAAATTAAAGTTAACACTTTTCAGTATATCTCCAATTTCTAAAACTAGATTTTTCCACATATAAAAACCTCTTTCTAAGTGTATTGTTACACTTTGGATGGTATTAAAAGCCGCTCTCATTTGCGCAGCCATTTATTGTGCCGATTGAAAATCACTTTGAAATTGTCCCATTCTTAAAAACCTTTTCTATAGTTTTCTGAACATACCAGAGAAATTTTAATATCGATTTTCCCAAGTTATCAACTAACATTTGTATACCCCTTACCACTAATACAAATTATACCACATAAAAATAGTAATAATTAACAACAATGAAATGTATTATAAAAGGTTCTTCTTCATACATAAAGCCCCTCAAGTATATCGTTCCATACTTGAAGGGCTTTTAATTTCTAATTCAAAACCTACTAATCTATTCCTTCGCATCCCTCATACTGTAATACCCCAAATTAATAATAATCAAGAAATACCCACCCATAATTCCAGCAGCAAATGTCCACATGAAATCATGGTGTTCAATTTCATACATAATAATCGCACCGAGTATTGCGGCTGCAAACCGGTTCATCATTCCGAGCATCGGTGCTTTTTCTTTTTTTACAATACTATCTCCGAACTTTTCAATGCGCCTTCCTAAAATCCAGGCGCAGTACATACTCACTAAAAGGCCAATACTTATCCCTACGAACTGGGCTGAAAAAGGTGTCACAAGCCATCCTAATACCATCACGCCTAGCAAACAATACATCTGTATGTTGAATAATCTTAGTGCCATACGAATCATGTTATGCTCCTTATCTTTCTCATTGTAATTCCGTATCATCAATCCCATCTTTCGGACTTCAAGCTTTCCGATATATCTTTTTTTTAATGGGGGAATTTGATTTTGCTTACCATTAAATAAGCGAGTATACATGTGCCAAACGCCACGGAAACTGGATTATTCAAGAAGCATAAAATGAGGAGACACATTGCCACAAATGGAATGGGCATGCCGATAAAAGTCGGGAGTTTGCTTTGCTGCGTGTTAAATCTCGCAAGCCGAAGCATTCCGCAAACACTGTAAGAAAGCGCACATAACATCCCGATAGACTGCAAATCTTTTAAAGCAACACTATATGCCAGAATAGACGGTGCTACACCAAAAGTAACTAAATCCGCAAATGAATCTAATTCTCCGCCAATTTCCGAAACAGCATCAAGTTTCCGGGCGACCATGCCATCAAAAAAATCAAATAACATACCTGTAATAATAAAAATTGCTCCCAAATAAATATCGTGAACGAAAATAGCGTAAATAGCTAAAAGCCCACATACAAAATTTGCTATCGTAATCATATTTGGTATGTAACTCATATCATGCTTCTCCTCCTTTCTACTAATTGCTTCATCAAGGTTCTTACTCATTAGAATCAAGATCCTTCTGTTTTTCTTCCAATATAACTTTATTTATTTTCGTTAACGTATCGGTCATTTGCTCTAAAGCATTTATATCGATTTTAGAAAAGTATTTCTCAATCAGTACATCATCTAACTCAGACAACCGCTCTATATACTTACTACCGTTTGTACCGAGCGTAAGGAAATACTCCCGTTTATTGTTAGGGTTTACTTGCTTCGAAATCATCTTCTGTTTTTCCAATTTCGATAAAACTTGGCTGACAGCACTTTTCGATATATTAAAAGTAGTCGCAATGTGATTTGCTGTCGTGTTTTCATTTAAATTAATATGAAATAGCATACTCTCTTGCTGTCCTGTAAGACCGAACTCATCTTTCAACTCCTGAAATAGTAAAATGTAGAATTCATTATAAGCTCGGTTCATTTCATTAATTACTTCTTTATACGATCTAGTCATAGTATTTCTCCTCCAGTTATGCTGGTTTTCCGTCAATATAGTTTAGTTTAGTTTAGTTCACTTAACTAAACTATATTACACCTTTATGTTCGTGTAAAGGGAAATATAGTTCCATCCTTTACTCACAATAGCACAAAAAAGAAGACATCTTAATTGATGCCTTCTTTTCTTATACAATCATTACTATATTAATTCATACTTAAGAATCAAGATTCTCACCATTCGTCTCAATTACTTCTTTATACCAATTGAAACTATTCTTCTTCGATCTTTTTAATGAACCTTTTCCTTCATTATCTTTATCAACGTATATATATCCGTAACGCTTCTTCATTTCTCCAGTAGAAGCACTTACAAGATCAATTGGGCCCCAGCTTGTGTATCCGATAATATCTACTCCATCTTGGATTGCTTCTGACATTTCAATCATATGCTTCTGCAAGTAATCAATACGGTAGTCGTCGTTTACTTCGTCTTCAGCATTTAATTGATCGATTGCGCCAAGACCATTTTCAACGACAAATAAAGGTTTTTGGTAACGATCGTAAAGTTGGTTCGCTGTAATACGGAAGCCTTTCGGATCAATCGTCCATCCCCACTCTGATTTTTCAAGATATGGGTTTTCAACAGAACCAAATACATTTCCGCTCGTTATACTTTTTAACACTTCTGGATCCGTGCTTGTTGCTCTGCTCGCATAGTAGCTAAATCCGATATAATCAACTGTATTATCTCTCAAGATTGACTCATCATCTTTTTCCATTTCAATCGTCAAATTGTTGTCTTTAAAGAAACGTTTCGCATACCCAGGATATGCTCCTCTTGCTTGTACATCAATGAAGAAGAATGATTCACGGTCTTGTTCCATCGCGCGCTGGATGTCATCTGGATTACATGTGTATGGATACGTTGCACCAGCAGCAAGCATACAACCGATTTTTGCATCTGGAATAATTTCATGACATGCTTTCACAGCTAAAGCACTTGCGACAAGCTGATGATGCGCCGCTTGATACTGAATTTGCTTTTTATTCTCACCTTCTTTAAATGCTAGCCCTGCTCCCATGAAAGGTAAATGTAAAAGCATATTAATTTCATTAAATGTCATCCAATATTTCACTTTATCTTTATATCTATTAAAAATAGTTTTTGCATACGTCTCAAAGAAGTTTACAAGCTCTCTACTTCTCCAGCTTCCATACTTTTCTACTAAATGAACAGGAACATCAAAGTGCGCCATCGTAACGACTGGTTCAATGCCGTGCTTTAACAGTTCATCAAACAAATTATCATAAAACTGTAATCCTGCTTCATTCGGCTGTTCATCATTACCATTTGGGAAAATACGTGTCCAAGCAATAGATACGCGTAACGCTTTAAATCCCATTTCTGCAAAAAGAGCAATATCTTCTTTATAGCGATGATAGAAATCAATTGCGTCGTGTGATGGATAAAACTCCCCTTCTACCGGTGTAAATGAATGAATATTTCCTTTCATAATATCCCAACGGTTTTCACCAGTTGGTAATAGATCAACCGTCGTTAATCCTTTTCCGTCTTCTAAATATGCGCCTTCAACTTGATTGGCCGCAATTGCGCCACCCCATAAAAATCCTTTAGGAAAAATAACTTTAGACATATATAAAAACTCCTTTATATAAGAATTAACGAGGAAAGGCATTACGATTTTCCAAGAATACCTTTCTTCGTTTGAACCGGTATAAAATGTAACTACTATTTAACTCCTAACTCTAGTAAGGAATCTCCTGCTTGAATCTTTTCTATTTCAGTTTTCTTAATGCTATATTTATCATAATTTGTAACAACAACTGGTGTTGTCACAATATAACCCGCCTTTTGAATTTCAGATATATTAAACTCAATAAGTAATTGCCCTTTTTCTACTCTCGCTCCTTGTTCAATATGAGAAGAGAAAAATTCGCCATTTAATTTCACAGTATCCATCCCAATATGAATTAAAATTTCAGCACCTGAATCCGCTGTAATTCCTACTGCATGATTCGTCGGGAACAGTGCAGAAACCGTACCTGAAACTGGTGAAAACAACTTTCCTTCTGAAGGCTCAATCGCAACTCCTTCCCCTAACGCACCTGATGCAAATGCAGCGTCGTCAATATGTTCGAGCGGCTTAACAACACCGTTAAAAGGACTAAAGATTACTTCATCATGGTTTGATGCAGCTATTTTATCAATTGCTTCAGCTGTTTCTGTATATGTTTGTTTTTTATTTAAACCAAATAAATAAGTAAGAACAAAACCTAGTATTAAGGAAACAGCCATCGCAATAATTGCGCCCCAAAATCCAGCTGTAATACCATCTTTAGGACTAATAAATGTTGGAAGCGCAAATATCCCAAGTCCACCTGTCATATAAGCTTGCGTACCGAATACACCAAGTATTCCGCCGCCAACTCCTCCAGCAATACAACTCATAATAAACGGCTTTTTAAGAGGAAGTGTAATACCATAAATCGCCGGCTCTGTAACTCCGAAAATACCTGAAATAAAAGCTGGAATACTTAGCGTTTTTAATTTCTGGTCTTTCGTTTTCATCCAAACCGCAAGAACAGCACCAATTTGAGCAAATGAAGTAGCGAATATGAGCGCTAATATAGGATCGATACCGTGCACTGCTAAATTGTTATAGCCTATCGGAACAATTCCCCAATGAAGTCCAAAAATAACGAGTACTTGCCAGAAAGCACCAAGTACTACACCTGCTACTAACGGGCTTAAATTGTAAACCCAAATTGTAGCCTGTCCTAAAAATTGACCTGCCCACGTCGCAATCGGGCCAATCACAAGAAATGTAAGTGGTACAACGATAAGTAATGTGAAAAATGGTACTACGAATGTTTTAACAACATCCGGAATAACTTTCTTTAAAGAATTTTCTACTTTCGATCCAAAATAAGTAGCGAGAATAATTGGAATAACAGATGATGCATAGTTCATTAAAATAACTGGTATTCCTAAAAACGTAATATGAATTGGTGATTCAAACATCGTTCCCGCAAATAGCGTATATAATGGCTCACTTGCTGTTAAACCTGATAAAGCTGGATAAACTAAAGCTCCCCCAATTGCCATACCAATGAACGGCGATCCTCCAAACTTCTTACTTGCTGTATATCCTAGGAAGATCGGGAAGAAATAAAATAACGAATCCCCAACCGTATTTAATATTTGATACGTTCCTGACTGAGTACTTAACCAACCTAAAGCTAAAAATAGTGCATTAAATCCTTTAATCATCCCTGTTGCAGCTAGTACTCCTAAAATAGGAGTGAAAATACTAGAAAGAATATCTATAAGGCTACTCTTTTTCTTTTCACCCGTATCTTCTTCCTCTGTTTCTTGAAATCCCCCGGCAACAATAACCGCTTTATACACATCGGATACATGGTTACCAATAACAACTTGATACTGTCCACCGCTTTTCATAACAGTAACAACATCTTCCATATTTTTCAGTATTTCCGTGTTTGCTTTCCCCTCATCTTTTAACTGAAATCGTAAACGAGTTATACAATGTACGACGCTATTTATATTTTCTCTTCCGCCAACATGTTTCAGTATGTCTTTCGCCAACTTTTCATACTTCATAGTAGTTCTTCCTCCTTACAATCATCCCATTTATCATTTTTATAAAAGAAAAAACCTAAACTAACCATAACAGCGTGATACATACGAATCACTCCATTAAAAGTCAATTTAGGTTTTGCCTGCCAAACAGTAACAATCCCGTTTATTCAATTACATAATTCATTGCGTTTCGTTACACGATGAATGTGCAATGTTAAATACACTTTTTCATCTTTTGAAAGATGACTATTATGTGCTTTTCGTAAGTATGCCTCAATTTTCTCTGTACAACAATATGCTTCATGATACTTACTTTTCACTTGCTCGTATAAAAAATCATCATCGGCCGAATTTAATTCCTTCTGCATTAAACGCTGGGCAAAATATCGTAAATGCGTTACAAACCGACTATAATTAAATGAATTTTCATCTAAGTTCATCTTATAGTGGTACTTTACAACATTTAAAATATCTTGGACGATTTTCGTCATCGCCACCGTTTGCTGCATCGCCGGCTCTCCTTGCTGCGCATTAACGAAATGTAGCGCAATTGACCCTGCTTCATCTTCAGAAAGTCTAAACCCAGTCTCTTCTTCAATAATGTTCAAAGCTTGTAAACCAATTTCAAACTCTTTCTGATAGAACCTCTTAATTTCCCAAAGCAAAGTATTTTTGAGATCCATTCCTTCTTTATGCCGCGTTAAGGCGAAACTTAAGTGATCCGTTAATGTAAGATAAATATAATCACTTAAATCTCCCGGCAAAACTGTTTTAGCATAATGAATAATTCTCTCTGTAATTTCTAAATTCTGCACAGGAATTTCAGTTAACAATCTAGCAAGTTTCTCTGATAATTCTTTTGTTTCTAGCACAAAGGTTTTTTCTACCCTAGATTCATCAATTGTATCGCCTACTTTTTTCTGAAATCCCAAACCTCTGCCCATAAGTACAACTTCTGTCTCATTATCCTTCGTCGTACAAACAACATTATTATTTAAGATTTTATGGATTCTCATATTGTTCCGCCTTCTTTTTCTTATAAAGTCACAAAAGGGAATAAAAAAACCTAAACTGATTCCAAAAGCCACACTACACCCGTAGCCTCCAGATCAATTTAGGTTTTGCCTGCCGAACAGTAACAATCCTTTTAATTATTAACTTAACTATATTATACACAATAAGTAAACGTTTACAATGATAAATTATTGAACATTTTTCTACAAGTAAACTTGAATAAAAAAGACCTCATTACTAGAGCACTTCTTCCCTTAAAATCACCAAAACCCATTTACAAATCTATAAAAGTAGATATAATATCCTTATGGAACCTTCATTAATTTATAAAGCATTGTCAAATGAAACAAGATGTCAAATTTTATCATGGTTAAAAAATCCAGAAAACCATTTCGACGAAAAACCTTATTTAGAACAAGGAATTAATTTTCAGATTGGAGTGTGTGTAGGAGATATCCAGCTTAAAACTGGCTTAGCCCAATCGGTTATTTCTAGTTATTTATTAACTATGAAAAAGGCAGGACTACTAGACTCTGACCGAATTGGAAAATGGACATACTATCGTCGAAATGAAAAAACAATACGAGCGTTTTCTGAATACGTCCAAAACGAATTATAAAGTAAAAGCTAATAATCAACATACCAATTGATTATTAGCTTTCACGCATTCTTCTTTTTACAGGTGTCCAATACATCCTTAACAAAACTTCACTACCTATAAAAGCAAGAAACATGGAAAGGAGAAATTTTTTTAGTATATCATATCTAGTTATTTAGATATCTGTTATTGTATTTGAAATTACATAACCCTAATAATATTGACATCCGATCATACTCGCAATAATGCTCATTTCTTTGTTAATGAATCGATTTTACTTTCAAAATAATGATACGAATGGAGACTTTTATAAATGAAAAAAGTAAACCCTTTACTTATTCTGACACTCGCAATAGGTGTGTTCGGAATTATTACTACCGAGATGGGTATTGTCGGTGTATTACCACAAATCACTCAGAAATTCGGCATTTCAACTGCACAAGCAGGATTTTTAGTAAGTATATTTGCACTAGTTGTTGCTATTTCTGGTCCATTTTTAATTCTGCTCGTCTCTGGGATTAATCGCAAAATAATTTTATTAACAGCAATTTTTGCATTTGTTATTTCAAATATAATCTACGCTTATACAACACAATTTGAAATCATGCTTATTTTTCGTATTTTACCGGCAGCACTTCATCCACTCTTCTTTTCAATCGCTCTTGTAACAGCTGCTAAACTTGTCCCGCCAGAAAAGAGCGGTCAAGCAGTTACAAAAGTTTTCATGGGTATTACTGTTGGATTTGCTCTAGGTGTACCATTAACCTCTTACCTTGCAGACCAGTTTTCACTGGAAATTGCTTTCTTATTTGGAGCGCTTGTTAACGCCCTTGCATTCATTGGAATATTAATCTTTCTTCCTTCCATGCCTGTTACAGAAAAAATGTCCTTCGGCAAACAAATTCGTATACTCGGCAAACCAGGATTATGGTTAAATATTTTAACCGTCACATTCCTTTTTGCAGCCATGTTTTCTGTATACAGCTATTTCGCCGAGTACCTTGCAAAAGTAACTTCCATGAATGGATCTCTCATCAGTATTATGCTATTCATATTTGGTATAGTTATGATTTTAGGGAATCATTTATTTGGCGGTCTCCTACAAAAAAGCACAGTAAATACCGTAATAGCATTCCCTATTCTATATTCTATTGTTTACATATTGGTTTATTATTTAGGCTCCTACCTTGTTCCAATGATTTTTATGGTATTCATTTGGGGCATCATACATGCCGGCGGATTAATTGTTGGTCAAACATGGTTAATAAGCGAAGCAAAAGAAGCACCTGAATTTGGCAATAGCCTATTCGTCTCGTTCTCAAATCTCGGAATTACTCTTGGAACAACTATTGGAGGCTGGTTCATTTCAAACTTAGGTATTCACCAGCTTATTTGGAGCGGATTTATATTCACACTACTTTCATTTCTATTAATTATAATAAAACTAAAATTTTTCAATTCTAATAACCTAGCTTCATTATCAAGCTAGTACATTTTCATTTCCAAATTTGATAAAAAAACATTATAAATTCTTCTCTATACAAAATACAGGTTCTTTTTCTTATAAGATTTTATAAACTAAAAGTATAATGCTCAAAGCCTTTAGCCATAATTACGACTAAAGGCTTTTTTGTATATAAAAATAAATCTAAAAGGAGCTAATTTATGGAACATAATCAAAATGGAATACTTGCTTTAATTGTTTTATTTTTAGGATTAGTGTTTTTTGTTGGTGGAATGGTTTATCATTTATGGGGTTCTTTTTAATTTCAACTTTTAGGCAGATAGATAATTCAAAAACTAAAACGTGTATTGTAATTATTGATATGGAATATTTCCAAAAACAACAAAACATAGATTTGAATTTTATTTCTCAATGAATAAAACAACTTAACATGGTAAAATAATATTTGGATGGGAGTCCAACATATATTATTAAAATTAAGATGGTTTAAGTCGGAGAAAGGCACCTTAGGGTGTCTTTTCTTTATTTTCAAAAGGACCTGCTCAATTATTGCGTAAAAAACATAAAGTAATTTGAATCCGTTAAAATACATGAGTGAACCCTTGTTTTCTCCTCTTATTTAAAGGAGGAACCATTATGGGATTTGGTGGTAGTTGTGGCGGCTGTGGCTTTTCTGGAGGCTTTGCTTTATTAGTTGTATTGTTTATTTTATTAATCATCGTTGGAGCTTCTTGCTTCTGCTAAAAAACTATCGGAGAAGGCACCTATATATGGGTGCCTTTTCTTTATGCCTATTATTATCCGATTCATCATTCAAAGCAAGGAAAATATATCCCACGCTTTACTTACCATAATACCAAAAAGACATCTTAATTGATGTCTTTTTTTTATACTTAAGATTTCAGGCTCTCACCAATCAAAGCTTTTCTTTTTCGATCTTTTTTATGAACCTTTTCCTTCATTTTTTTAGCCCTTCTTAAAATTCCATATAGACCCATTATTGGTTAAAATGTTATAATCGAATTACCCTACATAGTTACTCATATTCAAACTGAGGAACTAACGTCTTATTAGCAATGCGCATAACTCAAATAAAAAAGACACTTTACTGTGTCTTTTTTATTTGCATTCAATTCATTATTTTTTCATAGAAAGTATCTCTTTTATACACAAAATCTATCAAATAGCAAAGGAGACTATCCGATGGAACATCCTGTTGCAAGAGAACTGCGTTACATACGTGTATGCCTTATCATCTTGATCATTGTCATTGCATTTTGGGATAGAGAGAGAGTTGTGGAAATTACTGATCATGGCAGCGACCCTACCCCAAATATCAGCAATATGACCCAAATTGGTGAGAATACATTTGCAGACAAAGATAACTTTGGTCAAATTAAAATATTTAAGTTTAACCCTGATACAAACGACATATCACTCGTTAAAGAATTTAATGCGGAAGAATATTACTCGGATACAGCTAGCTAAAGGAATATGGACCACAAAAGTATAATGATTAAAGCCTTTAGCCATAATTACGACTAAAGGCTTTTTTGTATATAACTAAAACAGGAGCTGACTTTATGGAGCATAATAAAAATGGAATGCTTGCTTTAATCATTTTGTTTTTAGGACTAGCATTTTTTGTTATTGGAATGGTTTATCATTTATGGGGATCAGTTTAAAAATAAATTTCGATTATACAAGTAAACGAAGACATCTTAATGGATGTCTTCGTTTCTTATACTCTTATGAATTCTTTTGACTAGCTGCTCTCCAATCACGAAAAGATGTTGGGCGTCCAGAAAAAGCTCTTTGCTTTGTAGCAGCTGGTTTTTCCTCAAGAGTAGTTGATTTCTCTTCAACAGTAGCTGATTTTTCTTCAAGTATAGTTAATGCTATTTGCATTTTCTCCAGCTGTTCTCTCAAAGCTTGCTGTTCAATCTTTAAATCCGTAAGTAAACGTAAAATCATTTCAGAATTAGCCATAAAGATCCTCCTTCCCCCAATACACAGAATAAAATACAATATGTAAACGGCGGAATACCGGTGACAAAAATAAGGTCGTCAACTCTTTTAAACTCCCAAGGTCCTTTTATTTTTTTAAAGGACCTGCTCCATTCATCCTTAAAAACATAAATTGAATTAAATCCATTAAATAAATGGACTTTATGGAAGGAGGAGTTAATATGGGCTATGGCGGAAGTTGTGGTGGAGGCTGTGGTTTCGGCGGCGGATTCGCTTTACTTGTTGTACTCTTTATTTTATTAATCATCGTAGGAGCTAGCTGTTGGGGCGGCGGATTCGGCTGCTAAGTAGAGGCACTCTTGAGAGTGTCTTTTTTTATGTTCTTGGATGTACAATCCCTATACATATTACTTCATATAGTAATTTGCCAACAAAAAACACTGTCTCAAGATTGCACATTTCAAAATTGACATAGCATTTCATGCACCTTATACTGTTAACAACAGTATACTGTTGTTAACAGTAACGTAATCCATTCTAGGAGGTCTATTCATGAAACATACAGGAAGACATACAGGTGCATTTCTTTTATTATTTCTAGCCGAAGGTGATAACTATGGCGGTCAATTATTGCAAAAGTGCGAAGAGGAACTTCCAGTCAATCCAATCGATAGCGCCATTTTATATCGCACACTAAAAAAATTAGAAAACGAAGGCGCAATTGAATCTTACGTAAGTACAGCTCATCAAGACAAACCGAGAAAGATGTACAAAATTACCCCTGCTGGAAAAGAACAATTGGCCGATTTTCAAATGGATATTGAAGAAAAAATGAAGAACTTATCCTTTTTCTTAGACAAATATAAAAGCTTAAAGGTATCCGATCATGATTAATGGTGTTATCCTTTACACTTTAGCCATTATTCTTACTGGAATTTCTTTTATGAAGGATCGTAATAAAACGAAAGATGCTCTAATGAAGTCATGGAAAATGTTTCGAAATCTTCTACCTGCCATGCTTTCCATCATGCTTTTCGTTGGCTTATCGCTTTCTATATTAACACCATCCTTCATCTCTTCCATCATTGGAGAACAGTCTGGATTCTTAGGTATTGTGTATTCTGCACTCCTCGGCTCTGTGGCACTCATCCCAAGCTTTGTCGTATTCCCTCTTGGAAATACATTAGTCCAGCACGGTGCAGGCCTTCCTCAAGTTGCGGCACTTATGTCTACACTCATGGCAGTAGGAATTACAACCCTTCCGATGGAGCAAAAAATATTTGGGCGAAGTTTTGCTTACGCGCGTAACGCATCAGCATTACTCATGTCTCTCCTATTCTCCTATATCATTTGGGTGGTGATGGTATGAATGAACTAAAAAGATATCGTTTCTTTTTCATTTTACTAATTGGACTTATCGTACTAACTTTTATAAACCAATCTTTAGGATGGAGCGCATTACAATTAACAGGTAATAGTATTTTAGATATGCTGTTTCTCCTCCCTCCTGTCCTAGTATTTGTAGGATTACTTGATCAATGGGTGAAGAAAGAAACGTTAATGAAATATATGGGAGAAAAATCGGGCATCTATGGTATCTTATTCTCTCTATTATTAGGTGGCATTGCAGCTGGCCCCCTCTACGTCGCCTTTCCCATCGCCGCATTACTTTTGAAAAAAGGTGCGAGTATTAAATACATCGTATTTTTCTTAGGCGTTTGGACAACTGCGAAATTGCCGATTATCGTATATGAATTCTCTTCATTTGGAGCGACATTTACACTTATTCATATTAGCTTCGGTCTAGTATTCTTCTATGTAATGGGTCTTATTTTTGAGAGATTTTATGATCAAAGACAATTGCTGCGGTATGATATTACGAAAGAAATATAAAAAGACATCTTACTCTCGTAAAGATGTCTTTTTATATAAACCTTAATTCTCGTTCTGTAAAACCCCTGCTGCTTCTACTCCCTTTTTCTCTTCTTTTAAAAATAGCGATGCGATAAAAGCAACAACAATAAAGATTAATCCAAGTGTAAATGCACCTTGGAATCCTGATGTTAAACCATTTAACTTCTCTGCTGGATCCATTGGATTTGCGGAGCTTTCCATATACTGAGTTGTTCCTGAAGACATTTTCGAAATAAATATAGCCGTACCAATTGCGCCAGCTACTTGCTGTAACGTATTAAACAGTGCTGTTCCGTGCGGATATAGATCTGGCGTTAATTGATTTAAACCGTATGTTTGTGCTGTCATTACAAACATGAGTCCAACCATTAATACGCTGTGCATAATAATAATTTGTAGCATTGATGTGTCAGGAGTAATGTCTTTAAATAAGAACATTGCGATCCCTACTAACACAATGCCGGGAACGATAATAACTTTCGGACTAAATTTATCAAATAATTTGCCCGCGATTGGTCCCATTACGGCACTAATAATACTTCCCGGAAGCATTATTAATCCTGATTTAAAGGCTGTAACGAGTAACACGGTTTGCAGAAACATCGGTAATAAAGTCATCGTTGAAAATAACGACATCATCACAATGACGATTAATCCAACTGATAATGTAAACATCGGAACTTTAAATGCACGTAGTTCTAAAATTGGATTATCGATTTTTAATTGTCGCACGATAAAAATACATAGTGATACAAGCCCAACAATTAAAGCGCCGTACACTTTCGGATCAGACCACCCTAAGTCACCTGATGCACTAAAGCTATACACAATCCCGCCGAAACCTAATGTTGATAAAAGAATAGATGGATAATCTACTTTCGGCCTTGTTAACTCTGAAACATTTTGAATGTACTTCATTCCAATTACAATGGCAATGATTACGATTGGAACGACAAAGTAAAATAACCAGCGCCAATTCAATGAATCAACGATTACTCCAGATAATGTAGGACCAATTGCCGGAGCTGACATCATAACGAGTGCGATTAACCCCATCGTGGCACCACGTTTTTCAGGTGGACAAATGATTAAAATCGTATTCATTAATAACGGTGAAATTAATCCAGTCGCTACTGCTTGGACAATACGCCCGACTAATAAAACGGCAAATGTCGGTGCGAATCCAGCAATTAATGTACCGACTAAAAAGGTTACCATCGCGATCAAAAATATTTGTCTCGTTGTAAGCCATTGCTGAAGTAACGCTGTAATCGGTACTAAAACACCAACAACTAACATGTATGCTGTAGAAAGCCATTGAATTGTTGACGCTGTTACGTCAAATTCTTTCATTAATACCGTTAATGCATTACCAAGTAACGTTTCGTTTAATAACGCAACCATTGCCCCTAAAAGTAATGCGATTAAAATGGGGGTATGCTTCATTTTAGAAGTATCAACTTTGCCACTTGCAGGGCTCTTAGTTGTCATATTCATGTATTGATTCTCCTCCTGTTTTTTACTTCAAAAGCTTTATATAAACCGGAACACATGTAATATAATATACATATGTAGATTAAAAAGGGAGAATCAATTTTCATCCATTGTATATTTAATCTACAAAAAAGGAGAATTGTAGATGAACGATAATGAAAAACAACTTGATTTACGTATTAGACGTACACATAAATTACTATGGAATTCCTTATTTGAATTAATGACGCAATCAAAGCAAAAATATAGTTCCATCACCATTAACCAAATATGCGATCGCGCAATGGTACACCGAACAACTTTTTATAAACATTTTGAAGACAAAGATGCTTTATTAGCATTTGGATTTAAACGCTATGGCGAAATGGTTGCTGAAATACCGCTTCTAGATCGAATAAGTAAACCATTTCAAGTGATGGAACAATTCCTGCATCATGAAGAAATCTGTAAAATATTTGAGGCACAAATGTCCGATGAACAATTCAATAGCCGCATGTATTATTTAAGCCACGAAACAAGAAAACAAGAAACAGAAGCGCTAAATCGCCTTTGTAAAAATCATACGATGCCAAATGATTTAATAACGGAATTTTATTCAGGAGTAATCACCTCATTAAGTGCGTGGTGGTTTCAAAACGAAAGAAAAGTTCCTGCAGCAGAAATGGATAGGCACTTCCATCAACTCATTAATCGGAACATTTTTCAGTTTGAAAAGGAATAACTTCATCGATAAAAAAGCCCATATGAAAATGGGCTTTTTACACACTATTTATTCTCTTTTAACTTCTCTAACTCCAGCTGTACTTCTTCTTGCAAATTTTGATCTAACACTTCTTGTTGATTAGGAGACTTCAAATTATAAAAATAGTTACTAGCAGCTGTTTCTGCTTCTAATTTTTGCACATACGATTCAATGCGTGCAAAGCCTTTCGCTGTGCTTTCTGTATGAAACGAATCAATCGCTCTGTTGCTTTCTTTTATCGCTTGCGCCGCATTTAACCGCGAAACAAGAACTAGTTCTTTATATTGCAACTCTCCATATTTCTTTTGCAATTTATCAATTTGTTCATAAAGCGTCGCTGTTTGCTCTTTTGTTATTTCGTACTGCTTTCGATATAGTTCCGCTTTTTTCTCACTCACAATCTTTTCTTGCAGGGCTAACTGCGCCATTTGATCTTCTTCGCGTGATACGGCAAGCTCAGCTTGGCGGGTTCTTTTCGCAATAAGAGCATCCGTTTCTGAAATTAATGCTTCATATTTTTTTTCTAAATAATATTGGTGAGAAAGTGCTTTTTCAGCCTTCATAATTTGCTGTTCTGTTTCGCGAAGATATTGCTTCAACATGCTAACAGGTTTTTCTACCTTATCTAACGTTTGATGCACATCCGCTACCAAAATATTTTTAATACGTTTTAAAATACCCATTGCTACTTCTCCTCCTTACGAATATTGCGTTCCCATTGATCTAAAATATCTACTTGTTTTTGAACTTGAAAATCGCTGTATAAATCTATATCAGTTGCCATTCTTTTCTCTTTAAACTTTTTATATATCCAAACAATCGTTGCCACAAATGCAAGTATCGGAAGAGCTGGTAATACCCCAATAACAAGGAGCAATATGCCTGTCCACTTCTTAACCACATTCCCTTCAGACTTGCGAAGGATTAACCAACCGAAAAGAACAAATCCAAACGCTAATAGGAATGGTATAAAGAATAAACCTTCAAACTCATTTTCATGATGTTTTTCATGATACTGATCTCGCTCAAAGTTATTAAACTTTTCTTTTTGCGTAACGAAAGCTTCTCTGTTTTTATCATGAGAAACAGTATACTCCGCTTGCTTATGCTTCTCGTGGTCCCACCTGTCAAACTTCATACTATGTAATCCAAACAATAGTAACGCCAGAAGTAACGGAAGGATCATAATCCATTTTAACCAACGCAATTTTTTACGTTTATTCTTTTTCATCTGTTCACCACCATCTAATCATTCATTTTGAGATAAGAAAAAAATGTATTACCTCCCTTTATCTTTGATACATTGAGTGTAAAACTTGGACGTGAGAAGAAAATGAAAGAAACATGATGAATATATGAGAAACATCTAAAAAATTTCTCATAATTATTCCAAAGCGAAATAACCCAATTTCTCCATATAAAATAGAGAAATCGGGTTATTGGTTCATTATTTCTATTCACTTTAGAAACTCACATACCGATTTTCTTCAAATCCAACCTTCAATAATTGAATGGAGAAAAAACCGTCGATAAATTTTTGTTCCAAATATTCAGAATTAATATTAAAATAAACAATGGAGCTACGGGTATTACAAATTATACATAACGAGGGAATAGAAATGAGAATTCAATTAAAAGCTGATTTAATGCTACTACTAGTTACATTTTTTTGGGGTGCATCCATCCTACTTACAAAGCTTGGACTTGATGACATAGAAGAATATAATTTAATCGCATTACGATTTATTATCGCTTTTCTTTTATCAGGTTTAATATTTTACAAACATTTATTCAAAATTGATTTTAAAACTGTAAAATATGCATTCATACTGGCTTCTGTTTTATTTATCGTCTACATTTTCGCGACGTTTGGTACAAAATATACAAGCGTATCTAATGCAGGTTTTTTACTATGTCTCACAGTCATTTTCATTCCCATATTATCAGCTATCTTTTTAAAACACATTCCTGAAAAGAAAGTAATATTAGGAATAGTT
Organism: Bacillus cereus group sp. BfR-BA-01383; assembly: GCF_022663495.1. NCBI lineage: Bacteria > Bacillati > Bacillota > Bacilli > Caryophanales > Bacillaceae > Bacillus > Bacillus cereus group sp. BfR-BA-01383. The sequence continues at coordinate 22,055 of NZ_JAKUFP010000007.1, forward strand.
TTAACGATAATAGGAATCGGCTTATTAACATTAACGAGTGAATTCAAGATCGGTAACGGTGATATATTTTGCATATTGTCCGCCCTATTTTATGCCATTCACGTCATCATTACCGGAAACGTAACGAAACATGTAAACTCAATTGCACTAGGGGTAGTGCAGCTAGGTTTTGTCGGCCTATTTAGTCTTATTTTTTCATTCATTATAGAAACACCAAAACTTCCTAGCACGATCGACTCATGGCTCATCATATTAATCTTAAGCATATTTTGCACCGCAGTCGCATTCATCGTGCAAGTAATCGCCCAGCAATACACTACGCCTACACATACAGGACTTATTTTTTCATTAGAACCTGTCTTTTCCGCAGGCTTTGCTTTCGTCTTCACAGGGGAAACACTTACAGGAAAAGGATATTTAGGGGCGACACTTATATTGTTGAGTGTGCTGATTGCTGAGGTGGATTTTAAGGGGGTGTTGAGGATTGGTTATAAGAAGAATGTGGAATAGGTAACTAAACACACATTACGTTTGAGAAGATTCATTTGTATTATTCTCTTAACCTAAGTGTAATTCTAACTGCAGCATATCGTGCTATACCTTTTATTCAGCGACAGGAACTTTATTTCCTGTCGCTGATGTTAGTTTAGAATAAAGCTCAATCAGAAATGTTTTACCCCCCTATTTGATAAGGGACAAAAGGAAGCCATTTTGAAAAAAGTTTAATCAAAACTCACTTAGAAGGTTTTACTTGAAGAAATAAAGCATCGTTTTGAATTATATCAAAGAGTGTTTTCTTCTCATAGCGATGAGATTTTCGTCCATTTTTATGTAAGAGATTAAACAAACGAAGGAAGATTTTTGATAGCTCTTGGGCATTTTATTGTAGAGATTGAAATATAAATAGTAATCCTTACTGATTTAGGTTGTTTTATATTCACTTAGTTCTCGCTTCTTTTTATTGAGGAGTAATTGAAGCATTGATTGAGTTCTTCTGTGCTCATAGAAATGCTTATGTTCGCTTCTAATCAACTACATAATCGTGTCAATAAAGTATGAACTATGTTTTGACTGAACCAAATACATAGGGCCACTAAATCTTGTGTGCGGTATTTATTTTTCGTTGCACAAATCCTGTATTTCTAGCTAATTGTTCTAAAGCATCAGGTGACATATATCGTTGCAATTCTTTAGAAAACAATTCTACTTCATCAAAAGCTGATAATTAGTAATAATTTATAGTCCAATAATCCACTTATGTAAACAAAAAACTCCTACAGGTCTACTGGAGAAATTTTTAAAGATTTTACGCTACATAAAAAATATCTTTTCAGTCTAAAGCTACTTTTTAATGAGATATCAACATTTTCTAAGATTATCATCCCTAGTTTAAAAGTAGCTTTTATCAACAAACGGATGCATTAGTAAATAGGATATGTGGATTAAATGCTCTATACAATTGATGGACATGGTATGTGAATATTTTCTTGCTATTGGAGGGATTTCCTAATGGTTGATGATATACAACAACTTATTCAAGAACATAGACAATTTTTTCATCATGATCATACAAGAAGTCTTCAATTTCGGCTTAAACAGTTAAAAAAGCTAAAATATTCCATTCAAAAATATGAAAGTGAAGTGCTGAGCGCATTATATCAAGATTTACACAAAAGCGAGTTTGAAGCATACGCTGCAGAAGTTGGTTTCGCATTTAACAGTATCAATTTTATAATGAAATACCTAAAACAGTGGATGAAACCTCAAAAAGTAAAAACACCTATTCATTTTGCCCCATCCAAAAGCTACATAATAAAAGAGCCATATGGTACCGTGCTAATTATTGGACCTTTTAATTATCCATTCCAATCATTAATTGAACCTCTCATTGGGGCAATTGCGGCAGGAAATTGTGTAATTCTCAAGCCTTCAGAAAATGCACCAAATGTTTCAGCTGTAATTAACAAAATGATAAGTGAAATATTTGATAAACAATACATTCGTGTAATTGAAGGCGGCAGGGAAATCACTTCTTTATTGATTCATGCACCATTTGACCATATCTTTTTTACTGGTAGCGTTCAAGTTGGAAAAATTGTCATGGAAGCTGCGGCGAAAAACCTTGTACCAGTAACATTAGAACTTGGTGGCAAAGGACCAGCCATTGTCGATGAAACTGCTAACCTCGATATAGCAGCTAGGCGCATTATCTGGGGAAAATTCATAAATGCTGGCCAATCCTGTATTGCACCTGATTATGTTATTGCACATAAATCTGTCAAGGTAAAACTGATTTCGAAAATGAAAGAAATCATTACAAACTTTTATGGATCAGATGTACTAAAAAGCAATGATTACGGTCGAATTATTAATGAGAGACAATTCGATAGACTTATTTCTATATTAGAGCAAGACAAAAATTATATAGTATTTGGTGGAAATTCATCTAGAAGCCATTTATATATTGAACCAACACTTCTTGAAGTAAAATCATGGGATGATGCAGCTATGAAAGAAGAAATTTTCGGACCGATTTTACCAATTATGGATTACAATGATTTAGATGAAGTCATTCATACAGTTAACGCCCATCCCAAACCGTTAGCTTTGTATGTATTTACTGAAAATAAAAATGTTGAAAAGCAAGTATTAGAACGAATTTCTTTTGGAGGAGGATGCGTCAACGATACAATGTCACATATGGCTAATCTCCACTTACCTTTTGGCGGAGTAGGCAATGCAGGATTCGGCGCCTATCATGGTAAACATAGTTTTGATGCTTTTACGCATCGTAAAAGCATTTTAAAGAAAAGCTCAAGGATAGATTTAGGGCTTGTATTTCCACCGTATAAGAACAAAATTAAAATTTTGCGAAAGATTTTTAAGTAATACGATTTGTTAAACATGAATGTTGATATAAAAAAAGAAATAATAAAGGGAATCCAGTAGAATGGACTCCCTTTACCTTGTAACAACCTAATCCATTTGTTTAGCGATGTTTAAACAGGACAGGAACAGGGATAAGCATTAGCAATATTATAGCTTATACAAATGAATGGAATGCTTTATTTTATCTTTGCACCAGAACCGCCAAAGAAAATAAAAATAACATACAAAAAAAGAGATATTTTAGTGAAGTTAATACTACTGTTATAGGATATTGATGAAATCTTTTTCTTACCACCAAGTCCATTCCTTTTTTCGTCTTAAGATCTGTATTTTCTACAATTATTAAATGAACAATCTTCCCTTTCTCTTTTCCTTTAATAATTGAAGCTGCTTCTACTCCGTTCTTCAAAGCAGAAACTTCCCCTCCAACTAATTCCCCTTCTCCACAAATCGCCCAAACTCCTTCAAAAATCTCAGCTTAAAACTCCCCACAGGCCCATTCCGATGCTTCGCCACATGAATCTCCGTCATCTCTTTCTGCTTCGTTTCCTTATCGTAATAATCTTCTCGATACATAAGCATAATGACATCCGCATCTTGCTCAATTTGTCCCGTCTCTCTTAAATCAGATAAAAGCGGGCGCTTATCTTGACGCGACTCTACGGAACGAGACAATTGCGACAACGCGACTACACAAACATTTAAATCACGTGCTAATAACTTAAGCTTACGAGAAATTTCACTAATCTCCTGAAATCGATTGCCCTTATGCTTCGGATCACCTGTAATAAGCTGCAAATAATCTACAATGACTAAAATCTTTTTATCACCGTGCTTCCGCTTTAACTTACGAGTTTGCATCCAAATATCTTGCACAGTAACCCCCGCATGATCGTAAATCTCAAGCGGCATTTCACCAATCTCCGCAAACGCCTTACTCACCTTTTCCCAGTCTTCCAGCGCAAAACGATGCTTCGGATTTTTCAGCCTACCTCCTGACACTTCACCTACGCAAGACGCCATCCTTTTCAACAATTGCTTACTACTCATCTCTAATGAAAACAGTCCAACCGCCACTCCAGACTTCGCCGCATGCAATCCAACATTTAACGCAAACGCAGTCTTTCCCATAGAAGGACGTGCACCAAGAACAACAAAATCACCTTCCTGCAATCCGCACGTCATTTTATTTAGCGATGTATAACCAGTCTCAATCCCCGTAATCTCTTTCACGTCTTGATGAAGCTCTTCATACAAACCAACTAACGCATCCTTCAAATCAAACTCACATACACAGTCCTTTTCCTCTAGCTCACAAAGTGCCGTAATCGTCTCACCAATAATTTTCTCATCCTTCTCCGCAATAAGACGCTCTCCCATCTTGTGCCCGAGAACACCCGCCTGATACATTTTCCAGGCACCTCGAACAAGCCCTTCATAATAAGAGAAGTTGGCAGTTGTAGGCACACCATCCATTAACCCTATAAAATACTCCATTCCCCCGATCCCCTTCAAAAAATTCGGATCTACCCTAGAAATGAACGTCACAAGATCAATCGGTTGCCCCTCTTCTTCCATTTTTCGCATTAACTGAAATATAGACTTATGCACCGGCATAGAAAAAACCACCAACTGTTGAATATCAGTCTCCTTCAAAAATCACTCCACTTACCTAAAACCCCCATTGTTCCAAGAATATCAATTCTCTCCTTTCCATCAGCCACTCTATAATCCCTCACTACAGCAACATATATCTTAAAATATAAACGTCCTTCTTCTAACCGCAAATACTGCGTACAATCATTGTTTTCTTGCTCGCTCTACCAAAAAGCATAGAATCTACCATTTGGATTAATTTCAATAAGTATATCTAAACTTTTAAATTGTTTCGTAATCTTAATTTCTTTAATAGCAACTATGTAAGTCATATATTCTTCAAATAAAACCTATTCTGGCTTCATGTAAGCATTTATCGGTTTCTTATCCATTAATTTAATTCTCTTTGTATCTAAGTGCTATTCCCTATCATTTAGTACTTCTAAAATTCCCTTAGCAACCCAAATCTGAACGTCCTGCACATAATAACTCTTAATAAACGCAGCGTTTTCCAAAGAGTTCGTTCTTCTTTTGATTTTATAAATAGTTCCGGGAGTTCTTGTGCTTCTGTTAATAACAGAAGTACAAGAACTCCCCTTTGCAAACTCAAACATATGAAAAAGATCCATCCCATTCTGCTCACACCACTGAAATGAACCCATAAAAACCAACAAAAAAACATATTACAACCCAATAAATAAGGCCATATCAAAAGCATACCCCAATGCCATTTTGATACAGCCTTATCTTATTCACTAATACTACTATCCCGTTATTCATTTTTAGGCTATACAAGCATTAAAAATCAAATCTACCTACAAAACATTACCTTCCTTTATGTAATCATAAAGCTTATTATCAACTGATTTCTCCATAATCATATTCATCGTAACAACCGGGAGTTCTTTTCCATTTTTATCTTGCATTTCAGTTTGTTCTACACTTGCTTTATCAGGTCTCGCTTTTCCTAAATAGTAAAAGTCGGTTCCCTCGTCATCATCTTTTTTTACAAAAATATGGACATCAATATTATTTTTTTTAGCATCAATAATTGTCTGAACTTCCTTTGACTTTAATGTTCTATTACTTCTTGTATACCATTTCAGAACATCTTGATTGAGGAATTCATCACCATAGTTGACACTGGATTCTACCTCATCATTTTTATGATATGTGATAAATATTGGACAAGTGTAATGTTTGGTTTTATAGCCATATACAGTCGAACTCTCATCATTGTGCCAATTTAAAAGTTTGCATACATCTTTTCTTGAGTATTTTTTATATATAGTCAGGTTACTATCACACTCATAGTTTTTGCTCTTTTCTTTCGCACTTTTAATGATATCCATAACCATATACTTAAAGTATTCATTTTGTTCTAAGCTTTTTCGAATAGAATCATTAAATATAAATGTCTTCTCATCCTGCAACGTGAGAATTGGCTTTTCCCCATATTTTTTTTGGTTGTTTTGTGAGAAAAACTCTAATTCAAAAATCCGTTGCACAGAAGTAATCGTCTCATCATCTGTTAAGCAATTAGATTTTTCAAGTTGTTTTAGATACTCATCTTTATCAACTTTTTCTTGCTTTAATAATAAGTCTAACAAGACGATTTCGTTTTTACGTTTTCCATTTAATACTTCCAATGAGAGCATTGTTAAAACTTTATTTTCGTACTCTGTTAATACAGGGACATCTTCTTTCATTTTCAATAGGAACTGATAATAGTTCGAATATCCTTCCACAAGTACAACAGGATCAATAGAATGGCTTACTATAAAGTCATATAAATATGGAATTCTTCCTATTCTATTTTTCAACTCAGCAAAAGCTTCCTTTAATACTTTCATTGCTGTTAAATTACTATTATTAATCGCTTTAAAGATTTGTTTTTTCGCTATCTCTTCAAAGTTAACTGTTGAAATACCTTTAATATAACTCGTATCATTTGTATATCTACGTATGTTATCTTTATTTTGCGATCTGTCTCCTGAAAGGGCAATCGGAATTAAATAGTTGTTTTTATAGTTTCCAATGAAATCAATAATCGTAACAAAATCTTTCGAATCGTGTTTTCGAAGCCCACGCCCCAACTGCTGTATAAAGATAATACTTGATTGAGTTTGTCTTAACATAACAACTTGGTTCACACTCGGAATATCAATTCCTTCATTAAAAATATCTACTGTTAAAATGTAATCGAGTATGCCATTTTCTAATTGATTCACGCGCAATTCTCTTTCCTCTTGGGAATGATCTCCAGTTAATGCAAATGTGCGAAAACCCCTATTATTTAGGGCGTATGATAATTGTTCTGCTTCATCTTTTCGGCTGCAAAACATTAGTCCTGTTACTTTCTCACCAGAAAAACCGTAATATTTTACTTTTTCAACTATATGATCCACTCGTTCTTCCGTAACAAGTTTAGATAAAACCGTAGTGTCATCTATCTTTTCACCATTATATTCAAAATCAGTTACTCCAAAATAATGGAAAGGACAAAGCATATCTTCTTCAAGTGCTTCTTGCAAACGAATTTCATAAGCAATATTGTAATCAAATAGCTCATAAATATTAAAATTGTCTGTACGTTCAGGTGTAGCTGTCATTCCCATTAAAAATTTCGGTTTAAAATAATCAATAACCCTATGATAAGAACTAGCACCCGCTTTATGAACTTCATCTATTAAAATATAATCGAATAGCCCAGGATCAAATTGTTTTAAATTTTCTTCTTTTGAAATGGTTTGGATCGTTGCAAATAAATATTTAGCATTTATTTGTTTATTTGATCCTGATAAAATCCCAAAGTCCTCATCTATCCCACCAAGAACTTTTTGAAAATCGGATTTCGCTTTATTTAATATTTGCTCTCGATGAACAATAAATAGCATCCGTTTAGGTGCAAAGTTTCTGACATCAAATGCTGACAGATATGTCTTCCCTGTTCCTGTTGCGGAAATAACTAATCCTTTTTCTTTTCCAGCTTCTCGAATAGCTTGTATTTCTTGTAACGCAGCTTGTTGCATTTTATTTGGGCTAATTTTCAAGGCTTCTTCAATTGAATTATGATATTGACCAGGTAATTCTACAACTCGATCTAGCATCTTATTTTCTGCAACTTGTTCATATACTGTTTCGTAATTTGCAATCAACTCTTCAGTTAAAATTTGAGAATGCTCCCAGACTTCTTCAAATTGATTTTTAAAATGCTGTACAATCTCTCCATCTTCATGCGATGTTAACTTAACGTTCCATTCATAGTTTACCTTCAAAGCATGTGCAGTCAGATTTGAACTACCGACAATTAATGAACAATGTGTTTTGTTATCGAATATGTATCCCTTTGAATGAAAACCAGATAAATTTGTTAACCTTACTTCTACATTTTCAAGTTTCATTAACTCTCTAAACACTTTTGGTGTATTAAAATTTAAGAATGTTGATGTTAATATACGTCCTTTAACCCCTTTTTGTTTAAGATCAAGAAAATGCGATTTTAAAGTCGCCAGCCCACTTTCCGTAATAAAGGCCACTGAGAAAATAAAGGCTGTACTATTTTCAAGCTCCTCCAACAATGAGCTTAAAACATTTTCATTTTTCTTCGTATTGTTTACTAATAGTTTAGGCTTATATATTCCGGGATGATTATGTTTTTGATCAATAAATCCTTTATATAAAGATCCCTCTAACTTTTGAATGAAATTCTCCATATGATCACCATTTATGACAAATTTTTATACTAATTGTATTACTCACTGATTTAAAGTGCAAATTTATTACAATAAAAAAACTATCCGCATAAAACGAATAGTTTTTAATCAAATTACTTTACAATCGATTCTTTTGATAATTTCTCAATAGTTGGGATATCCGCAGGTGCCCACTCTAAAGCTGCTAGTTCATTAGGATATAACCATTTAATTGCTACATGCTCAGTTAAAACCGGACTTCCTTCAACAAGTTTACAATAAAAAGTATTCAAATGAACAATACCAAAATCATACTCATAGGCTGTATAATCAATTTGTTCACCAATCTGCACGCTACAATGCATTTCCTCATTAATTTCACGCTTTAACGCCTCTTGAGGTGATTCTCCCTCTTCTATTTTCCCACCTGGAAATTCCCACATAAGAGGTAGCGATTTAGATGGTCCTCTTTGTGCACATAAAATTTTCTCATCTTGGACAATTACTGCTCCAACAACATAAATATTTTTCTTCATTATGTCCTCCTTAAATCTCACAGAAACTCTATAATCTACGTTTCCATACCTTATAGGCTGAAAAATGCCTTTTATATTTTTTAACGACTAATAAATTTTTAATCAGTAAGACAGATTTTATCTATTCCTATCTACCATCTTTAATGTAATTAGCCTAACACTCTCATCTCTTTTATATTATATAGAAGTAACTACAAAAATACAGCATGATTGAGCACTTCTCTCTTAAGCACCTTTTTCCCCTTCCAAGTATCACTCTCAATCATCCTCTTAATAACATCATCCCAATAAACGACTTCTTCCAGCATACCTTTAACGCTCTTTCTAAGAGATTGGATTTTCTGAGACTATAGAAGTATTAGTAAAACATAACTATTTAATTCCCTACAATAAAATACACTTATCTAGACTTAAATTATCTTTTACTTAGTCAAACTCAATATTAAATATTTTTTTATACTTATTTTCACTATCTCAATCCATTTAAACGAATAGTTAAGCTTACTTCTCTTCAATTTTTAAATTCAAAAACAGCAACACTTATTTCAGCGTTGCTGTCCTTCTTTCAAAATATGCATGAAGGCGATATTCACATATCTCCTTTGTCCATTCAAATAAAATCTCTTCATCTTCTTTTCTAACATCCATATTTAGAGAAAATACATTTCCATCAAATGATAGTAAACCTTTCGAACTACCACTCCATTTTGTCATTGGCATTGTGGCGATTAGTTTACTAACTTTTTCTTCATCATATTCCCACATACGTTGTGCTTGCTTATCACTAAAATCAATTCGCTTGCGGTATTCTTTTTCCATTAAAAACTGATGGAAGAATGGTGCAACTTCTTCTGGAGAGATAGGATGGTACCATTTCTCTTTTCCGCGTTGTAACATCGCTAACAGTAGTAGCATTTTATAACTTTTTGCCATTCCTGTTTTTTCAACTTCTTGTAACCACGCTTCACAATGTAAAAACACTGTTTTTTCCAGTTCTGTTAATTCATCATTCCATGCTAAAAAGCCAACATATGATTTAAACTCTTGGCGGTATTCTTTACTCTCTTCTGTACCAAGCTTATGTAATTCTAAATATGTAGGTCGACGTCCAAGATCTATTTTTACAGTTTGATAGCCATGCTGCAGTTTTTCTTTTCTCGGCATTTTCTTTTTCAGTAATTCATCTAATAATTGCTTTGCTTCTAATTCAAACTCTACTGTACATCCATCTGGCAATATATTTTGTGTACCATTTCCTTTCGTCTTTCCATCATCAACTCGAAGCATTTGCATTTTTATATCTGCATTTCGGTAATTCGCAATTAGATCAATTACAACACAAGACTCCTTATGCTCATGCAATCGTAAACCACGACCAATTTGTTGCGTAAAAATTGTTAATGATTCTGTTGGGCGAACAAATAAAAGTGTATCGACAGATGGAATATCAACACCTTCGTTAAATAAATCTACTGTAAAAATAGCATCTAGCTTATTACTGTCCAGCTGTTTAATCGCATCTTCCCTCGAAATATGTTTTGTTTCCGAATGAAGTGAAATTGTACTATAACCGTTCTTATTAAAGTATGTAGACAAAAAGACTGCTTGCCTAATACTAGAGCAAAAGACAATTGTTCTAGTTTTCTTATATTTCTTCCAAGCTTCTAAAATATTTAAGGCGAGTTCCTCTCTTAACTGAATTTGCGCAAGTTCCTCACGATCGTACTTATTGCCTATCCAACGTATTTGTGAGTAATCAGTATCATCATGTACTCCATAATAGTGAAACGGAGATAACCATCCACGCTGGATCGCTTCCATAAAATCTATTCGATATGCAACGTTCCCATCACAAATCGAATAAATATCACGAAAATCATTTCGATCTGGCGTTGCCGTTATTCCCAATAAGAAGTTAGGGTTAAAATAATCTAGTACTCTTTGATAACTGTTAGCTGCTGCATGGTGGAACTCGTCTACAATAATAAGGTCAAAATCATTAGGTGAGAAGTTTTCTAGGTGACGCTTTCTACTCAACGTTTGAATAGAAGCAAAAACAACATCCTTCTCGCCTTCTTTTTTCTTCCCATTATAAATCCCCGTAGTCTTATTATCGATTACACGTAGAAAAGATTTTTCTGCCTGATTTAATATTTCTTCTAAATGCGCAATAAATAAAACTCGCTTAAAACGTTTTGCAAAAAAAGCAGCTAAATACGTTTTACCAAGTCCTGTTGCCATAACAACCATCGCTTTGTTGTATCCTTCTTCCAATACATTCTCTAATTGTTCCAATGCAGATACTTGTGCAAAGCGTGGTGTAATCTTTGTTTCATATACGCCTGATTCCTCTAATTCAATTTCTACTCCTGAGCTCGCAGTATAATTCTCTTGTCCCGAGGGCATCATCATTTCTATCTCTTCTTGTCTTGTCCAAGTTCGGACTAAATTCGAATGAGTTGTATGAAATTCTTCGTACTCTTTACGATATTGTTTAATTGTTTCTAAATTGATAGGCTGAGTTGCTTCGTTCATATGAATATGTAAAAATTGATCAATCGCCTCTGAAAAAGCTTCCTCTCCAACACTCTCTTTCACAAGCAAGCTCCATTCCACACCACTTGTTAACGCGGAACGAGACATATTAGAAGAACCAACAATCATAACTCCGTCGCTCTCACGCTCAAATAAATAAGCCTTCGGATGAAATGATTTCCCTGCACTCCTCCACAGTCGAATCTCAATATCAGGATGAATTTCATACAATTTCTCTAAAGCATCTGGTTGTGTAATATACAAATAATCTCCTGTACAAATCTTAATATCTACATTCTTTTCTGCTGCTTTCCGTAAAAGGGGAGCTAAGACATCTACCCCTGATTTCATAACAAACGAAGTTAAAATATATATCGATTTTGCATCATCCATATAGCGCTCTAGCTTATGGATCAAATTATTCGTAACGAGCTGTACATTAGTCATCCTGTACCTCAACTAAGAAAATTCTCTCCTGAAAACCACCACGCTTTTCCGCCTTCTGTTTACGAACTTTCTCAACATCCTCTAACGTCACACCTTCATATTGTGCTAACGCATTCACTAGCTCTAATAAATCAGCTAATTCTTCTACTTTATGCTCTTTACTTTCAGCCTCTAAATACTCAGCTAGCTCCTCTTGTGTTTTCTTACTCACTTCTACTATATATTCTTTTTCATCTAGTATTCTAGTTGTGAATGTCTTTCCATTATTCTCGATAATTTCTGGGATACGATCTCTTACTAATTTGTTGTAGATTGGCATTTGAATTCCTCCATGGTTAGGGATTTTCTTCAATTATAACATCCATAATTTGTGTTCTTCAGTAGTTTCAAACTTTAAATTTACAATTTAATTTAACCACGTACTCTCTGCCCTTATTAACTACCTCTTGCACTACATTCTTATAAACATGAACATGAACACATCCATGTATTACCGAAACTTCCGGTAATTATAATGTCACATAATCAAAAAATTTTCTTATAAATGAACAATAATTTGTGCCTTTGCCATTAAAGCCAGACCGTTTGCACCATTTCCTTCGAACGTATAATGTTGCGATATTCGGCGGAACAGCTGAGTTCATCGCATTATGGCTAAAGAGTATCGGAATGGAATCACTATTCTATTTCTACGTAGCTGGCTGTATCGCGATCAGCTTTATTACGTATTGGCGTATGGATGAGTCATCGAAGACTTCGCAGATTGAGGCGGAGCTTGGTGGTGGAGATACATTAGCTAATAATAAATCTAGTTAAAATTATGTATTCTATGTTCTTCGTTTACCTGAACTCGATTTACTTTATCTAAGAAAGCATAATTCATTAATATATAATTTAAAAACCTTCGGATATTGGTTCTATAAACAAACAAAAGATGTGGCGACATTGCAAGAAATCCTTAATCATAATACACCACAAATTACACTTAAATACATTGGTATCAATAAAGAAGAAAAGGATAATATCCTTGATACATTCCTTATCTAATTTTTAAAAATAACTTTATTGAAAAATATAATAGTAAATTCACACTATATATTTAAAAAAGTAAAAGCGGACTCATAAGAGCTAACTTTTACTTTTTATTTTTTAATATGTCTTATGAAAGATTTAAAATTAATTCTGCTAAACTATCACAAATAACTTCGAAGCTTTCGCTTTCATAGTCTTCTAATTTTACTTGTCCATTTTCATTATCTACAACTACCAAGAGACCATTAAATTCCATACCAATAGGAATATTATTCAGTTGATTATCATGTGCGCCTTGGTATCCTTGTAAAGATACATAAAAATCATGCAGTTCAATTCCTGGTATAACAAGATTTAATTCAAAATCATAACCTAAATAATTACCTCCTAAGTCTAAAAACCAATAAGAATTATAATATTCTTTAATTGAATTATGTAATTGTATCCCCAAATCTTTTTCTATATCAAAAAAATCATGAATTATATTTTTCTCTAAAGGTTTCCAAAATACGTCCCCCTCTGTATCTGGTTCTCCTTCATAGATAAAAGCATCTGCTTCTTCTATCCATAAAGATTTTGGCAATGAATTATTACAATCTTGCCACTCTCTAATTATTTTATCAAAACAATTTTTCATTTCATTTTTCATTTTTTTATTTACCTCCTACTTTATGATGTTCAATAAATTTCTGAAGCATTTCTGCATATTCTGCATCTTTTCCCCATGCTCCAATCGCTTTTTCTGCGTTATGAATCCCTCCAAAACTAGCATCCCATTCCGTGCACAACACCCTAAAAAAAGACCACCAAAAGGCAGTCCCTCAAAACTCAATCCTATTCCCAATCCCTTGCTCCACCGCTTTCTCATACAAATACTTCGCAACGATAATATCTACTACTGCCAAACCAACTGATTTAAAAATAGTAATCTCTTCATCGTTTTCGATTAAGTATTATTTATCCCTATATCCACTCTTGATCTTTTTACTCTAAGGTATAGCCTGGTATGGATTTTCAAATCCTCTTTAAAATCCTATACGTATTTTCCCTCCATCTTCTATATGCTTCCGTAAATAATAATACTTATGGAGTTCTATAATCATATAAAACAAAACAAACGAAATCACTGTGCATGCAGACATAAATACAATTGCCCCCATCTGTTGTGTTGCAATGCTAAGAATTATATTAGCAATTAACTGCCCCAATCCAGCTGCAATAGCTGCTACTTTTACACCACCAGTTCCTTTCGATGATTTTGATTTTTTTCTTGGTTCCTGAAGTTTTTCAATATGATTTTTATAAAAATCATACAAAGCAAAACCATACAAACCAAATGAAAGAATAAAATAGATGGGGGTTTGTAATTGTAACACTTCATAAGCATATTTTTGAGTTATAACCAATAATCCGACTGAACATATGGTTCCATATACTCCTCGAAATAGAGTGTATTGTAATTGTCGTTTCCGAGGATTGATAGCAATCCATATCGCCCACAAATTTAAAAAAATAACTGGAGGAGTTACTATATATACATAGAGTAATCGAAAAGGATTCGCAAAAGCAGGCAAAAGAACAAACACGTCTGCCCCCAAAAGGACAAGACCAATTACGTGAACTCTTATTTCATTTACAGGATAAAGAGCCATATAATGTGCAAAAGCTTTCTTATTAAAATCTATACTTTTTTTCATGTTAATTAAACCACCCCGCTACTGTTTCAATCGGTAAAAGTTTCATAGCTATTCATTCTCCTTCCCCCTAAATTTATCCATAATATTATGAGCAACTATATTCCATAGTAAAGAAAGTACGGTAACAAACAGTACAGCTAAAGAAAAATAAATCCTATCCTTCCATGTATCATGTACAATCATGCCCAGTATAATCATTATTAACGCACCAACACATATAACTATTTTTGAAAATTTTCGCATTCTATTATCTCGCTTCCTTCTCAAACTTAAATGAAAATCACCCGCCATAACCGTTAAGTGGGCTTGCGGAAAAACCTGATTCTTCACCTGCATGGAATCTATAACCATACCCACCTATTATAATCTCACCTTTCATACATAATGAGCAAAATATATATTGGTTAATTTCACCAAATGTATTATATTGTATTATTCCGAACTTTTAAACGTTTTATCTTTCTATTGAATATTCTACTTTTTCTTGCTTTACACGATTTTATGCAAAAAAGACCACCAAAAGGCAGTCTCAAAACTCAATCCTATTCCCCATCCCGCACTCCACCGCTTTCTCATACAAATACTTCGCAACGATAATATCTACTACTGCCAAACCAACTGATTTGAAAATAGTAATCTCTTCATCGTTTTCGTGTCCAGCTTTTTCCCCGCTTATAATTTGTCCAAGTTCAGCGTGGAGATTGCTAGTTTTATCGGAATTTGAAGGTCACCTGTTTCTAGATCATATTCAATTAAGCAATCCTACAAATGCCTCTTCTTCCTCATCTATAAAACCTACAAATATAACTTCTTCAATATCCTCATGATTAAATACAAATGTATAATCAGGATTAATGTAGCCTTCTGGATAAAAACAGCCAATATAGTCATACATCACAGGTTCTTTAACCATAAGCTTTTGTTTTCTTCCATAAATCACAATTTTCTTCGTCCCACCTTTTAATAGAACAATAGAACCATTTGGTAAAAACTTTTCTTTAGAAAATTGCATAATTCCCCAGCCTTCCTTTATCTAAATGTAATTCTATATTCATGATGTTGCTTCTCCCTTTTCTTTTCCATAGTCTTTACTGACTATAGGAGAACCGCGATTATATACTTAAAATTTAATGCAGACTCTTTAAAAGGTTTCATGTGTTCTACCTCCATCTTCTATATGCTTCCTTAAATAATAATACCTATGGAGTTCCATAATGAAATGAAACAAAATAAACGAAAGCATTGAGTATACACACATTAATACAATTGCTACCATCTTTTGTGTTGCAAAACCAAGGCTGATATTAGCAACGAGTTGGCCCAATCCTATAAAAGCCACTACTCCGAAACCAGAGTTTTTTTTCGATGACTTTGATTTTTTGATTGGTTCCTGAAGTTTTTTTATATGATTTTTATAATAATAATTCAAAGCAAAAATATACAAACCCACTGAAAAAACAAAATAGATTGGAGTTTGTAATCCTAACATTCCATATGCAAACTTTTGGGTTATAACTAATAATCCTACTGAACATACGATGCCAAATACCCCACGAAATAGAGTGTATTGTAATTGCCGCTTCCTAGGATTTATAACAATCCATATTGCCCATAAATTTAAAAAAGCAACTGGTGGAACTATTATGTACATATATATCGGTTGAACAGGATTCGCAAAAGCAGGCAAAAGAACAAATATATCTGCTATCCCAATCACAAGAGTAATTATAGTCGATCTTATATCATTTACAGCATAAAGAGCCATATAATATTCAAAAACTTTTTTATTAAAATCTGTATTTTTTTTCATGTTAATTAAACCACCCTGCTACTATTGACCAAGTTTTTTTCGCACCCGTTTTCACCATATCCTTAATACTATCATCTTCACCATCACCATCTAAATCAACATCTCATTTTACACCTTCTGTGAAATATTATTCCCTACTCGAAAAGGAGATCAACCCATTAATAAGATCTAGGCTTATCAAAAATTTCAAAAAGCCAAAGATTTTGCTCGTATCGAATCTATTGGGACTCACACCATGCGCAAAACCTTCGGCTATTGGTTCTATAAATAAACAAAAGATTTCGCTATGTTGTAAGAAATACTCAATCATAGCACCTCATAAATTACAATTAAATATATTGGCATCAATAAGGAAGAAAAAGATAATATACTAGATAATTTCTATATCTAATCATATATGATCAACATAAAGAAAAATTTGATATACAATCAGATTTAAAAACATTACTTAATAATTCTTTGAATTAAATTGGAGCTGATTCTCACTCGATTTTCTACTTAAAAAACATGATTACTATATATTTCACCAGAATACAGATTCAAAACTATTTAATTAAAGACTAAAAAAACTATTTTTCTTTTTTCCATGATATTCGAAATTCCCCACCATGTTCTTCCGTTTTAATTTTAACCTTATATGTATCATCCTTAGGCACTTTAATATTTTTTTCGCCTTCGCCACTATTAAACTCTAGTATTGTATTATCATTTGAATCCACAACATAAGCAATTATAGTTCCTTGTTTAGTTTTATCATCAAAAGAAAAAATCCAATTCTCACCTTTTTTAACTTTCCTATCTTGAGTTGCAGATCCAGTAAATTTTCTATAATCTCCAGATATACTACCTGATACACTATCTGAAGAACCATGAACTTTACCACCAACAATAGTTCCCTCTCTTGTAAAACAACCACTAAGAATTACTAAACACAAAACAAATAAAATTGTATTTTTAAAAATTTTCACCATCATTACCCCTTCTATTCCCAATAAAATTATATCCATTAAACTTATAAAAATAACTATAATAAAAAATTATATCCATTAAGATATATATATTTTATTATAGTTATAAATTTCAAATTATTATTTCAAATCTTCACGCAACTTAATTTCATCCTCATTTATGTAACCAGTAAAAATAACTTCTGATATGTATTCATGGTTAAAAAACATATTATATTCAGTTGAAACATTTCCAATAGGATAATAACAAGCCACATAATCCCAAGTTTCCTTAGTTTTTGAATCTTCCTGTTTTCTACCATATATCATCAAAGGTTGCTCCCATGTTTTAAATTACTCCAGTCTTATATTAATCCCGTTTTTTTGTAAATTTATCATAAAATTTCTCTTGCGCCCACCGTCCGAATTTTAAAAAACATATTAAACCTGCTCCCAAAAGAATGAGAACGATAGTTCCTAACAATTTTCCCCACAAATTGTTGGATGGAGTAATCATTAATCCTATAATAGATACAGATATTACGACATAAACTAAAATATATAATGGTTTATACGATGGAGTTTTCATATCATCTTTTCTCCTCAGGTTTTTCAAATTTCAAACTACTTCCCACAGTAAAACCCTCTAAAGCAGGAACCGTTATACCAGTTTCTTTTCCAACGCTACCTTTCAAACCTATTGCGCCCAATCACAAGAGTAATTATAGTCGATCTTATATCATTTACAGCATAAAGAGCCATATAATATTCAAAAGCTTTTTTATTAAAATCTGTGTGTTTTTTTTATGTTAATTAAACCACCCTGCTACTGTTGACCAAGCTTTTTTCGAACCCGTTTTCACCATATCCTTAATACTATCATCTTCACCATCACCATCTAAATCAACATCCCATTTTACACCTTCTGTGAAATATTATTCCCTTCTCGAAAAAAAGATTAACCCATTAATAAGATCTAGACTTATCAAAAATTAAAAAAAGCCAAAGATTTTGCTGGTATCGAATCTATTGGGACTCACACTATGCGCAAAAGCTTCGGCTATTGGTTCTATAAACAAACTAAAGATGTAGCCATGTTGCAAGACATACTCAATCACAGCACACCACAAATTACACTTAAATACATTGGTATCAATAAAGAAGAAAAAGATAATGTCCTTGATGCATTCCTTATTTAATCCAAAAATATTAAAATATGAATACTATAAAAATTAACTATCTACTTCCCATCAAAATTATGGTAATCCTATTAAGCCTGGGCTTACCCCTTCTACCTTTGCCCATTCAAACGAGCACTCAACTAACATTTGATTCTTACACTTAATTTTTAATAAACCTTCTTCTTCTATCGTATTTATTTCAAAATAATCAATTATATTTTCTGTCCCTAAACCTTTTATTGTTAAATTATGAATAGTAAAGAAAGATATCTCTACATAAATTACATCCCACTTATTCCATCGTTTTGGCTTGTTTTCAACATTTTCCTTTGTCATCAATTGAATAACTAAAGTAGGACCATCTCTTTTAAGACGCACATCTAATAACTCTGATTCTTCAAACTTTGGTATTTTCCCAAAAATACTAATTAACGCTTGTGGATTTAAAAATTTAAATTGATCAATCATTTTTATACTCCCTATTTTTTATTTCTCTTCTCAAAATAATAATGATCCTCCATACCATCTACCTGTCCTGTTCGTGTATTGTATTCAGGTCTTACATTATGATGCGGTGGCTGATCTCCAATTCCACCTTCTCCAAACTTATGACCCTCTGAATGATCTTGAATTATAATTTTTTGACCTTTTACTTCATATGTAAATTCTCGAGTCATAATAGGCTGTTTATTATCATTTAATATCCTTTTACCATTACTATCTGTTAATGGTACCACTTTTTTACTAATCGGATGTTGAAATCTAGGTATATTTAATTTCTTTTAAACTAGCTCCCCTAGATTCATGAGAAATTTCCCCCTCAATTTTCTTAACTTTGAGATAATATTAAAAAGACTTATGCGTAATTCACATAAGTCTTACTTTTGTTACTCATAATTAATTATTATTTTTCTTCGCAATCACATAAGCTAGAAAACATTTCTTAAAATGATGAACCAATAATGCACCACTCTAAAAAAAAAGAGAATTGATATCTATTAAATATAATAATCAGGATTTCCTTCCATTTTTATTAAAAATTCTTCTAAAGAATCCGCTATTTTCGTTGAACCATAATATATAGGACATTGACCTAATTCATTTTCCTGCTTAAATTTAATTGTTAAAAAGCTAATCTCTGATACTTCAAAAA
Organism: Bacillus cereus group sp. BfR-BA-01383; assembly: GCF_022663495.1. NCBI lineage: Bacteria > Bacillati > Bacillota > Bacilli > Caryophanales > Bacillaceae > Bacillus > Bacillus cereus group sp. BfR-BA-01383. Next base: position 41,573 of record NZ_JAKUFP010000007.1, read on the forward strand.
ATACTAGTGATTCTTCATCATCGACATCGTCCAAATTAGGATTATATTCATAAATATCTTGTCTTAAACGAAAATCTACAACAGAAAATTGGTCCATGAATCTGTTAATAAGAGTCTTATTAGTCTTTAAAAATCCATAGCCAATTTCCTCATAGAAACGCTTTAGTTCTTTTGGAAACTGCATTTTCAACAAATCTTCTGCTTCTGCTATCTCTTCTTTTGGTAAAGGATAAAAAATAGGTGTTTGATTAGATTTAACACTCTTGTCTGCTACAACATATTTTTTCAAAAAGTTAAACATAATTTTTACTACCTCCTTACTAAAGAAGAGTTGGTTTCAATGCTTCCTCAAGCATTGTATTGAAATCATTATATGTTTCCATCACTGTACCAGATGGTTTATCAAGTTCTAAGTAAGTACCTTCAGATATGTTTTTACAAAACCATGCTATATCTGAATCTCCAAGGAAAAGGTACTCTTGTTGCCACTCATTCTCATACCAAATCTTATTATTTTCTAAAAGTCCATAAACTGTTTCATCTCTTTCTGTTTCTAGTAAAGAAGGGTCAACTCCATAAATTATCAGACCATCAAATTCGAAGCCATTTACAGTTCTAAGAAATTCCTCATACTCATTAGGTAAATCAATATTAAAGCTTTCTTTAACACGTTCTCTTAATCTTTGAACTTCAGTATCTTTTGCTGGTTTATTCAGTTTGAGGTTAAAACTTTTCATTGTTTTTTCAACTTCTAAAAGCGTATCTTTCCACATATAAAAACCTTCTTTCTCAATTTATTCCCCTTTAGGATAAATATTATATTTTGGTATAGGCCAATCTATATCAATACTATCTCCATGAGTTAAGTCTTTAGTTAGTGTTTTTTGTGTATTAGTAATAGCCTTATGATATGGATGATTTTGTATTAAAGTTAAATTTTCAAAGTCATTTGTCCCCCCATCATCTAAGGGGAGGTTATGATGTACTTGCCACCCTGATGGATTTTTTCCTTTTTTCATATTTTCTATTTCAAAATCTGGTATACCCGCTTTCTTAAGTTCAAGAATCTTCTCAGGATTAGTTGCCAAACTGTAAAGGAATTCCTTTTTTACAGTATTTTGAAAAACCTTTCTAAGTTTTGCAGCTTCTTCTCGAGCTCTCTTAGAGTAAGTAATTTCATCAACTTTAACATCTTTAAGAATTACATCTTCTCCATATAATTTACCAACAAAAATGTCACCATCCGTAGTCCTTTTAGTATATTGATAAGGTGATAGCTTATCCTTAGCTGTTTGATAAGTATCAATAAAGCTAGATTTTAAAGAACTTCCCCCAAAACCAGCATAAGCAAAACGGTTTCCAATGTTTAAATTAAAATTATTTAATACGTTTATTGCGTTTCTATATTTAGCAGAATTAGTTACTCTGGACATACCTTTTGTTAGATTTGCAGTAGTTGCTACCTTCGATACTTTACTTAATCCTTTATCACCAATGAGACCTAGCCCAATTTGAGTTAAAGCATAACTTCCCCACTTTGCCCGACTTTCTGCGTCTCCATTTATTACATCATTAATAAATGAATCCGACAATGCATTATACATGGTACTAAGGGTATCAATAGGGTGCAAAGCAGCGTTCCCCATGTTTTCCCACGTTTCCCAATCTCCTAAAGCTTTTATTCCGTCTATTGTATCGCTAACTGCTTGTCCCGTACCATCTACAATACCGTTCCAAATTTTTTCACCAATAGATTTTTCAGGTAGCTTACCGCACATTTCACCTTCTTCAATTGAATTGGCAGCTTGTCGTGCCCTCTCTTCTATAATTGCTTGAATTGAAGTTGTCCATTCCATATTCAACCCTTGTGTACTAAACGTACCACTTACAGGACTAAAACCTTTTCCACTTTGTACCTCTGCTAAACCTTGTGCGATACTAGCAGCTAGTTGAAGTGCTGTATCATAATTGCTACTAGAAGTATAATTAAATTCATATAGATGTTCTAATTTTTCTTGCAGTTTTTGCCTCATGACAGTAAAAAGATTTACCATAGCGTCCATACCTGGGATTGGCATAGTTTGATTGAGTGCTTCTGTACTTGCTATCATTCGGTCAATTTCCCGAATTTGTTCTAATATCTCGTGTTCAATTACATCTGTAGAAGCGACTTGTGATTGAAATTGACTTGGAAAAGCATCATTCTGACGGATTAATTCTTCACACAAATAAATGATTCCTTGTGCCAAAGGACGAAAGGTTTGTACAAAAAATGCTTTTGCACTACTATATGTTTGCCCTTGTAAAACAGTATCAACTGCAAAAGTGTCAATCGACTGAATGGCTTGTTCCATACCTTGAATGGTAGCGGTACATACAGCATTCATGCTTTGAGTTTGGCTTCGTACTTCTCCCAAATACATATTTAAACTCATGCATTGACCTCCCTTGCTAATTGTTGTTGTTGATAGGAAAGGGCGTTTTCTAAATCATTAAGGTCTCGTCTTTCTTTAAGCAACGTTTCTTTTTTGTTTTCCAATTCAAATGTGACTTTTCGTTCAATATATTGTGTATCTTGATACGTATTCATAAAAAACTGAGACATTTCTCTATCACCATGCCAAGTTCCTAAAATTCGATCAAACAAACGACGATTTCGACTTCTACATTCATAAAAATCTGCTTCCGCTTGTTCTTGAGCTTGAATCGCAGATTGATTTCGGTCCTGTTCTTCAAATACATTTCGTAACTTTAGATTTAACTCTTTAATTTGATTTTCAATATCTCGATCCATCTTTTTCCTCCTACTATTTTACTTTACGTAGGTTGTCACATTAGCGAAAAGTGTTGTGAAGTTCGTTATCCATTCTCTCAAATTCATTAGATACCGAATGAATATTATCAACCGCTTGTTGAAAGGCAGCGGAAAATTGTTTCGTAAAATCTAACATTTGTTGATTCGCTTCTTGTGCTTTGGAGTTAACAGATAGTGTTGTACGCGTCGCCTTTGTTATAGGACGATTCGTTGCACTTTGGATTATATCCGAAGCTGTTCTCATCTGCGTAGCAATTTGCGTTACTGTTTGTAAATTACTTTGAAATTGTCCCATTCTTTCAAATCCTTTCAATAAATTTCCCAAACGCATCAACGAAATCTCAATAAATATATATCCCTATCAATATCACTCGCTAGGCACGCAATCAAATGAGCCATACACTATAAGCTGTATGGCTCATTTGAAATGCTTGTTATATAGAATAAAGCGTTTTTAATTCAAACCGAAATTACGTGATAATTCTTCATCATGAGAAGCAACAGCCTCTGCAGTTTTATTAAGCTGCATATTAATTTCTTGTAATAGCTGTGCAAAGTTTTGTACTTTTGGCTTTAATTGATTGAACTGTTGATCAAAACCTTCGAAAGCACGACCTTCCCATTCTCCTCTTAATTCATTTTGTAAGTTTTGTAGTTGACTTAAAATGTCCTTAATTTGATTTGCACCTTGTCCATATCGAGCTGCTTTCGATTTAAGCTCCTCTGGTGACATACGAATTTGTCCAGCCATTTTCATTTCCCCTTTAATACATAATGAGCAAAATATAAATTGGTTAATTTTACTAAATATATTATAAAGTATTATTCTGAACTTTTAAACGTTTTATCTTTCTATTGAAAAAGTAGAATATTAATATTCTACTTTTTCTTGCTTTACAAGATTTTATGCAAAAAAGACCACCAAAAGGCAGTCCCTCATAACGAAATTCTGTGTTAACTTATAACAAAAAAAGAGGAGCCATCTCCTCTTCATAAATAAACACTATTTAACGAATTTCCCGAAAGAATTCTCCTTCCTCAAGCGTGTGAAGGACGTAGCCCAACGATAAGTGGGAGATGAATTTCGGTTTGGCGTAGCCAAAAGGCTTTGCCTTTTATTTTCACCTCCGATATAATCAGTATTATAAAGGGGAAAGGTTGGTATATCAATGAAGTTAGATAGTAATAATCATTCAGTGTTCTTGTTGTATTATCACCTTGTATTGGTTGTGAAATACAGAAGAAATGTATTTGATGATGATATGTCGGACTATGCAAAAGACATGTTTGTCCGATTATCTGAAAACTATAACATCACATTAGTTGAATGGAATCATGATGTAGACCATGTGCATATCTTATTCAAGGCACATCCGAATACAGAAATGACAAAGTTCATTAATGCTTATAAAAGTGCAAGTTCTCGACTAATCAAGAGAGACTTTCCCCATGTGAGAAAGAAACTTTGGAAAGAAATGTTTTGGTCAAGAAGCTTTTGCTTGATTACTACGGGGGGGTCACCGATAGATGTAGTAAAGAAATATATTGAAAATCAAGGGAAAAGTGAGGTGTAGGAAATGTTAAAATCATACAAATATCGTATCTATCCAAATAAAGAACAACAAATGTTTTTCTCAAAAACATTTGGATGTGTTCGATTTGTATACAACAAGATGCTTGCAGATAGAATCAAATCTTATCAAAAATCACAGGATAAACTTGATAAATCTGTTAAATATCCTACGCCTGCACAATATAAGGCTGAATTTCCATTCCTAAAGGAAGTTGATAGTCTTGCATTGGCGAATGCTCAAATGAATTTGAATAAAGCATACGCTAACTTTTTCCGTGATAAATCTGTTGGATTCCCGAAATTCAAAAGTAAGAAAGATAACCATCGTAGTTATACAACAAATAACCAAAAAGGCACGGTTTACATTGAGAGTGGTTATATCAAGCTGCCAAAACTAAAGACCTTGGTAAAGATTAAACAGCACAGACAATTCTTTGGATTAATTAAGTCTACTACAGTGTCTCAAACACCTACTGGTAAATACTTTGTATCGATTTTAGTAGAAGAAAATGAGCAATTGTTTCCTAAAGTTGATACAAAAGTTGGTATTGATGTTGGGCTAAAAGACTTTGCAATATTGTCTAATGGCAAGAAATATGAGAACCCTAAATGGTTGAGAAAAGCCGAAAGAAGATTAGCTCTTCTGCAGCGCTCTTTGTCGCGTAAAAAGAAAGGTTCAAACAATAGAAACAAGGCCAGGTTACAAGTTGCAAGACTTCATGAGAAGATTGCGAATCAACGCAATGATTTTCTTCACAAGATAAGCAATGAAATCACAAACGAAAACCAAGTAATTGTGATTGAAGACTTGAAAGTGAAGAACATGCAAAAGAATCACAAATTAGCAAAAGCAATCAGTGAAGTATCTTGGGCTAAATTCAGAGAGCACCTTGACTATAAAGCAATATGGAAAGGTCGTGATTTGATAATCGCACCTAAGGATTATGCGAGTAGCCAATTGTGTTCTTGCTGTGGTTATAAAAATAAGGAAGTCAAGAATCTAAGCCTTAGAGAGTGGACTTGCCCTGAATGCAATAGCCATCATGATAGAGATGTAAACGCAAGTATAAACTTACTAAAATTAGCCATGTAATTGGTATTTTCTTTAGGGGTAGGTACTACCCTTATAGCTTGGTAAATATAGATAGCTAATAAAAGTATCTACTTCCCAAGAAGCTCCCACTTCAAACAGTCCGTAAGGACGTTAAGTGGTGAGTAGTTCACTTTGTTCCTTATACTCATGATTAAGAATAATCAATTGTTTTATTGCATATAAAAAACATGATCTTGATGTAGTACCAAGATCATGTTTTACGTTGAATATGATAGTAGATGCAAATATAAACAATCACTGACCATTAGTCTACAACCAATCCCACACCCCAACACAAAAGAAAAAAGCACCAGGTCCCCCCCAGTGCTTTCTCCCCTAAAACAAATGACAAGCCACCTGATGCCCTTTCGCAATCTCCACCATTTTCGGTACTTCCTGGGCGCATTTTTCAGTGGCGAATTTGCAGCGCGTTCTGAATTTGCAGCCGGATGGTGAGTTGAGCGGGCTTGGCACTTCGCCTTGCAGGATGATTCGTTCTTTTCCTGCGTTTGTTGGGTCTGGTTCTGGCATGGATGAGAGTAGTGCTTGTGTGTATGGATGTGCCGGTTTTGTGTATAGGTCTTCACTGTCGGCAATTTCTACTATGTTTCCTAGGTACATGACTCCGATTCGGTCTGATATGTGTCTTACCATAGATAGGTCATGTGCGATGAATAAGTATGTGACGCCTGTTTCTTCTTGGATGTCTTGCAGCATGTTTACGACTTGTGCTTGGACTGAGACATCGAGTGCTGAGATTGGTTCGTCACATAGGATGAAGTCTGGTTTTACAGATAGTGCGCGCGCGATGCTGATGCGCTGTCTTTGGCCTCCGCTAAATTCGTGCGGGTAGCGATATAGGTGTTCTTCTTTTAGGCCTACTTTTTTGAGTAGGTCTAGAATGATTTCTTTTCTTTCTTCGGCTGTGTAAGAGCCATGAATGTTCATTGGTTCGCTAATAATTTGGAATACGTTCATTGCCGGGTTTAATGATGCGTATGGATCTTGGAAAATGATTTGCATTCGTTTTCGGTATTCCTTTAGTTCACTTTCTTTTAAATTCGCAATGTCTTGTCCGTCGAATAAAATGTTCCCTGAAGTGACATCGTGTAAGCGAATGATGCTTCTTCCTGTCGTTGATTTTCCGCAGCCAGATTCCCCTACTAGCCCGAATGTTTCACCCTTTTTTATTGTGAAGCTTAGGTCGTCTACTGCTTTTAATTGCTCTGTTTTTCTGCCGAATAACCCTTTTTTAATAGGAAAATACTTTTTTAAGTTCCGTACTTCAATTAAGTTTTCTTCACGCATGGGAATCACCTACTTTTTCATCGTTTAGCCAGCACATAGAGCGTCTTTCGTTTCCGATTTCAAAATATGGCGGACGTTCTTTTTCACAAATGTCCATTTTATGCGGACAACGCTCTGCGAATGGGCAACCTTTCGGCGGATGTAGTAAGTTTGGCGTTACACCTTGAATTGGCGCGAGTCTTTCTTTTACGCCGTTCGATATTTTCGGCAAGGAGTTTAATAGCCCTTTCGTATATGGATGGTTCGGCGATTGGAAAATATGAAGTACAGGTCCTTCTTCCATAATAAGCCCGCCGTACATTACAATCACTCGCGTACAGTTTTGCGCGACGATTCCAAGGTCATGCGTGATGAGCAGTAACGACATATTCGTTTCGTTTTTTAAGTTTTTCATTAAGTCTAGTATTTGCGCTTGTATCGTTACATCAAGTGCTGTCGTCGGTTCGTCCGCAATGAGAAGGTCTGGATTACAAGACATCGCCATTGCGATCATCACCCGCTGTTTCATTCCGCCGCTTAGCTCATGCGGATATTGTTTTACCCTTTCTTCCGGTGAAGAAAGACCGACTTGTTTTAACAAGTTAACCGCGATGTGCTCTGCTTCTTTCTTTTTCACTTTTTGATGCCTTATAATTACTTCTGTCATTTGCTTTCCAATTTTCACAACTGGGTTTAATGCCGACATCGGATCTTGGGAGATAAGTGAAATTTGATTTCCTCTAATAGAGCGTAATTCTTTTTCTGATTTAGAAAGTACGTTTTCATTTTGAAAAAGAATCTCTCCTTCTCTCACTTTCCCCGGAGACGTAACGAGAGCCATAACGGATTTTGCCATAACACTCTTTCCGCTTCCCGATTCCCCAACAATCCCGACGACTTCACCTTTTTTCAAACTAAATGAAACGCCGCGAACAGCTTCTACTTCGCCGCCTTCTATGAAAAAAGAAGTCTTTAAGTTTTTTACTTCTAATAGTTTTTCAGACACGCTTTTCACTCCCCCTCACTTAAAGCATTAGTTCTCATGATGAGCCCCTTTTGGTGCAAAAGCTTTTTTCAACGCTTCACCGATGACGTTAAAACTTAGTACTGTTAATAGAATAAGGAACCCTGGGAAGAGTGTTAAATACCAAGCTTCACCGATATATCCTTGCGCATTATTTAGCATGCTACCCCAAGAAGAATCTGGTTCTCTAATACCTAATCCTAAGAAGCTAAGTGATGATTCCATTAAAATAGATGTCGCAATTGTTAATGTCGCTGCAATTATAATGGTCGATAAAATGTTTGGAATGATATGTCTTACAATAATCATAAATGACTTTTGTCCTGACACTTTTGCATATAACACGTACTCACGCTCTTTTACCGATAACGTTTCTGCCCTTACGATACGCGCGGTGTCCATCCATGTCAGTAATCCAATAATAAGAACAAGCGTTGTAATTCCTGGTTTTAAATACGCATTTAATAACAGCATTAAAAAGAATGATGGAATCGACATTAACACTTCAACAATTCGCATTAAGAAGTTGTCTAACTTTCCGCCAAAATATCCACTAATTGTTCCGACTGCGGTCCCGATTGTAATGGAAACAACCATCGCTAGAAAACCAACCGCAAGCGACACTCTTCCTCCATATAACGCTCTCGTTAAGTAATCCCTTCCGTAATCATCCGTTCCGAAAGGATGACTCATACCCGGTTCTTGTAAACGATCTGGAATCGACATTTTGCTAGGATCGTATGGCGATACGAATGCAAAAATTGATGCGATCGTTAAGACCGAAAGTATAATAACTCCCATTACTACAAACTTATTTTTTGTAAAACTACTTTTTATCGTTTGAAATCTCCTATTATTCATTCCAAATCACCCCCTCATTCGAATGCGCGGATCTACTACGCCATATAAAATATCAGCAATTAAATTACCGAGAATTAACATGAATGATGATAATAATGTGATTGCCATAATAATTGGATAATCAAATCTAAAAATAGCATTCACCCCGAGCGAGCCGAGTCCCGGCCATGAGAATACTGTTTCCGTAATGAACGCTCCGCCTACTAAACTTGGAATAGATAATCCGAAGATTGTAATGATCGGTATTAATACATTTCGAAGTACGTGATTAAATAAAACTGATTTCTTCGAAGCGCCGTACGCATATTGAATTTGTACGTAATCCTCTTCTAATTGCTGAATTGTGCTGGAACGAATATATCTCATATAAACAGAGACGTTTTGGAACGCAAGCACCATGCAAGGTAAAATGCCGTGCTGGACAATATCCCAAACAGAATCTTGACCGACTGTGCGCATACCCATACTCGGAAGCAAGTTCAGTTTTAAAGAGAACAAGTAGATTAATAGTAAAGCGAACCAAAAGACTGGCATTGAGATTCCTACATAAGAGATAAAATTCACAATGCGATCAAAGAACGAATTCTTTTTTACCCCTGTAAGTAATCCAAGCGGAATTGCGATTACAAAGGAGACGACTAAAGATGACCCCATTAATCCGATTGTTGCGGGTAATCTTTCTGTAATAAGTTCTAAAACCGGACGATGATTTTGAAGTGAGTAACCAAAGTTCCCTGTTAAAATATTTTTTAACCATAAAATATACTGCACGTAAATCGGTTGATCTAGTCCTAAACTTTTGCGAATACGCTCAACATCAATTGGGCTCATATTCGGCGTTACAAAGTTTCGAACCGGATCGCCCGGCGCTAGTTTTATTAATAGAAAAGAAATAATAGAAATAACAAATAAAAGCGGAATTGCATTTAAAAGCCTCTTTGCAATTACTTTATACACAAACTTCCCCCCTCAAGATAGAGTGAAACTTTAATCAGCAGAGCTTCCACCTAACTTACTCGCATTTGCCGAATTTTGAGGTGGGAGTCTTACTGCCCATTAAAGCGGGATAAAGAAGCTGATTTTCACCAGCTTCTTTATCGTTTCTTATTTCACTTCATAAATCTTCGATAGATCTTCAAACATTGTAACTGGAATTGCTTTTGCTTCTTTTAATCCATCAAACTTTTTATCTACTGCAATAACTGCTTTCGGATATGCGATTGGAAGATAAGGTAGATCTTCTCTCGCTGTATCTTGGATTTTATGGTAAAGCTCTGCGCGTTTCGTTTTATCTGTTTCAACTGCAGCTTCTTCCCATAATTTATCGAAGTCAGCATTTTTATAACGTGCATAATTGTACTCGGCATTACTTAAGAATAAGCTCTTATATGAATCTGGCTCTGGTCCCATTATGTAACCACCGAATGTAATGTCATATTCTTTATTTTCTTTATCTAAGCCTTTTTCACTTGCCGCACTAGCATCTAATGCATTCAGTTCAACTTGTAAGCCAATTTCTTGTAATTTTTGCTGTGTATAAAGTGCTAAGCTTTCCATAATTTTATTATTCGTTACATACATAACACGTACTTTTTCTTTATCTTTCACACCAGCTTTTGCTAATAAATCTTTCGCCGCTTTTTGATCATACTTATACTCTTTAATATCTTTCGCATAATACATAGCGTCTGGTGTTAAGATTGAATTTGCCGGTTCTGCAAATTGACTAGAAACGAACGCTGAGTTAATCATTTCTTTCTTATCTAATGCATGCGCAATTGCTTGGCGCACTTCTTTTTTCTTCATAAGATCTGTATTATTGTTATAAGATAAGTAGAATAATCTACCTTCTGGGAATGTCACCATTGAGAAGTTCCCAGTGCTATCTAGTTTCTTAAAGTCTTGCGGCTCAATCATCTTCATATTAATTTGACCATTTTGAAGTGAAACATTTGCCGTATTACGGTCTTTTACAACGCGGTACACGATAGAATCTAATTTCGCTTTACCAGCAAAGTAATCATCGAATCGCTCTAACGCAACATATTCATCCGATTTAAACTCTTTGAATTTAAATGGACCTGATCCTACAGGCTGTAGGTTTTTCTTACTCTTCACTAAATCTCCTTCGCCTTCAAATACATGTTTCGGAATTGGGAAGAAATCATTCATAACCCCTTCGAAAGATGCACTTACTTGTGGTAATACGAATTGAGTCGTTAGCTCATCCACTTTTTTCACCTCAAGCGGCTTTCCTTTAAAAATAAAGTTTTCACGGCTTGAACTATTTTGCTTCTCATCTAAAATTGATTGGAATGTAAATGCAATATCATCTGATGTAATTTTCTTACCATCATGCCATTTCAAATTATCCTTTAATTTTAAAGTCCATGTTAATTGATCCTCTGAAGGCGTAAAGCTCTCAGCAAGAACAAACTTTTTCTTACCGTCTTCCATATGGTACAGCGGTGCATATAAAGCTTGCTGCACAGTTAATGACACACGATCATTCGCATAAAGCGGATTCATCGTATCTGGATTGTCACTAACGCCAATTGTTAACGTCCCTCCATCTTTCGGAGTCCCTGACGTACTAGTTCCCGCTTGCTTCGAAGAATCTTTCTCCCCAGAACAAGCCGCTAATGCAATAAGTAATAGTAGGACAAATGGTAATGCAAACAACTTCTTTTTCATATTTCGACCCCTCTCGACTATTTACACCTATAAGAAAACTCGGAATTAATACCGAGTTTTCTTATAGGTTTTAAAATACCACTACCTGTATGTATTGTCAAACTTTTTCGGAAAGGTAGAAAGTTTGAAATCTACCAATTGAATTCTTGCGATAAACTATATTTATGCGGGGGATAAAATAAAAAGACCACGAAAAAATGGCCTCGCAAAATGAGTTGAAAAACTAGCAGTCTACAGAAAATTTCTCTAGAATGGGATTAAATACAAGAAATATTTAGGAGGTTATCATGACATTTGATGAATTGAAAAAAAACAAACCAACAACCCTATGGATCGAGAGTGATGAAGATGGAGAGTTTTTCACTGAAGAAAAGATAAGTGCAACAAATAAAGTGCTCGACTCTTACATTAACAATTTAGAGCAATTGGGCGAGAATCCAACCGAAGCCGCAATCATGCAAGGCGTTAAAGAGGTAGTTATTAAAATAAATGAATTAAATATTGAACATGACCATTTTATCGAAACAATGGAAAGAGAAGATCTCTATGAATTTATCGATACAGCAGCACAAATAGCTGGCTTAGAATCCGAAGAAGACATAACAGAAGAATGGCGAGAATGGTAAACAAGCTGTACCTCTAATAATTAGAGGTACAGCTTGTTTCATACGCCAATTGAATTACTAATTTGATATCCGCATAGAATTCACATATTCCAACATAGTATCAATTTGATTTTTACCAAGAGGATCTAATTATACATTCTAGCACACTCATCCCCCTCAAAACTCAATCCTACTCCCAACCCCAAGCTCCACCGCTTTCTCATACAAATACTTCGCAACGATAATATCCACTACTGCCAAACCAACTGATTTGAAAATAGTAATCTCTTCATCATTTTCGCGGCCGGCTTTTTCTCCGCTTATAATTTGACCGAGTTCGGCGTGAAGATTACTAGCTTCAAATAGACCTTCTTTTATTGGAACTTGAAGGTCTCCTGTTTCTTCTAGTGCTGCTTCTTTTGATTCGACTACTACTTTATTAGCACTTGCGATGGCGTGAGATGGTAGTTCTTGCATGCTTGGCCTGAATGAGCCGACGGCGTTTATGTGGACGCCTTTTTGTAGTTTCTCTGAGAAGACTGGTGTGGATGCGTTCGTAGTTGTGACGATGATGTCCGCTTCGCTTATTGCTTCATTTGGATTTGTGTGAACATAAGCAGGTTTATTGAATTTCTCTTGTATATATTGCGCAAATGCATACGCCTTTTCTTCCGTTCGATTGTATAAAATGACTTTTTCGATATCTCTAACCGTAAATATAGCTTCCGTAATTCCCTTCGCCTGTTCGCCTGTCCCGATAATACATAAAGTTTTTGCATCATGACGAGCTAAATGTTTCGTCGCTACTCCTGATAAGGCGCCTGTTCGGATCATTGTTAAATACGAACCTTCTAAAAGTGCGAGTGGTTCTCCCGTTTGAAAGTCTGATAGCATTACGATCCCGTTTATCGTTTTCTTTCCTATTTTTTTATTATGCGGGACTACTGTTACTACTTTTAAACCGAGTGCTTCAAGTCCTTCCGCTACTGAAGGCATAATTAATGCCGTATTTTGTTCGCTTGCAAATGGTAATGAGCCGCGAATTGGTGTGATCGTTCTTTCTGCGGAAAATTCTTGTAAAGCAAGCGCCGCGTATTCAATAACTTCATTCATATTTACTAAGTTTCTTTGTTCGTTCGCGCTTATGACTAGCATATTTGTTCACCCTTTCCTATATTCTTCTCCTCACTTTGTACTATATTTTCATTCACAACCTGCGCCCCTACTAAGTCACCTGTAATATTCACGACAGTATGCCCCATATCAACGAGCGGAGAAACAGCCGCAATGATCGGGATAATAGTTAGCGGGAGCCCTAGTGTAGAAAGCAAAATAGTCGCAGTAATAACGTCTGCCCCTTTTACTCCGGCGCAGCCCGCTGCAAGGACGATTCCTAAAAATACAGTTTGCATAATAAGCCCAAATGTAATTGGAATTCCGTATACATTTAATGCGAAAACGGCTAAAACACCAAGTGCTGCTGATAGTCCGTTCATATTAATAGTAGCTCCAAGCGGAATAGTGAAGCCAGCTACTGATTCTGATATACGAAGTCTTTTTTGCGCCACTTCCATCGTTACTGGAAGCGTTGCGCTGCTCGATGTCGTACTTGCAGCTACGAGCATAGCTGGACTTGCTTGCTTATAAAAATGTACTGGACTTATCTTCCCGAAAACTTTTAATACAATTGGATACATAACGAGAATAATAAGTAACAATGACAAATAATCAGCTATTACATAGCTAACAACCGCTGTAAGCATATCTGCTCCAAATGTGCCAACTACATGAGCAATTAATGCCATAATTCCGTACGGAGCAAATCCAATAACGATCTCCGCAATTTTAATCATTATTTTTGATCCTTCATGCACTAATTTACGAGTTCCTTTCGCTTGATCGCCAAGAAGAATAAGTGCCATGCCGACAAAAATAGCAAAGATAATAATTTGAAGCATACTTGTTTCTGCAGCTGCTTGAATGACGTTGGAAGGAAACCATTGCACGATATTATCTACAAAACTAAACTTCTCTTCTTTAAAGTTCTGCCCGCTCGCAAAAAGACCTTCTACCCCTTTACCAGGATTGATAATATAAGCAATCACTACGCCAATACTTGTCGCTAATACAGCTGTCATTGCATAGTAAATGAAAATTCTTCCGCCAATTGCTCGTAACATTTTCGAGTTTTCAAGTTGTGCGATACCTGAGACGATGCTTAAAAAGGTTAACGGAACGATAATCATTTGTAATAAACGAATAAATATATCCCCAATCGGTTTTAAAACAGCTACTTTTGGTCCCAATACTACCCCTAACGCAATACCGATTAATGCCCCTATCAAGATTTTCACAGGTAAATTTAATTTTCGCCACCACTTCATCCAAAGGTCCCTCCCCTTAAGAAAACATTAAGCTAACAAAAACCCCCGATTCAAAACATCCCTCGGATCTACAACAAACTGATGAAATCCTGTAATAAATGCCTGCCCGGTTACTTTCGGAACGACTGCTTCATATTTGTCTACCTCTGTTACGGATAATACTTCTCCTTCAAATTGTCCGTCAGTAATGCATTCATGGATGAAAATTTCTCCTTTTTGCAGAGCCTCTTTTTCAAAAAGGGTTGCGATTCTTGCGGAAGTTCCTGTGCCGCAAGGGGAACGGTCTACTTGCCCGTCAGCGAAGATTGTTACATTTCGTAAAGTAGCGTCTTTTCCTTTCGGTTTGTCTGAGAAAATAACGCCGTATATCCCTTTTAAATCTTCTTCAAGTGGATGTTTCACTTCCATTTGGCTTTCAATGTAGTGCTTAATTTTCCCACCCCAAGTTTGAATTGCAGGTAAGTCTTTAAAATCAACTTTCAAACCAAATTCTTTACTATCTACAACAGCATAAAACGCGCCGCCAAATGCGATATCTACTTGAAATTCATAGTCATCTATTTTGATAGGAACGTCTTTCTTATATACAAACGAAGGAACGTTTTCAAATGATACGGATTCAACTTCGCTCCCGTTAAATTTTGCGTACGCAATGACTTCCCCAGCAGGGCTATCAATAATGAACTTTTGTTTTTCGCCTGTCACTTCAAACATACCCGTTTCAATTCCTACTGTAATAACAGCGATAATTCCGTGACCACACATCGTACTCCAGCCTTCATTGTGCATAAATAATACGCCAAAATCAGCGTGAGCACTTGCGGGCGGAGTAATGATACAACCGTACATTCCGTGATGCCCTCTCGGTTCATACATCAGAATTTCACGAAGATGATCCAAATGTTCCATGCAGTATGCACGTCTTTCTAACTGCGTTTCTCCCTTTATCTCTGGCACGCCGCCCGTAATAATTCGAAGCGGTTCCCCAGCTACGTGCGCATCAATTGTTGTGTATATTTTACTAACCTTCATTTCTATCTCTCCTCTATATATTGATACTATTTTTATTGCAAGTATCATGCCAAAGTGCAAAGCGTTAATTTGTTTACATTTTTCTGAAAAAGGTGTATCCTTTTGGCAACAAATCTGTATACTACTGTCTACTTTTTTATAAAATCAACCCACAAATAGCGGGATAAATTCTTTGGAGGCCATGTTATGAAACAATTTGATAACTTTGCAGTTCCAACGTTGCACACGCTCCTCTCTTACGTCGAAGAAGCGATTTCTATCGTAAATACGGAAGGAGTTATGTTGTACTGGAATGAGGCAGCAGAAAAAATGTATGACATTAAGAAGGAAGATATTATCGGTAGAAATGTACAACAGTTCTTTTCAAAAGAAGATATTATGAATTTAAAAGTTCTTGAGAGCGGGCAACCGGTCCGGGATATTTATCATCTTCCGCGTCCAGATAAGCACGTATTAATTAGTACGACTCCTATTTATAACGACGACAACGAATTAATTGGTTCTATGTCTGTAGAAAGAGATATTACTGCGACGATTAAGTTGAATGAAAAATTATCCTCTACTTCTGAAGAATTACAGCAATTAAAGCAAATGATTCAACATCAGCAAGATGACCCCTTCAGCACGATTAAAGGAAATAACGCAACACTTCAGCACATTATCCACAACATGAAAAAGGTAGCGAAAACTGATGCGACGATTTTAATTACAGGCGAAAGTGGTGTTGGAAAAGAACTCTTTGCCCAGGCCATTCATGAAGCGAGCCTTAGAAGCAAGCAACCTTTTATCCCAATTAATTGCGGCGCTATTCCTGCCGCTCTCTTTGAAAGCGAGCTATTTGGTTATGAATCTGGAGCATACACAGGAGCCGCTAAAGGCGGAAAAGCTGGAAAGCTAGAATTAGCAAATGGCGGTACATTATTTTTAGACGAAGTAGGAGAACTCCCGCTTGATATGCAAGTGAAACTACTTCGCGCTTTACAAGAAAAAGAGATTTACCGCATTGGCGGGCAAACGCCGAAACAGATAAACGTAAGAATTATTGCCGCAACGAATCGTATGTTAGAAGATATGGTGCTCAGCGGGACATTTCGATCTGATTTATTTTATAGACTAAATGTATTCACAGCGCATATCCCGCCATTACGGGAACGGACGGACGATATTTCCTTCTTAACTCATCATTTCTTAAAGGAATTTTCTTTTAAATATAACAAGCCCGCCCCATTCGTTCATCAAGAAGCAATGAATCGACTACACACGTATTTTTGGCCAGGTAATATTCGCGAACTGCGCAATATAATAGAAAGATTAATTGTCCTTCATGACGGGAAAGAAATACGGGAAGCAAATATTTTGCAACTATTGCCTTCGCAAAAGTCTGTTCATCATACAGAGCGCTCACTCACTGATGAGAAAAAGAACTTAGAGAAAACTAGAATTATACAAGCTCTCGAAGACACGTACGGAAACAAAAGCATCGCTGCGAAAAAGTTAGGCATGTCCCGGGCTAATTTATATAAGAAGTTGAAGAAGTATGGGATTACTTATGAAGTAGAGCGTTAATCAGCGGTGTGTGTGTATTCATAAGCCAATAAAAAAGGCATTTATTCATTGTGGAATTCAAGCTACATATTCGTTCTTGGGAGGTGCTGTGGCACCTCCTTTTCTTTTCCAACAAACGGGCCAGATTGTTGGGGCTCTCTTCTGAAATAATTGGATATTAATATTAAAATAGATGGGGATTATGAAGTCATGTACTTAAACTATAGGACGGGATTATGGATTTCCTATATAATTATAGTAAACAAAAGATAGGTTATTTAAGGATGGCTGATATGTTGAAAACAAAAACTAAATATCAAACTTGGATACGAATTTACAAACTAATTATTTTTTTGGTTATTTCACTCATTCTTCTCTCGGTAACATTATTACCTGTTAATTTATATCTGCGAATCCTGTCAGGTATTTTTGCGTTACCTTTTATTTATATAGCATTTATACTTTCTTATTCAGTTTACCAATTTGCAGCATTTGGGGGGAATTATCAGTCAAAGATACATGATTTAATTGTTGCCAAGGTGAATTGGGATGGAAAAGGAAAAATACTAGATATAGGAACCGGTAGTGGTTCACTGATTATTAAACTGGCAAAGACTTTTCCTAAGTCCTTTCTAACTGGAATTGATTATTGGGGTGGAAATTGGGAATATTCCAAATCCCAATGCCAACAGAATGCTGAAATAGAAGGGGTCTCTGATAGAATTGATTTTCTGAAAGCAAGTGCTGCAGAACTCCCTTTTACTGATGATGAATTTGATATAATTGTAAGCTGTCTAACATTTCATGAAGTAAAAGATAGAGAAAATAAAACTGAAGTAATTAAAGAGGCTTTAAGAGTGTTAAAACCTGGTGGTGAATTTGTTTTCTTAGATTTGTTTATGGATGAAAAAATATTTGGGGATGAAAGAGAGCTCTTAAATGTCTTAAAGAAACATGGTGTATCTGAATTGAATAGCTACAAGCTTGCTGAAGAAATGGAGTTACCAAAACTCTTATTGAACAAAAAAGTATTAGGAAATGCAATGATTTTGAGTGGTAGGAAATAAGAATACACTAATTCGCCTTTATAATAGCGCGGACTTCTCTATTATAAGGGCAACTACTTAATTTAACTTAACAAAATGATGTATCTCTATTTGTTTTTTGCATCTTTTTTAGAAACATCGTAACTTTATTTCAAATTCACACAAACTATTATTTAGGTATTAACGAACATTAATGGTAGAAACATACGCATTTCCAATCTACAACCAACCCCACACTCTACAAAAATATATCGACGATTATTCAATTATATCGACGTTTCGACACAACTTATCGACTTACCGACAAATTCCGCATTTCCATACCCGGTAACCACCAACCAATCCCACACCTGGACCTCCACCGAGCATCCGAGATTTCACCTATACCTACGTCAAACAAAAAAATCCCCCAAAACCCGGGGGACCCATCAAACCCTAACCACCACCACATCCGGCACTTGCTTCGCAATCTCCTCACCAATCTTTATACTAGCCGTCGCGGCCGGGGATGGTGCATTGCAAATATGCAGCGAATTGATGCCAGGGATAATGCAGAAGTCATCTACCATATTTCCGTTTGATAAGATGGCTTGTGCCCTTACACCCGCATGCGTTGGGACGATATCTTTTTCTGTTAGTTCTGGTATTAAGCGCTGCAAGCTTTTTAGAAATGATTGTTTACTAAATGAGCGCACCATTTCTTTTATGCCTTCTTTCATGTTTGGCATCGCCATTTTCCAAAAGCCTGTGTATGTCATTGTTTCCATGAAGTCTTTAATATCAAAGTCTGTTTTCGTGTAGCCTTCTCGCTTAAAGCTTAATACTGCGTTCGGTCCTGCATGTACGTCCCCATTTATCATTCTTGTAAAATGAACACCTAAAAACGGAAATTCTGGATTTGGAACTGGATAGATTAAATGTTTTACGAGATGGCGTTTTTCTGGGACAAGTTCATAATATTCACCGCGGAACGGAACGATTTTCATATCCGTTAATATGCCTGTCTTTTTCGCAATACGATCACTATGTAAGCCGGCGCAGTTAATGAGAAATTTCGTTTTAAATGTGCCTTTGTTTGTCTCAATCGTTACAGCGTCTTTCTTCTCAGTAATACGCTCTGCGGCTGTTCCTAAATGTACTTCTCCGCCGCTTTCTTGAATCAAACGAGCAAATGCATAACTTACTCCTTTATAATCAGCAATCCCGCAAGAAGGAACACGGATTGCCCCAAGTCCTTTTACATGAGGCTCAATTTCAGCTAATTCTTCCTTATCTATTTTTAAAATATGTAAATCGTTTTGTAAGCCTCTCTCATATAAATTATGTAAAAGAGGAAGTTCTTCTTTTTCTGTAGCGACAATTACTTTTCCGCACATGTCATAAGCGATGTCATTTTCTTTACAAAATTGAACCATAGCTGCATTTCCTTCTTTGGCAAACTTTGCTTTATAACTTCCTGGTTTATAATAAATTCCAGAGTGAATTACTCCGCTATTATGCCCAGTTTGATGATGTGCAAGTTCCTTTTCTTTTTCAATGATCGCGATTTTCGCACGAGGGAATTTTTTCGTTAAAGCCATTCCAGTTGAAAGGCCAACAATTCCTCCGCCAATAATTATAAAGTCATACATCCTACTTCCCCCTTAATAGTATAAAAGGCAGGTCTCTTTTCAAGACCCGCCGTACATATTATTTAGAAAAACAACCACGCTGACGCATTAGTTCTCTATATAAATCTTTATTTTTTTCAAATGCAGCTCTTCCGTGCATCCAAAATAAATTGTTTAAAAGAACTAAGTCACCAACTGGTAATTTTAATGCATGTGTCGCTGGTGAGTTTTCAACTGAATATGATAAGTCTTTCAGATAGTTTGCTTGTTCAATATTATCTGGATAAGCGAACTGATCAATAAAGCAAATGCATGGTGCGTTATTTACATCAAAAAACGTTTCACGATAAACGATTTCTTGCGAATTTTTACTTGGTGGTGCTTTATACGTAATTTTAACAGATGCGAGCGAATGATCTCTAAATTTTTGAAGATCTTCCCAATCGTCTAAATGTAGTAAACGGGATTCCCCTCCTACTGCATTTTGCTCTTCAATTTTCATCATAAGAAGCCAATCTGTCGGTTCATCAACGAATGTACCGTCTGTATGAAGTGTAAACAATCGGTACGCTTGACGAAGGTAAGAATCACTACTATCCGTATCTTTCACATTAAATCTAGCATAATACGTTCCTGTCATCGCATCAAAGTTCGGCGCCCCGATTAAATGCGTTAATGCTGTTGCAAATTTCACGTAGTCTGCTGGATCTGCCGTTTCACCTTGCACCCCAATTGTAAATCCGCCCGTTTCACGGTCATGAATAATGCCGCGAATGTTATCCATAAATGATTGCCCAAAAATCTTTCTCATGCTATCCGCAATATTAAACCGAGAATACGGAATATATTGTAATGACTGCTCTGAATGCTCTTTTACCTCTTCAAAAAACTGCTGAAGCAATTGCTGATTTAATACGATATGATATAAACGTTTATGCTCTGGATGAGGAACAATTTCATACCCCTCATATTTCTTTGCAAACCTCATCTTCGTATTTTGTTCTGTAATAATCGACATTTCAATTCCTCCCTAAATTAAATATGAAGAACGTATTGACGCTTTTTACAGACAGTTATCCTTATCTTCTTATGCTGAGATTCGGTCTTACTGCCCTAACAACGAAAAAGCCAGTCATACGCATCCACGACATAACAATCGCAGATACATACAACTGGCTCATAATTACGAATGTTCTTTAATCTCTTAAAGTACAATAATAATAGACAGTTCATATGAAAATATGTGTAAAACAGGAAAGCAAGATCGAATATAGAGAAGGCTAATTTCTCGTATGGATCTTATTAATTAAATAATAATTCATAATATTCTAACTGTCAATTCGTTTTTTGTTATTTTCTCTACAAACTTTACACATTTTACAAATCCCCTTACTTTCCGCACATCTTCTTTTTTTCGTCTCTTGTTTTACAACTTGCACTTCATTTAACTTTTTCATATTCCTTGCCTCCTCAATAAAAATAAGCCAGTCGTATCCCGTTAACGGAAATACAACTGGCTCTTGTTTATGGTAATAAACTAGACAGTTTTTATGGTGTTGTTTCCTCGTACTCTCCCTCGAGCTGTTCATCATTTAAATAACTTACATATTGGCGATGCAAATCTTTTACCGCACTGACGATAGCATTTTGCGCTTTTCCTTGATAATGATCTGTAATATCTTGAACGATTTCTTCAATACCATCTCGTAAACTATGTCCTCTCAAAATTTGAGCAACGAAGTCTCTACCATGCTCTGTCGCAAGCGTACATGACGCTTCAATAATGACGTGATATTTATGATCTGCCTCAATTGTAATTGTTAGTGTCTCGTACATACTACGAACAGCCATACCTTTCGGAAGCCTAGAGTGTCCTGCCATAAAAAATGTCCCTTTACGCATATTGCATCCTCCATTACTATGTTTTTTATTGTTTATACTTGATCTACGTATACTGTCTTTATTCTCGTGTAAAATTCTTTCGCCGCTTTTCCTTGTTCACGCGGTCCAGCACTGGAGTTTTTCATTCCGCCAAACGGAACTTGAGGTTCTGCTCCTGCAGTTTCTGAATTCACATGAACCATTCCAACTTCCATATCATCAATGAACCTTTGCGATAAACTTAAATTATTCGTACAAATCGATGCACTTAATCCGTATTCTGTATCATTCGCTAAAGAAACTGCTTCTTCATAACTATTCACTTTAAATAAACATATAACTGGACCGAAAACTTCTTCTTTTGCAATGCGTGCATCTACATCTACATTTTCAAAAATAGTCGGTAACACGTAACAACCGTCCTGCAATTCTGCTTCGTCCGGTACGCTGCCTCCATAAAGTAAAGAAGCCTCTCCTTTTCCTACTTCAATCATCGATAAAACAGATTGCTGCTGCCCCTTGGAAACACATGGGCCCATAAATGTACCCTGTTCTAACGGGTTCCCAACTGTAAGAGCTTCCGTGCGCTGCAATAGTTGCTCACGGAACGCTTCATAAATGCCCTCTTCGACTATTACTCTACTTGTTGCGGTACACTTTTGCCCCGTTGACATAAACGCACCTTTTATCGTAATATTTACCGCCTTTTCAATATCGGCATCCTTTAATACAACTATCGGATTTTTCCCGCCCATTTCTAATTGTACTTTTTTCCGCGTTTCAACGGCTGCTTTTTGAATGATATTGCCAACGTGATTAGAACCCGTAAAAGATACCGCTTTTATATCCGGATTTCCCGTTAACTCTGCTCCAACTTCAGAGCCTTTGCCGAACACACAATTTATAACACCTGCCGGAATGCCTGCCTCATGAAAAGCTTCCACGAGATGGTACACCGATTTTGGCGTAACTTCAGCCGGCTTAATAACAATCGTATTTCCGTAAATAAGTGCTGGCGCCATTTTCCACGCCGGAATCGCAATCGGAAAGTTCCACGGCGTAATTAATCCAACCGGTCCTACTGCTACACGTTTACTGTAAAGCATCGTACTTTCATTAGCAGACGGAATGATCTCTCCGATCGGCTGATTCGCTTCCCCTGCATAATATTCAAGAATGCTAATTGCTCGCTTCGTCTCGCCTATGCCTTCTGCAATCGTCTTTCCTTCTTCATTCGTTACATCTCGGCCAATTTCATTTACTTTTTCTTTTAAAATAGCTGCCGCTTTCCATAAATAACTTGCTCTCTCTTGAAACGATAATTTTTGCCATTTATGAAAAGCTTCTTTCGCTGATGCGATTGCGACTTGTGTATCTTCTACTGAACTAAATGGGAATTCACCTAGCACTTCCCCGTTATGCGGATTATAATTTTTCACATATGCATTCGTGGAAGGTTCTTTCCACTCACCGTTTATATAATTGAAAAACCTCATGCCCCTGCCTCCACCATTTTTTTATTTTGATAGTTTCGCAATCGCAGCTTCTAAAATAGTAAGCCCTTCTTCAAGCTGTTCATCTGTTATAACAAGAGGCGGTAAGAAGCGAAGTACATTGCTATAAATACCAGCACTTATCGTAATGACCCCTTTATTATGCGTTTCCTTCATAATCGCTTTAACTTCTTCCGCTGCTGGCTCTTTCGTCTCTTTATCTTTTACAAGCTCAATTGCAGTCATCGCGCCGAGTCCTCTAACATCGCCAACTAATTCGTATTTATCTTTCCAGCTATTAAATACTTCCATCATGCGTGCACCAATTTCTACAGCACGACCTACTAAATTCTCTTCTTCGATTATATCTAAAACAGCTAATGCCGCCACACAAGCAGCCGGACTTCCTGAGAAAGTACCACCTAATTGACCTGGTCCAGGTGCATCCATCAAATCCGCTCTTCCTGTTACTGCGCTAAGCGGCATTCCAGCAGCGA
Source organism: Bacillus cereus group sp. BfR-BA-01383 (assembly GCF_022663495.1). Classification (NCBI taxonomy): domain Bacteria; kingdom Bacillati; phylum Bacillota; class Bacilli; order Caryophanales; family Bacillaceae; genus Bacillus; species Bacillus cereus group sp. BfR-BA-01383. The sequence goes on from NZ_JAKUFP010000007.1 coordinate 65,013, forward strand.
TTGATTTTGAAAAAGTCATTAAATCAGGAGCTACGCCGAAATGATCCATTGCAAATAAGCTACCCGTACGAGCAAAACCAGTTTGAATTTCATCCGCAATCATCACAATTCCGTACTTATCACAAATATTTCGGACACCTCGCATGAATGTAGTCGTCGGAACGATAAATCCACCTTCTCCTTGAAGCGGTTCCAAAATAATTGCAGCGATATTATCACTTGCCACTTCCTCTAACATAAAGCGTTCGAAATATGCTAAAATTTGCGCGTCTACTTCTTCTGGCGTCAATCCTTCTTCAGCACGGTAATAGTATGGGTATGGTAATTTGTATACTTCTGATGCAAACGGACCAAATCCATGCTTGTACGGTTTCACTTTACTTGTAAGTGACATCGTTAAAAGTGTACGCCCGTGATAGGCACGCTCAAACGAAACAATCGCACTTCTTCCCGTAGCTTTTCTAGCAATCTTCACTGCATTTTCTACTGCTTCAGCACCACTATTCGCAAACATCGTTTTTTTCTTGAAATCACCTGGTGTTAATTCATTCAGTCTTTCAGCTAATGCAATATAACTTTCATACGGCGCTACATGAAAACAACTATGAATGGAAGACTCCACTTGATCTTGAATCGCCTTTACTACTTTCGGATGACAATGCCCAACATTTTGCATACCAATTCCGCCCGCAAAATCGATTAATTCATTACCATCTACATCAGTAATAATCGCTCCTTTTGCTGATTGCACATACAACTCTGTAATATTGTAAGGCCCTTCTGGTACTGCATTTTTTCTTCTTTCATGTAATATGCTAGATTTTGTAGTTGTAATATCTTTCTTCTCTTTCAACATGGAACATACCCCTTTTCTTATTCTTTCTCTAAACTAACTTCCGAATCTTTTATAATCGTAAAATCATTCAACTTTTGCTTATCTAACTTTCTAACTCTTAGAAAATAGCTTATTATTACTACGATTGTAGCTAGTAACGTCATATAGAATTGCATGCGCATATCTGCTATAAATGCTTGTGAAACAAATATCGTAACAATCATTAGAAGCGTTGCATATGTGAGATAAGGGAATAACCACATTTTCACTTTTAGCTTTCCAGCCCCTTCTCTTTCCCGTTCTCGTCTTAACTTGACATGTGAAACGGCAACGAACATATACATAAGCATTGTTACCCCGCCTGAACTATTCGCTAAAAATGCGAACAGTTTATCAGGAGATATAAATTTCAACATCGCGCAAATAAATGCAAATACGATACTTGCAAATATCGCTACAACCGGCGTTCCTCTGCTGTTTAACCTTGAAAAAGAAGAAGGTGCATCTCCTTTTTTAGCAAGTGAAAATAACATACGCGAACTCGTATATATACCTGAGTTCATAACGGAAAGCAACGATAAAAATACAACACCATTCATAATTTCTGCGGCTGCAGGTACCCCTGCCATATTAAATAAACTTGCATACGGAAGTTTTAATAACTCTTTATCCGTCCACGGAATAAACATGACTAAAATTGTTACTGACCCTACGAAGAAAAGCATAAGACGCCATACAACACTATTAATCGCTCGTATAACATTCTTCTCTGGATTTTCCGATTCCCCGGCTGCAATAGCGGCTACTTCGCTTCCCGATAAAGAGAAAGAAATAAACACAACGCTCAGTAAGACAGGGACAACTCCATTCGGGAAGAAACCACCGTGTTCCGTAATAATAGCAAGACTCGGTCTATCCACCCCAGGAACAAGTCCAAAGAACATCGAAACTCCTAAAATTAAAAACGCAACAATCGCCACAACTTTAATGAACGCTAACCAATATTCAAACTCACCGTACAATTTTACTGAATATACATTCGTCATCGTCATTAAAAGGACCATACATAAACTCGCGATCCATGCTGGAACCGAAGGAAACCAATTGTTAATCATCACGCCTAAAAGCACCGCTTCAATTGCGATAATAATGACCCAGTTAAACCAATACAACCACCCAATCGTATACCCTGCCCACGGCCCAATTGCTTTATTCGCATACGTTGCGAAAGAACCGCTATCAGGATTTTCCGCTGCCATCTCTCCTAACATCCGCATCACGAGCACAACCATTAAAGCACCGATAATATAGGACAAAATTGCCGCAGGCCCTGTCGATTGAATAATCGTTCCACTTCCTACAAACAAACCTCCCCCGATAACACCGCCAATTGAAATCATTGTTATATGCCGAGTTTTTAAATCCTTCTGTAACTCCTTTTTCTCTTTAGCCAAACAGTTCACCAACCCCTCCATTAGCATGAACGTGCGCCATAACCCATTGACAACGCTTTCTCAAAATCCCCTCCTACGTTTTAAGAAAAAATAAAAAGAGCCAGAAAAACAACGCATATAGTCGCATTGAATTTTACTGCCTCTATCCTTATGGCTCGTCCTCCTGCTAAGGAAGCTCAAGTGGAAAGAAGTTCCTCTATTCATTTTCAAACATACATCCGGGCTTACAGAGAGGCTAATCACTGTCATCCGATAATAAGTTAATCATAATACAAATAAACTGAATATTCAATATTAATTTGAGATGAAATTTCCAAATCACCCCAACATATACTGTTCAAAAGCAAAAGGAAGTGATCTCATGTACTATGGAACAAAAGGCTGGTACGTAGCTGAGCTTAAAAAATTAGGTGTTCGTTATTTTGAAGGACGGAAGCTAGAAAGTTACCGTGGACACGTATTACGCAATTTACTAATTGCGCAACAAGAGAAAACGAAAGAATAGTAATTTACTAACAAAACAACTCTCGGAATATATCGGCTACTCGGAAAAAACCTTCAAATCACACATTGATATAAACCAAAAAAGGGCACCCAAACGGGTGACCTTTCCTATTCACAAACAAGAATTTGTCTAGAGAATGTTCCTTTTTTTGCGACACCACGATCTGTGATTTCAAATCCAGCTTCATGAATCATGTCGTCCATCGTTTCCATCGTGACAACGACTACTTTTTTTGCAATGCGGCGCGCACTTGAGAGAATTGAGAGTTGATCTTCTGGTGTTGCGTGCGTAAATAGATCGTACGGCATATCGATAATCGCGACGTCGTAGTTCTCAGTCATTTCTTCAATTGGACCTTTTGTTACTGTTCCTTCAAACCCGAAATGCGCGATGTTTTTTCTCGTTCCAAGAACTACAAGTGGATTTATATCTCTACCAACGATGTTAATTCCCATAGAAAGTGCTTCTACTACTACTGTTCCAATGCCACAGCACGGGTCAATAGCTCGTACTCCCTCGGGGTTTGGTACAGCGATATTTGCGACAGCTCTAGCAACACGTGTGCTCAGTGATGTCGAATAGCTATGCGGTTTTTTTATGTGATGATACCAAACTGGATCACTTTCTACATAGTGTCCGAAATACCAACGTCCTCCAAGAGGAACAATCCCAAATACACGCTCTGGATTACGAACGTCTGCTTCTCCTTCGATATGCATACCGAGGTCTCGCTCAATAAGACGTCTTTCTCCATATTCAATTTTATTCTCTCCAACAAAGTCATTAATTTTAACGAAGATAACTTTGAATGTTGCTCCCGCCAAGTCAATTTGTTCCACTTGTTTCAAGATGCTTTCTAAGTCGTCTCCTTCGTACATAACTTCAACTCGCTCTTTAATAAACGGACTTCTACTTGGATCAATTTTGACATCACTTTTCAAAATGTTAACGTGAGACTCCATTCCAAATAATGAACGCATTTCCAAGTAACATAAAGAACGTTCATCTTCACGAAATGCATACGTATATATACATGCAGGTGTTTTACTATGATTACTCAATCTATTATCATCCTTTATCGTTTAAAATTATTATGATCACAATTACTCGAATACTTTTTCATATAAAATTAAATGATATCATATGCCCGAAATAAAGAGAAACTTTTATAGTTCATTTCATAAATAAAAGAGATCGCCCATTGGCAATCCCTTTTATCATTATCCCTATTAATTAGCGGTAAGAAGATACGTCATTACCTTTCCACTCATAATAGTCTAAAATACCAGCATAAACTGCTTCTGCTGCACGTTGTCTCCATTTTTCTGAAGATAGTTTTTCACCTTCACCTTTTGCATCAATAAATCCTAGTTCAGCTAGAATAGCCGGCATTGTATTATATTTAATTACATAGAAGTTATCTGTTTTTACCCCTCTATCGTTTGTATCAAGGGCATTAACTAAACGTTTTTGTACTTTTTCTGCTAGTACACGGCTGTCATCTGTATTTGGATTTGTTACTGCTGATCTATAGTAGTATGTTTCAGTACCTTCTACTTTGTTGTTAAATCCATTAGCATGAATGCTTACGAAAATATCACCATTATTTTTATTAGCAAATTCTACACGTTTCCTTAAAGAATCGCCAGCATCATCTCCTGGGCGTGTATCATCTGTACGTGTTAATAACACAGTAAACGGTGTTTTCTTTTCAAATAATTTTTGTACTCGTAATGATGTATCTAATACAATGGCACTTTCATCCATATTTACACCAAGATGTCCTGGATCCTCTCCACCATGACCTGGATCAATAATAATCGCTTTACCTTCTAAGAAGTTACCTTGCTTCACTGGGTTTAACTGATTTTTATCAACCCATTGGAAGCCACTATTTGTACGGATACGAATCCAGCTATCTTTTTCTTCAATAACCGTTACTGTTTGCGCATCATATTTACCTACCACTTTAGAAGAATGTTCCGGTTTTTCATACGCAGTAAATCCTTCTTTAATACCTTCTGTTTTCTCTACTAAAGGTGTCCATTTATCACCTTTGCTCGTTACAATTTTGATCCATCCACCACGTTCTTCTTTTACTACAACCGTTTGTGGTTCATGTTGCATGTCAGTAATTCCTGATGATAAAGATGGTTGATGATATGTAATGAACTTATGATCTATATACAGTTTCTTCGTTGTGTCTTCTGGTTTACTAGTATTATCATTATTTTTCGTTAGCTTGTCCGCTTTATAAGTCATTTGTGCTGCTTGTTCACGTGGTATAGAAAGATTTGGGCTCCAAGTTGTCCCTCCTGTACCAGCAGAAATTTCTAACGCTACTAAAATATTTGCTGCTTCTTTACCGAAATGACCTTCTAAATCAGTAAACTTATTCGTTACTGGGGCTTTTACCAAACCTTGTAATTTATAAGCCTTCACAAGCATAGATGCCATCTCAGCACGTGTTACTTTCCCATCAGGATCAAATACACCTGCTTCTCGCCCTGCAATAATATTCTCTTTTTCAATTGCTGCAATATACTGAGCAGCCCAATGATTTTTTGAATCGTTAAAAGATGGCTTCCCAGCTGGATTAACGTTTAATCCAATTGCTTTCGCTACAATTGTCGCTGCTTCAGCACGTGTTAAAAGACCCTGTGGTGCAAAAGTACTGTCCGTCATACCGCTAATTACATTTCTCTCTACTAAATAGTAAATTGCGTCTTTTGACCATGCGTTGTCCGGAACATCTGAAAACTTCTTCGTTTCTGCTAAACTACTAACTGGATAAGCTAGTAAACTTGCCGCTAACATACCAGCAGCTATTGCTTTGTACTTCATAAAAAATAAATCTCCTCTCGAAATCTCACATTATACAATTCTCTTAATCAAACTAATATTAAAAATATTAACTGGTAAATAACTCCTATCATAGTTTATAACATTCTATCAATGTAGTAAATACGTTTTCTATCTATATTATTAAAGATAACCATATAAGGAATAATAAATATAAATAAACCTCAAAAAAGCGATTAGTTTCCCACCAAACTAATCGCCCTTTCTATTCTCTCCCAAATGAAAAGCTGATTAAAAATACTATTTTCAATCCGATATCTCTATTTTTTATGAAATTAGTCTTCAATTAAATGAGACATTACATACGCATAGACTAATGCTTCTGTATGCGCAATCGAGCTCTCATGCGTACGCTCAAATGCATGAGAAGAATCTATACCAGCTCCAATTAATGCATGTTTCACATCAAATCCAGCGCGAATCGCAGCTGATGCGTCAGAGCCGTAGTACGGATATATATCTACCTTATATTCAATATTGTTCTTTTTCGCAAGCTCTACTAAATGTTTACGTAATGCATAATGATACGGGCCACTAGAGTCTTTTGCACAAATAGATACTGTGTATTCATCTGATGCTTGTCCATCCCCTAATGCTCCCATATCAACTGCTAAATATTCAACCGTTTCTTCTGGAATGTTAGAGTTACCACCATATCCGATTTCTTCATTATTAGAAATTAAGAAATGAGTTGTATATGGTAATGTTACGTTTTCATCTTGTAATCTCTTAATTAATTTTAATAGAATCGCGACACTTACTTTGTCATCTAAATGACGTGATTTTATGTATCCACTCTCTGTAATTTGAACGCGTGGATCAAATGAAACGAAGTCTCCTACTTCAATTCCTAACTCACGTACTTCATCTGCTGAAAAGACACGCTCATCAATACGAACTTCAATATTTTTCTCATCGCGCTTCGCTTCCCCTGCATCTTTGTACACATGGACAGAAGTTTGATGCATTAAAATTGTACCTGTATACGTCTTACCGCTCGACGTTTCAATCTCGCAATATTCCCCTTCTACAGAGTTCCAGCGAAATCCACCAATCATAGATAGACGAAGACGACCGTCAGGCTTAATTTCTTTCACCATTGCCCCTAACGTATCAACGTGTGCCGTTAATAAACGGTGCTGTGCATCATTTTTCCCTTTTACCGTTAAAATAAGTGCTCCTTTATTGTTACGCTTCGTTTCTACGTTCCACTCACTTACATAGTTTTCAATAAAACGAATGATTTTCTCTGTATTTCCAGATGGACTCGGAATAGAGACAAGCTCCTTAATGAGTTCCATCGTTTCTTTCGCATGATGTGCCATTGTCATTTCCTCCTCATTTTCTCTACTATTCAGTATACAGAATTTACTATGAAACCTCTACTTATATAGCTTAATTTTCTAAATTGCAATAAAATTCACTTTAACCTAATCTTAATGACAAAAAAGCATCGCGTTATCCACTAACGCGATGCTTTTTCTATAAAACTATTCTTCTGAAACATCTAATAAATAAATGCCTCTTTCAAACCCACCGCGCTCTACTTCTTTCTGCTTGCGAAGACGTTCTACATCTTCAATCGATGCACCTTCTGCACGCGCTAATGAGATGATAACTTCCAGTGCATCTGCAAGAGAATCTAGTGCATGTTCACGCTCTTTCATAGAAGCAAATTCACGAATTTCTTCCGTTCCAATTTTCGCTAAAGCTTGTATGTATGCTTGTCCTGTTAATTTTTGTGCTGTATACGTTTTTCCAGACATTAAAATCTTCTCTGGAACACGATCTCTTACTAATTTATTATATGCTGACATCATTCATCCTCCTATGTTTAATAACAACCGAGCTCTGCTTTATAAAAAAACCACTCTTTTTTCACACAAGCACTTAACATATCAATTCCTGATCCGTGCGCCCTTACTACCGGAAAGAAGTAATGCTCTGGTTCTTCTTTCTTATCGCCGTATAAGGTTTGGTACTCATCAGGAATCGCCTCTTTTTTCACATCTCGTTCTTTCGTTACTTCACCAGAGAAAGCAACAGTTGGATGCCCCTCAAAGAATAATGCAGTCCGTACCGCAAGAGATGGTGTACTATGCAAAGCATAATATGTAAGTAAAATCATAACGATAACACCGATAATTTTCTTCATTTATTACCCCTAAAAAAAGTGCTAACACAATTATACTAAAATGTGTTAGCACTTTCTCCCTTTTATTCACCTTTAAATGTAGGTAAACGCTTTTCTAAAAATGCAGCAATACCTTCTTTATGGTCTGCTGTTTGTCTCATCGCATATTGCCCGCGTTTTTCAAGCTGCAGCGTTTGTTCTAAATTAGAGCGATTTACTTCACATAAAATTTGCTTCGTTTGAATCATCGCTTTAATCGGTTTTTGTGACCATTCATTAATTTTTTGCTTCACAGCTGTTTGGAAATCCTCGCCGATTACTTCATCAATTAAGCCGATATCTAACGCTTCTGTCGCCGATAATTTCTTTCCTTCCCAAATAATTTGCTTCGTCACATTTTCACCTACGCGCTTTTGCAGGAAGAAATGACCGCCACCATCTGGAATTAAAGCGATTCCAATAAAGTTCATCGCAATAACTGATGATATATCTGCCATAACATAATCAGCTGTTAATGCAATACTTAATCCAAGACCAGCAGTTGGTCCATGAATTGCACTAATAACAAGCTTCGGCATCGTATATAAAGTCACAACGACTTCAGAAATGGTATTCATAATACCATCAAACTTGCTTTCGTCATTACTTGAAAGCATCGATTTAATATCTCCACCCGCCGAAAAACCACGGCCATTCCCGCATAGTACAACAATATGCGCAGAACTCTCCGCTACTTCTTTCAACTTTTGTAATAGCTCTTTTAATGTTGGCTCATCTAATGCATTTAACACCTCTGGGCGATTGACCATAACCGTTGCAACGTGCCCTTCATATTTCACAACGACAGATTCTGTTTTACTTGTTACTTCCATTATATATACCCCTCTTTTCCACATAAAGATTATACTTATATAATTATAGAAAGTAGATGAAAAACCCTTCTTTTTTCTAAATTTTCTGTCTAATAATCTCATAATTTGTATATACCCTTGTATAAAACATACAATTTCGTTGAAAAATATAGCAATTAAAGTCGGTTTACTCATACATTTCATCTATTTACCATTACAATGAAATGGTGTATTCTTAAGTTTGATATAAAAAACAAGTATAGAAATTCATTCGCCTTCCTATTAATAAAGGGGTGCTGAAATAAAGGAATGAAGGAATGGAGGAACATATGGTTACTAAGTTAAAACAGATGGATAACTACTTCCCACATTTCCTACTGCTATTCATTGTGTTTCAACCAATCTTAGATTTATTAACATCTTTTTCAATCTATGTATTACACATGAGTGCAACAGTCGGAATCGTAGTCCGTTTCGCCTTTATGCTTCTTGCATTAGGTTATCTACTTCTTCATCATAAACAACAAGGTGCGAAAAAATACATTCTCTATTTATGTCTATTTGGCATTGTACTCGCAATCGGCCTTGTGAATAATTTAATGGTCAAATCTCCAATTTCATTTGGAGAAGAAGTGAAATTTATTATGAAGAGTGTATATCCAATTGTAATACTTTTTGGATATATTATCGCACTTAAAGAACTAAAAAATAACGAATATGCGTTTCATAAAATCATTACCTATTTCTTATATGCAACGTTAATTTTGAGTATCTCAATCATTGTGGCAATGGTAACTGGTACAGATTTCCCAAGCTATCCTAACTCAAAAATCGGTTCAAGAGGATGGTTCTTTGCTGGAAATGATTTAAGTTCCATTTTTGCCATTATGTTCCCAATCGTTGTCTTATACTCAGTTCATAAAACAACTTCTTTCTCAAAAGTTTATTACTGGATTCCAACTGTACTTGCGATGTATGCAAGCATTATGATCGGAACGAAAGTAGGTTACGGTGCCATTGTTATTACACTTGGTATCGCTCTTTTATTCTTATTCATTGAATATATGATGCATCGTAAAAAAGAAGGAAAAGGATTCACATATCTTGTAAACACAGTTGTTGCTGCTATCGTACTAGGAGGTTTACTCGTACTTACACCACACACTCCTATCGCCAAAAATATGACGATCCATTTACAAATATATGAATACAAAAAATCAGTACAAGAAGAAAAAGACCGAAAAGAAGGAAAAGTAGTTAAAGAAGAAGAACATAAGCAAGGCGAACTAACAGACTCTGAAATGAAAAGTTTAATTTACAGTGATCGTGACAAGTTTTTAAAAGTATATAAACAATACTATAAAGAAGCACCACTATCTCAAAAACTATTCGGAATGGGCTACGCTGGTAACTATACAACGAAAATGAAGTTAGTAGAAATGGATTTCCACGACCTATTCTTCGCATTCGGAATTGTCGGGTTCCTTATGTACTTACTACCGCTTCTTTATTTCGGTATTAAAATATTCATTCGTATTATTACAAACTTCAAGAAACTATTTAGCACAAAACACATGCTACTAGCTAGCACACTCGTCCTATCGCTCGGCATAGCCTTTATGTCCGGCCACGTATTAACAGCGCCAGCCGTAAGTATATTCTTTGCTGTGATACTTGCTTATATGATTGTTGATTTGGAAATTGAATAACACTTGAAATACCATGCCCCTGTTTTAAGGGCATGGTATTTTTTATATTTTCTATGTGTATTCATCGTCACTCATTATGAGATTGCAACAATCAAACAGCTGAACTCTCCTTCGAATTAGCAATCTGCCTGCTCGAAAATACTTAGATAATAAAAAAATCCCTTGCAGGAAATTTCCTACAAGGGATTTTCATCAATAACAGATATACTATCTATTATTTAGTTTCAACTACAGCAGCTGATGCAGTTACTTCACCAAGTGCTAACTTGTTACCAGTAGCATCTGTAATGTTGATTTCTGCGTTATTTGCACCTTCTGGTACTACACTAATTGTTGCAGCTTGAGCAACGTTTAGTGCTTTTTCAGTTGTTAAGTAAACAACTTTTTCATTTTTAGCAGATTTTTTAATGTTAGTAACTTTTGCAACGTTACCATTTACAACAACTTTTAAGTCATTGATAAAGTCAGTATTGTCTACAATTGCTCCAAGGTTTTCATCAAATGTTACTTTGATTTCATTTGAAACATCAGTTTCGTTATTAGCTTTCACATAAACAGCGCTTGCTAATTTTGGAGCTGTGTTATCAGCGAAGTTGATTAATTTTTCAACTGGAGCTTTCGTTTGAGCGTTAGCTACTACTTTGCTTCCAGAAGCAGTTAATACGTTTGTGCTAATTGTAAATTTAGCATCTTGAGCTTTTGAGAAATAATTTTTCGGTAAAGAAATCTTAACGATTTGTTTGCTACCAACGAATTCTGCAGTTGTACCTGTTGGTAATGCTTTACCGTCAATTTTGTAGTTCTCTACATCTTTCGCGTTACCGCTCATGTCTTCACCGTAATTTACAGTGATTACATCACCTGCGATTGAAATAATGTCAGCATTTTTTTCTACAACAGGTGTTACGATACCTGTTTTACCAACAGTTGTAATGAATGCAACGTTGCTGTTTGTGTTTACAGAGTAAGAAGCTAAGTCGTTATCTACTGCATACTTAACAGCATCAGCTTTTAATTCTACTGTGTAAGAATCGTCTTTTAATTCAACGTTGTTTTTAGAAGTAACTTTTAATACGTCACCGTCAGTTACGAAAGTAGACTCTACAACTACGCCACCTTTGTCACGTACTACGATTTTAGTGTCGTCATTCACAGCAATTTTACCGTTGAATTTAACTTCTAAAGTATTACCGTTGATTTTGTTTAAGCTATCAGTAGCTACTTTTGGTGTAGCAGTATCTTCAGATAAAGAAACGCTCATATCAACTGGTTTACCAAGTAAGTTTGCTCCATCTTTGAAGTTTTTAAGGTTAACACTTAAGTTAACGTTCTTTTCACTACCTGCATATAATGGGTTAAGAGCTTCCTTTGCATCTTCTTTAACAGAAACGATGTATGAAGTTGGATCTTGTGGATCTTTTGTAAATTGTACCTCTCCTGGTTTGCCTGGAGTATCAATTACAGCTGTTGGGAACGTGTAGTTACCTTTTTTCACAGTTACTTCAGGTTGTTGGCTTAATGGCTCTGAGAATGTAACTTTGAAAGTACGGCTGTTAATAGCTTTTAATTCTTTCACTTCTGGTGCTTTTGTATCAGAAGATACAGTGTATTTTGTTGTTAAGATTGAAGATGTATTAGGATTTTCGCGTAGTGTATCTTTCGCATCGTATACAACTACTTCATGATCACCTTTAGCGAAGATTCCATCTTTTCCTGTAACTACATCAGTTGTTAAAGTGTATACTCCTGGAGTTTCACTTGCAGTTTTTGTTTCTTTAAGCTCAACACCATCAATTTTAACTTTTGCATCTGTTGTCACTGGTTTGTTGAATGTTAATTCAACTTTTTTACCAACAACGCGTGCACCTAATAATTCTGGAGCTGTTGAGTCAGAGAATGTTTTTTCTGAATCAAGATATTTTTCAACAGGTTTTAAGTCAGCACCTAATACGCCTGTAGTTACGTGTACTGCATATTTGTGAGAGTTAGCAAATGCTTTCTCAGCTTTTAATTTGAAAGTTACGCTCTTACCATCTTCTGAAAGAACACCTTTCTTACCTGCGTCACCTAAGAAATCAACAGATGTTAAGTCAGCACCATTTTGTTTGAAAATGTAGTTAGCTTCGTTAATCGCAGATTTTTCATTTACTGGGTTTGTGAATGTAACTTTAATTTCTTGAGCGTTGATTGCACTTACAGATTCAACTTTAGCTTCTGTTTTTACTTCCGGGCTATATGTCATCGCATTGTAGATGAACTGAGCAGCTTGCTCACGAGTTACAACGCCGTTTGGATTGAATTTGCCTTCACCTTCACCAGCTACGATACCTAAGCTTGCAAGAGTCTCGATTGAAGATTTTGCAGTTGCCCAAGATAAACCGTCGATGTCATTGAAAGTTTTTTTGTTGTTTTCATCAGCTTTGAAGCCGTATGCGTTAACAAGAAGCTGTGCCATTTGTGCACGAGTTAACTTCTCGTCTGGACCGAATTTATTGTCGCCTAAACCAGCCATAATTTTGTTAGATTCAGCAGCTGAAACGTATTTAGCATACCATTTGTTTGCATCTACATCTGTAAATGGAGTTTTTGTTGAACCAGCTTCAATGCCTTTCGCTTTTACCATGAAAGTAGCTACTTCAGCACGAGTTACATCGTCACCAAATCCGAATAGGCCATTACCAGTACCTACGATAATACCTTGTGCAGCCATAGAGTTGATCGCATCTGCAGACCAATGTCCTTTAGGAACATCTTTAAATGCGCCCTCTTCTGCTGCTGTAGCAACTGGTGCTACTACTCCTGCTACCATTGCAGCTGTCATTGTACCAGCCATTAATTTGTTAAAAGACTTATTTTTTGCCATTGATTTATTTCCTCCTTGAGAAATATAATACTAGCTTTAGAAATATGTATTTGAAAAACTAGTGATTTACTAAATTCATATATTAATACTACAAACACTTTTTGAAGAATAGTAATTTATCAGCCATAATAAATTCTATCTTTTACCAAAAAGTTAAACCATGTATATAATACGTCATAATTCTTTTTTTTAAAAGAATTTATTATCGCATAATTCGACAAATTTTAAATATTTGTCGAATTATATATTTATCGACAATTCTAATATGTAAACGTATATATATATCGCTTGTGTTTAATATATAAATAGCATTATAACACAGAATGCAAATAGAATGACAATTTATATTATTTAAAATTATCGACACTGTTCGACATTTACACGTTTATTTTTTGTTTTTTTGTCTAATTATTTGTTATTATTTGCATAAAGTGGGATTGTTTTCATTTTAATGTCATTAAATAACATTCTGTGCTGTCGTTCGTTTTATTCGGCAAACAAAAAACTGATCACCTTTTCATTTTTCACAAAATGAATCTAGATGATCAGTCTTTTTTACTTTATTAGTGTTTTACATACTCTATACTGTCTTTTGCAATATACGCTTCATTTACAGCAGGGTCATCAGAAATGATTTTAACCCACGCTTGTCCATTTATCGTTTCTTCGCCTGTAACTGTTACAACTTTATTTGTAGTTAAACGATACAGTCGTTCATTCGACATATGTGGATCTTTTTTCACTTCCACATTGTTCGTAACACGAGCAAGTTTATACTTGTTGTACTCTTTTTTACCTAAATAGGAATCAAAACGGAACATATGCCCTGCTACTTTTTTACCCCAGTTCGCATCAGATGCATATTTCATATTTAAACCGCCAGCTTTATCACCTGTATACGTCGCTGTATAACGCCAATGTCCCGGATTTAAATAACCTTCATCCATGTATACTTTCGCTGCATGTTCAATACAATCTTCTTTTGTGTTGAATGTTTCTCCATTACCATATGGACTATTATCTGTTGCTCTTAAACCGAATAAGTTATTTTTATCTTGTGCAAGAGCACTTGTTCCATAGAAACTTTCATGAACTGCTAATGAATATAAGAATAATGCATTTACATTATACTTACTTTCTACTTCTTTAAATTTCGCACCTAAACCAATTAGTGGCGAATCTGGTTTAACTGATTTTACATAACTATCTAATTGCTCTGCTGTGTATTCTGTTTTAGAACGTAATGATACATAATTAAAATATTGATAGAATGTTTCATTTCCAAATGTTTTTCCATCTACACTATACATTGATTGCCCTTGCTTCATGAAAGAAGGCGCCGCACCATATCTAAACTCTGTATATCCAGGTGAACTTGTATTATACGTATAATATCTATGGTATAAATATCCATCTGATTTTACGTAATAGGATGACTTTTTCATTTCATTTTCAGGAATTAAAGTGACTTCATTTTTCTTCACATAACCTGTTAAATCAGAGAGTTGAACTTTCACGCGATCTTCTCCAACTTCTAACACTTTAAATTCCGTTCCGTACTGAAGGTATGTATACACCATTTCTAAATCATTGCCGTAAACATTAATTGTATTTCCAGAAATTTGCTTCGCACTTGCAAAGCCATCTTTAATCCATACGTATTCATTTTCATACTTCACTGCATTAATACCTTTATTTTGCGCAGCCATAACAGCTTCTTTATATGTAGTGTAACGCTCTACTACTTTTCCTGCATCATTTAACAATACATAATTCTTTGTTTCTACAGGCGTTTCTCCCCCGTTATTGCCAATTTTATCAAGCATCAAATTCAGCATCGCCGAAGCCATACCTCTTGTCGCTGATAAATGTGGTCTAAACGTATTATCTTCTGGATAGCCTTTAATAATCCCGGTAGCTACCATAACTTGTACATGTTCTTGATAGTTAATACGATTCGTATCAGCAAATGTAAGCGGATTTACAGTTACTTTAATATTTTTATAGTCTAGCGCCTGTTTTACCATTACCGCCATTTCTTCACGTGTAATAACATCACCAGGTGCAAAAGTCTCAGGACTACGCCCCTTAATAATTCCCGCTCCGAACGCTCTACTTACACCGTCATATAAACCGTAAGTTTTTGGCACATCATTAAAATTCGAATCTGCTTGTGGAAGTTGTAACGCTTTCGCTATTAATGTAGCAAACTCTGCTCTCGTTATCTCCTTGTCAGGTAAATACACATTATTTCCATACCCTGACATAATCCCCTTATTAATCAAAGTACGCATATGCTGCTCAAATAAATGCCCTGTAATGTCATCACTCGCCGCATAACTTGAAATAGGAGTTAAAAGCAATGATCCTGTTAATGCAACTGCTGTAATCCCCTTTGAAAATTTCTTCACGGTTATCCTCCTCGTAATCTACGAATTTATCATTCCAACACCGATTATATACTAATTATATACACATGATAAATAAAAATTCGTATACAGCCTTTTTAAAATACAAATTTTACTATATAAAAATAATATATATATATACCTGCCATCTTCTTTCGTACCTCATTCCTTTTACAACCGTGAAATCCTTTATGATATAATGGCGTAGTTATTTCTGTTTATATAGAAATAACTAAAAAGATATTACATACTACGGAGGATAATTATGCCTAGATTATATGCATTTGCATTTAAATCACTGCAAATATTAACATTATTATTTTTTGCAATGACTCTGATTTATTCATTGCAATTTTTAATAACTGAACCGAAGTACAACCACACCTTTTTCCTTGTAGTTGCACTCATGATCGTTCTAATCGGTATTATATTCATTTCTATCATCGTGAATCGATTCTTTACCCAAACACAATTTATCATATTTCTTTGTTTACTAGCATTCATACTTCGCCTTGCATGGGTGTTAACAGTTCATACAAATGTCGTACAAGATTTCGCACGAATGTATAACGGAGCCGTTGATGCAGCGAATAACGATTTCTCATTCGCGAACAATGCATACTTTACTACTTGGGTATATCAATTAGGCTTTACAATGTATCAAGCTGGTGTTGTGAAATTGTTTGGCGAAGGTGTATTAGCGATTAAATTATTAAACATACTGTACTGCACCGGTATTACGTACTTTATATATCGCATAGCTACGCAGCTGTTTAACGAATTTAGCGGTAGAGTCGCAGCACTTATTTTCGCAACATACATCCCTAACATTATGATGACTTCTGTTCTAACAAATCAGCATCTCGCAACATTCCTATTCTATGCTGGTTTTTATCTTTTCGTAAAAAAAGGAATCTCACATTCGTATGCATGGATATTTGTTAGTATCCTTATTGCATTTGGTGATATTATGAGACCGATCGGTATTGTTATTTTACTAGCTCTCATTCTATTCTTATTTATCGCTCATATAATAGGTGATCAAAAATTAAGCAAAAAAATGGTTGTGTCAAAGCTAATTGGCATGATTGGCATTTATTATATCGTGCATTTTATCTTTAGTTACACATTAATTGCTACAGGGGTTACACAATATCCTTTATCTAATCGAGACCCTTATTGGAAATTTGTAGTCGGATTCAATCCTGAAACAAAAGGTGGTTTCTCTTTCCCGGACTATGAACTTATAAATCAATATCCTCTTGGTGAGGAACGTTTCGAAGTTGAAAAACAGCTCATTAAAGAAAGAACTACCGATAAAGGACAACTATTATTGTTATTCAAAGATAAATTTAAAGTTATGTGGGGAGATTATGACGCAGCCATTTATTGGGGGCTAGAAGGGTATACAAAACCCGAGTTATCAAAATTACTGTGGACGTTAGAAAAATTATGTTACGTAAGCATTTGCATATTCGCTTGCATAGCCTCCATCAAAACGATAAAAGAACAAAAAAATAAAACGTTACTATTCTTCTCATTATTAATTTTAGGTTACGCAGGAGTGCATATATTCATTGAGGTTCAATCGCGCTATCGTTACTTTATTATACCAACGATTATGATAATACAAGGTTACGGTGTCTATCTCATTACGCAATATATGAAAAAAAGATTCCAACGTAAAGAAATACACTAAAAAAAACACTCTACTTTTTTAGTAGAGTGTTTTTTTCTATATGATAAATGAGTTTCTTGGCCGCTTGTTCGCCTTGTAGTTGAAGCTCATCTACTCTTATTTGTAAAGATTGCTGCATATCCTCATGCTGCGTCACTTGTTTTTTCGCAATTTTATATAAATCCTCGGCACTCCAGTCCCCATCTACACTTCCTATAACAGGTTGATTCACTTGTCTTAAAAACGAATCGATTTTCGGATCGTACGAAATTCCAACCATTGGTGTTTTCGCGACAGCAGAAAAAATAAGAGCGTGAAGGCGCATACCAATTAAAAGTGAACACTCTGATAAAATAGATATTTTCTCATCAATATCCATTTTATATGGAAGCATATACGTCTCTTCCCCCATTAAATCCACTACATCACGCGAAGCATTTTGATCAAACGGACCATGCATCGGGACGAATAAAATTTGGTATCCTTCTTGCTTTAACCTTTTTAAAGCAATCGCTAACTTTTTTATATAATCTTCTTTTGCATTCCAGTTGCGCACACTCACCGCAATTATTTTCCCGTGCAGCGAATGTTTTTGCAACCAATCCGATTGTTTTTTTCGTTTCCATGTTAAAACCGGATCTGGAACAAGTTCAATATCCCTTTTCATTCCAATTTCTTTTAAATATAAGAATGAATCCTCATCTCGAACTGATATATATGCCGCTTTCGACAAATACCGTTTTACTAATAGTCGATTATGTCTTTTTGTAATCGGCCCTATTCCTTGTGAATAAATGTAATACGGTTTTTTTAACATACGGGCAAACCCCATAATGCCCGTGTAATATAAAATACTTTTCACACTCGTTTTATCTTGGAGGAGGCTCCCTCCACCGCTAATTAGCCCGTCACTTTTTTTGATTGCATTATAAACCGATTTTATACTCCAACGATTTACCGCTTCTACTCCGTACATTTTCTTTGTATAGTCAGGGTCATTTGACAGCACAACGAGTTCAATATTCGGATTCTCTTTATGTAACGATTCAATAATCGATTGTAGAATAGCTTCGTCTCCAACGTTATAAAAACCATAATATCCTGATAAAACTAACCGCACTCTTAATCTCCTCCAACATTTGGTAACCAATTGTTTCATTCATCATAACTGGCACCAACTCCTTACCTAAAAACACAATATCATAAAAAAGTATCGTCACAATAAGCCCGTCCGAATTCCAATCCTAAAATTTCGTAGTTCTATATTTATTTTTTTAAAAACGATATTTGTTTTGTTGATATCCAGTTTAATTTCAAAGCACATACCCCATACAAAATTATTGCAATAGCAAGTGCTACACCACTAAATAATAACGCAATAATTCTTGAAGATGTAACATCTATCACCGTAGATAATTCATATAATCCTAATCCTAAAATACAAGATACTCCTATTACAGCAAAAAATCTTCCTGTGTGAATAGAATAGGAAAGATATTTTCGAATGTATAGATGATTTACGATACAGATTAACACATATGTAATCAATGTACTATACGCAGCTCCATCTATACCAAACTTTTTAGCTAATACGATGTTTAACAAGAATTTCACAAAACTTGCTCCGATTACAATCCAAGCTGCTTGTACAGAGCGGTTAATCCCCTGTAAAACACCTATTGATAATACCATAACCGATGTAAAATACGAACTACCAATCATAACAGCTAACATACTGCTCCCTTTTGCATCTGTAAACAATCCCACATTTAACGGAACCGTTAATGCAACTAGCCATATCGTTAACGGAGCTGTCAATACATGCATGAGTAAGTTAGTATTTTGAACTGTTGCTTTTGCTAAATTCATATCTCTCTTTGCTAGCGCAGACGTTAATAATGGTATTAACGGAAATACAATTGCACTTGCAAACACAACTATTAATTGTGTAAACGCAAAACCACGGCTATATATACCAAATTGCGCTTGAATTTCAGCCGATGATCCTTGCAGCACATGTGGTACTGTTAGAGAATCAACCAAATTTAAAAGCGGCATGGATAAAGCCCCTATAGCAATTGGAATAGATACTTGTAATATTTTCTTTCCGTCTTTTCTCAAATCTCGAAGCGAATATGAGTTTTCCTTATAACGATATGAACTCTTATTATATGTCATACGTAAATATATAAGGGAACTTATTACCCCGAGAAAAGATCCAACCATTGCCCCACTAGTAATGACAGCACTACTTTTATTCCAATATACTAATATATAAGCGATGATTAACATAAAAAATACTCGTACAAATTGCTCAATGACTTGTGATACCCCCGTCGGTTTCATATCACCAAACCCCTGAAAATAACCGCGATAAACGGCCATATATGGTGCAACGAGTAACGCAAATGACGTAACCAGTAATGGCATCCTCGTTTCTTGCCCACCAAGCATATTTGCAATTTCAGTAGAAAATAATATGATCACCAAACATCCGAATGCTCCAAATGCCATTCCTATAATCGATGCTGATTTAAATAATTTTGCAATTTCTTTTTGCTTATTTTTTTCTTTCAACTCTGCAATCAGTTTTGAAATTGCTAATGGTACACCAGCTACTGACAGTGTAAGAGCAATCATATAAACAGGAAATACGAGGCGGAATATACCAAGCACTTCATCTCCTGCAATATTTTGTAATGGAATTTGAAAGAAACTTCCAAGCAATTTCGACAAAAACGTTGTAATTGTTAAAATTGCTGCACCTTTCACAAACTTCTTATTCATTTTCCTTCTCTTTTCTTTTATACATATATTCTCAAACGTATTGTTACAAATTATAGAGACCGTATTTTATCTCATTAAATTATCATACCAAATTTCTTATATATTGAATACTTTCTTTTTTACCATAAAACAAAAGTATACTTACTCAAAAAACGATTTTACTCAAATCTCCTACCACTTTCCATTTCTACTTTTTTCTAGTATAACTATGCTATAATGTATCTATTGTCAGTAAGAGGAGTGTTACAAGAATGCTGAATTCGGTCAAGAAGTTATTGGGAGATTCACAAAAAAGAAAGATTAAAAATTATGAACAAATTGTGAATGATATTAATCAATTAGAATCTGTAATGGAAACATTATCAGATGATGAATTACGCAAAAAAACTATTGTTTTTCAAAACATGTTACAAAATGGAAAAACAGTTGATGATATAAAAGTAGAAGCATTTGCTGTCGTTCGAGAGGCTGCAAAACGAGTACTTGGTCTTCGTCACTACGATGTACAGTTAATCGGTGGCCTTGTATTACTGGAAGGCAACATCGCTGAAATGCCTACAGGAGAAGGAAAAACACTTGTTTCTTCTTTACCTACGTACGTACGTGCTCTTGAGAAAAAAGGTGTTCACGTTATTACAGTTAATGATTATTTAGCAAAACGTGATAAAGAATTAATCGGACAAGTTCATGAATTTCTCGGCCTAACAGTCGGATTAAATGTACCGCAAATGGAATCTATTGATAAAAAACATGCTTATGAATCTGATATTACATACGGAATTGGGACTGAGTTTGGTTTTGATTACCTTCGTGATAATATGGCATCATCTCGAGCACATCAAGTACAGCGTCCATATCACTTTGCAATTATTGATGAGATTGACAGCGTTTTAATCGATGAGGCAAAAACCCCTCTCATTATCGCTGGAAAAAAAGCAAGCAGTTCAAATTTCCACCATTTATGCGCAAAGGTAATGAAAACGTTCCAAGATACTGAGCATTATATTTTTGATGCAGAAACAAAATCATGTAGCTTTACAGAAGACGGTATTACAAAAATTGAAAGCTTATTTGATATTGATAACTTATATGATTTAGAGCACCAAACTTTATATCATTATATGATTCAAGCATTACGTGCACACGTCGCTTTCCAACTAGACGTTGATTATATTGTAGAAGATGAAAAAATTGTACTCGTTGATATTTTCACAGGGCGCGTTATGGATGGCCGTTCTTTAAGCGATGGATTACATCAAGCACTTGAAGCGAAAGAAGGCTTACCGATTACAGATGAGAATCAAACGCAAGCATCTATTACAATTCAAAACTTCTTCCGTATGTATCCAGCATTATCTGGTATGACTGGTACAGCAAAAACAGAAGAGAAAGAATTTAACCGCGTATATAATATGGAAGTTATTTCAATTCCAACAAATCGCCCTATACTTCGTGAAGACCAAAAAGACGTCGTATATGTAACAGCTGATGCTAAATATAAAGCTGTCTGCGCAGAAGTAATAAATATACATAAGAAAAAACGTCCTATTTTAATTGGTACGATGTCAATCCTCCAATCAGAGACTGTTGCACGTTATTTAGATGAAGCAAAGCTATCTTATCAACTATTGAACGCAAAAAGTGCTGAGCAAGAAGCTGATTTAATTGCATCAGCTGGAAAAAAAGGACAAATTACAATTGCAACAAATATGGCAGGACGAGGAACGGATATTTTATTAGAAAAAGGTGTTCACGAACTTGGTGGCTTACATGTAATTGGAACAGAAAGACATGAATCTCGCCGCGTTGATAATCAGTTAAAAGGACGAGCTGGCCGACAAGGTGACCCTGGAAGTTCTCAATTCTTCCTTTCATTAGAGGATGAAATGATGCAACGTTATGCGAGTGAGGACGTAGAGAAGTTTAAAAAATCACTTAAAGTAACTGAAGATAGTTTAATTCAAAACACAAAAATTTACGACTTAGTCAACCGTACGCAATTAATTTGTGAAGGTGGGCATTTTGCAATGCGTGAATATAATTTGAAATTAGATGATGTAATTAACGATCAACGAAATGTAGTTTATAAACTTCGTGATAACCTTTTAAACGAAGAAACAAATATGATAGAAATTGTCGTTCCAATGATCAAAAACACAGTAGATGCTATTGCTAAAGAATATTTATTAGAAGGTATGGTACCTGAAGAATGGGATTTCACTAGACTAGTAGAAGCTTTACAAGAAGTTTTATCTACTGAAGAACTTCCAGCATTATCTGCTAACAATGTCCATTCCGTTGAAGACTTACAAGGACTATTAAAAGATACTCTTACAAGTTATATAGAGCGCGTTACTAATTTAGAAGAAAATGCAGATGCACAACAAGTATTACGTCAAATTGGCTTGCACTTCCTTGATTCTGGTTGGACAAACCATTTAAATGCAATGCAGCATTTAAAAGAAGGTATTGGCTTAAGACAATATCAACAAGAGGATCCAGCACGCCTTTATCAAAAAGAAGGTTTTGAAATCTTTTTACAAACATTTAGCCATTTTGAAAAAGAGGTTGCTTTATATTTAGCAAGATATATAACTGTTCCACAAAATATATAACGAGGTGAATTGCATGCTATCATTTTTAAAAAAGGCAAGAAAAAAAGGTAGAGACTCTGTAATTTCGAGTTCTCAATTATTAGGAACCGAAGAAAATAACAACAATACAAAAAACATAAAACCTAACTTATACTTTCATCCTTCTTGGAATGAGGTTTCACAAGAACAGAAGTATATTTATCAATTTTTACATAAATCTTTGCCTACCTTACAAGAAAATCAAATTTCGCTAGCCGGAATTGAAAGTAAAAAACATGAAAATGCTTATTATATTACTACATTTATTCGTAGTAGTGTAAAGCATCCAATTCAATTTGAGACTCTTACTCTATCCTTATTAAATAAAGATGGAGAAACATGTGCACGTCAAGCATTTGATTTGTCACTCTTAGAAGAAATCCCATCAAATGTAAATATGCCTTGGACTTTCGTCTTTGAAGAAAATTCAATTACTGAAGCAACGCTATCTACAGAAGATTGGCAACTAGTATTTGAATTAAAAGGCAAACATTCATTAGATTTAGATCCTATATGGCAAGAAAGGCTATCTGAAAGTGCGATCATGAAATTGCAAGAAATTGTTGCTAATCTTACACCACCTACAGAGGGTGAAATTAACTTCCTAGGGCTAAACGCAGCTGTAGAAGAAAACGGAGATTTGAATGCAACTATTTTAATTCGTAATGGCTATAATCAAAATATAACCCTTGAACAACTTCCATTGCATATTGCAGATTGCTCTGGAGCCGTCGTTGCAGAAGGAACATTTACATTAAAAGATTTTCAAATCAAGGCCAATTCAACTAAACCTTGGACCTTTACATTCTCTGCTACTTCAGTATCAAAAGAAACAATCGATTTATCTAAATGGAAAGCGTTTATCCCGCAATAACCATTATTATTCACTAATCAATTAATCAAAAACACGTCGTACTCTTTTATGAATACGACGTGTTTTTCTATGTAAATCTATTATGTAATTCAACTACAAACGCTCAATATGATACGCTGCTTCTAACTTACAAAAATCATCTATATTGTTTATTTTGTTATCTTTTAATATTTTTAATTGCTCTTCAGTCGGCTCTTCATTAATAAGCTCGTTAATTTTTTCATTCACTTTCACTGCTAACGCTTGATGGAATTCTGGATGTTCTTTCAACTCATCATCTACTTTATTAATCCAAGTTGATTTTGTGTATAAATACTGTTTCCACTGTTCAACAAATTGTTGCATATCAAACTTTTCTTCGTTCCATTCAATTTCCTTCATATACTGCTCAAAAGAAGCAACAACTGAACGCGTAATCCCGACTTTTACTCCGTGTGGTAACTGTTTGTACATCAAATATTCCCTCCAGCTTAAAGCGATTTCTTTTTAGCGCAAAGAAATCTTAAAATTCTTATACTTTTTATAATATCATACTGCTAATCTAAGATGTTACTATACTGCTAAGTTTAGCAATTGTCAACAGACGTGTAACATCTAGATATTCAAATTAAATGCATACATATACAAATATACAGAATCCGCCTCACACTCTATTATGTGAGGCGGATTGTCCCTACATTGCTTCAGCTTTTACAAACTGTAATTTATCTTTCTGCTCATTACTTGCCATCATCACTATCGTCTTTTCAACATGCGGATGTACATGTTCAAGTGTCACACTCGCTCCTGCTTTATCCGATTGCTCAACAAAGTTTAATAATGCCATAGCTCCTGATACATCCATATAGCGTACATCTTTCATACGCAAAATAACTGGTGACTTCACATCTTGTAAAGAAGCAAAAATACGATCTACTGATAGAAATGAAAGTGGCCCCTGAATTGTATACATCGCTTCTTTTTCTTTTATAATAGAAGCTTTACGTTCTTTACACTTCACCATGTATATAATGAAGGAAAGAATAATACCAAACGCAACAGCAATCATTAAATCGAACTTCACTGTCACAAACATCGTCACGAACATTACAATCACATCACCCTTTGGAGCTACATGCGCCTTCCTCAGGCTTTCCCAATCAAACATCCCGATGCCAGTTAAAATTAAAATGCCTGATAATACAGCAAGCGGAATATATTGTACCACTGAACCGAGTCCCATAATGAAAATAAATAATATGACGCTATGCATACAAGCTGAAAGTGCCGTTTTCCCGCCACTTCTTATATTAACGATGGATCTAACAGTTGCACCTGCTCCTGCTAATCCACCGAACAAACCGCTCGCAATATTACCAATACCTTGTCCGATTAACTCTTTATTACTTTTATGACGTGTCCCTGTCACATTATCCATTACGACAGACGTTAATAATGAGTCAATTGATCCTAGTAAAGCAATACTAAGTGCTGGTAATACAAGTGCTAACATGCCATTTGCGTCTAAAGTCGGTACGTGAAGAGATGGCATCGCTTCTGGAATTGCACCTATCTTTTCAACCACCATATTTAAAGAAAGAGTTCCTACAATTGGTAAGTTTACCGTAAGTCCTTGTAGCATAGAAGAAAATAACGGCAACGTTACTGTGACACCTACTAATGCCACTAGACTTGATGGAATGGCCTTAATCCATTTTCCAGAAACAATCATTACAATGATCGTTAATAACACGAGTAGAAAGCTATTTTGTACGTGCTTCATTTCACCTAAAATAATAATCAGTGCAATCCCATTCATAAACCCTGAAACAACAGGATACGGAATGTAACGAACATAAGAGCCTAGCTTGCATACACCAAATAAAATTTGAAATAACCCTGCCATCATAAAGGCAATAAAACTTGCTTCTAACCCGTGAGTTGCAATAACGCCTGTTGCAATTACTGTAATCGGCCCAGTTGGCCCCGTTACTTGCCCAGGTGTCCCGCCAAATAACGCTGCGAATAAACCCGCAAAAATCGCACCGTATAATCCTACAAGCGCTCCCTCAGATGTTCCTGTTGCGGCAATACCAAATGCAATTGCTAATGGCAAAGCAACTATCGCAACAGTAAACCCTGCTAAACATTCCTTTGCTATTTTTTGAAACATAAAAAAACCACCTTCATATAAAGTCCACGTTCCATTGTACACCTAAAAATACTCATTCGTTAGCGTATTTATAAGAAACTCTTTACAGTCTCGTGAAGTAAACGCATCCAAATAAAAGTTTCCCCTTACCTATGGAAACAATTGCAACTATGCTATAATGAACAAATTAAATCTTTTACTATATACTTGGAGGCACTATGCTAACTTTTGAAGAAAAATTATCGATTATTGAATCTTTCCCGGAATTAGAAAGAAAGAACGTATCATTAAAACGCGTAAACTTTCACTTTGAAGAAAGTCGTTTAGATAAAAAGAACGTTGTATATCATTTACATCCAAACGGAAACGGATTTGTATATGCAAGCGGTATTAAAGGTTACAAAACGGATGATAAAGGTATGGTTAACATCCGTGAATTTTCAGCAGAAGAACTACGTTCATTAATTGAAAAAACAATTGAACGTCTATCACAGGAGCAAGAGGAAATTGTAACACCATTGACGCCTGCTACCGAAGAGGAATGGCGTAATGAAGACGGCCATATCCTAACTCTTATTCAAGAGGATGACATGTGGAACGTTTACGCTGGCGTAAACTTAGACGGTACATTCAACTCTTATCCAGAAGCTGCTGAATACCTTGATGAAGAAGGTTTTTCACGTAAATAATACGTTCCTTACTACTAATGAGGCCGTCCCAAAAGTTTTTTTGGTACGGCCCTCTTTTTATTAATAGGCAGGGTTTTATTGTCGTATTTTGCAGTTTAGTCGATATATGTAGTGTTGTGTTCGATATAATTTCATGTACTATTACAATTTTCCCCAATAAGAACATAACTCCATTTCAAAGTTAGGTTTTCTGGGCAGTCCATTCCATAAAATTACGAAATCAAAACTTCTTATTCTCACTATCCCCTATAAAAATTTGAATTTGACAACTATACGTCTCCGTATTAAAAAAATCATTAATTAACTCAACTTCAATAAAACTCTCCACTTCTATATCATTTTCTTTTGTATATTTAATCATGGTATTTCTACGTTCTTCTTCATTTTCTTTACTATACGCTAATGTTATATATTTCCCGCCCGGTAATACTTTTATATTTTGCATCTCTTCCATATGTACATGATCTTGCACCTTATTAAAAACATACTTTGGTTCTACATCCCACTTTTCATTGACATTGTAGAGAATCCCCATTTCCATTGACATTTTCTCTTCATAATCTTGAACGATTTTCTCTAGATTGGAATAATACAGTAACTCCTGTAAACTCCCGACTTCTTTACAAGACGCTACAATTACATAACGCTGTTCAAAGAACTTAATAGATATTTCATCATTCTTTAATATTTCCTGTGAACTCCCTACTTTCGCATGTAACCCATCAATCGTTTCAATTACTCCTTTCATTTTCTTTATATGTTCTTCCGCTTCCGCTCTCTTTAATTGTAAAAATTGCAGCAACTTGTCCGTATTACATTCCTTAAAAATCTCTTGAAGTTCTACTATACTGGTGTTCAACTCTCTACAACTTTTTATAATATCAATGTGAATGAATTGATCAATAGAATAATATCTATATCCTGTTGATTCATCAATATGTTTTGGAATAAGGATCCCCATCTTATGATAGTACCTTAATGCCTTTATCGTTATATCCTTTATTTTTGCAACTTCTCCAATAGAAAATAATGTTTTCACCTGAATCTCTTCCTTTTTATTTTTTCCCTACCACTATTGACTCTCCCCTTAGAGGAGACCTTACTATTTATAATAAGTTATTTATATTAATAAAGGGAGCATACAATTATGAACACAGTAAAATATAGAAGTCTTGTTAAGGAAGACTATGAGCCTATAAAACATTTAATTGGCGAGGCATTTAGATTTAATCAATTCATTACAGATAAAAAATTTTTAAACTCCATATTAAATGTCTACCTACACAGTTGCATTTTAGAAAGTTCCTTTAGTATGGTAGCTGAAAAAGATAATAAAATTATCGGTGTCATTTTAGGCGATTCCGAAAAAGATAAAAACCGTTTAAAGAGATTCCATAATACGTTTAGCTTTGCCTTTAACACACTGAAACTATTCATGACGAATAAAGAGAATAGAGAGTTTTTAAAAACGTTTATAAAAGTTCAAAAAACATACAAAGAACTCATTCAAGGAAAAGAAGAGCAGTTTCAAGGTTGTATACAATTATTCATCGTATCCGAAGAATCTAGAGGTCTTGGAGTTGGAAAACATTTATTAAATCATTTATTACAATACATGACAAAAGAAGAAGTAACATCTTTATACTTATATACAGATAATGCATGCAACTATAGATTTTATGACAAACAAAACTTCAAACGTATACAAGAAAAAGCAGTTAATTTTGGACCAAAAGAAGAAGATTTCAACGTATTTTTATACCGCTATGACTTTAACTAATAGTAACATTTACACTTCGATGCTCTTTGCTAATTAGCAAAGAGCTATATTAAGTATGCTATCTAGCCTAAATCCTCCAACCAAACTCTTCTACTACTATTATTTCAGTTCGATCAGTGCGAAAAAGAGGAAGATATGTAACAACTTCAATTTAAAAAGGAGCGCACAACATGGAATGGATTCACGAATTATTTCAGCAATATGGGGATTATGTAGTACTCGTTGGATTGCTTTTAGAATACATTGCTCTTCCGTTTCCAGGAGAGCCAACATTAGCCTATGCAGGATTCTTATCACATCAAGGTGATTTGAGTTTACCCATTTTAATTATTTTATCCTTTATTGGGACAAGCATAGGTATGACATTCCAATACTTTTTAGGAAATAAACTTGGCATGCCTTTCATTCAGAAATACGGGAAATATGTATTTTTAACAGAACGGAAAATTAATTTAACGAAAATGTGGTTTGATAAATACGGATATTTTCTAATCTTTATCGCCTTTTTCATCCCAGGCGTTCGCCACTTCACAGGATACTTTGCAGGAATTATCAACTTACCGTTTCGCCGCTTTGCGATGACCATTTATTCAGGCGCCCTATTTTGGGTATCATTCTTCTTAATCGGTGGTTACTGGTTAGGGGAAAACTTAGAAAATATATTCCTAGTACTTGAACAACACATTTGGAAAATTATCTTCGGTATTATTATCATTACGCTAATCGCCCGATTTCGCCAGAAAATAAAGCATGTGCTTGTAAAAAATATGAATTAAAACGAAAAGCATGTTATTAAAATCGTTCATTCATAAGTATTATCCAGCTTAGCTGATTACACAAATAAAAAAAGCGGAGACCCATAGTCTCCGCTTTTTTACATACATCTTGCTCTCAAACTAAACCTCAAGACCATTAATTTTTTTTACGTCCAAACATCATCGCTCCCAAAATTAATGCGAACATACCTGCAAGGATAGAAGTAGATTCAGTTGCTGCTCCACCTGTTTGAGGAAGTAACTTTGATTGCTTATTACTTTCTTTACTAGATGGTACTTCTGATTTATTTTGTACATCTTGTTTGCTTTGTACTTCTACTTTATCTTGTACCTCTGGTTTGTTTGAAATTTCCGGTTGCTCTTTTACCTCTGGTTTGTTCGGTACTCCCGGTTGCTCTTCTGTTACCTCTAGTTCTTCTTCTTTTCACTCTTCTGTTGTTTCAACTTCTACTTTTTCTTCTTCTGGTGTTACCCAGATTTCCGGTTTGTCTGTTACCTCTGGTTTCTCTAACTCATTCGGTTCTTCTGTCACCTTTGGTTCTTCCGGTTTTAATGGCTCTTCTAGTTCTTCTGTTGTTTCTTCTTCAATCTTTTCTTCTTCTGGTTTTACCCAAATTTCCGGTTTGTCCGTTACCTCTGGTTTCTCTAACTCATTCGGTTCTTCTGTCACCTTTGGTTCTTCCGGTTTTAATGACTCTTCCAGTTCTTCTGTTATTTCTTCTTCAATCTTTTCTTCTTCTGGTGTTACCCAAATTTCCGGTTTGTCTGTTACCTCTGGTTTCTCTAACTCATTCGGTTCTTCTGTCACCTTTGGTTCTTCCGGTTTTAATGACTCTTCTAGTTCTTCTGTTGTTTCTTCTTCAATCTTTTCTTCTTCTGGTTTTACCCAGATTTCCGGTTTGTCTGTTACCTCTGGTTTCTCTAACTCATTCGGTTCTTCTGTCACCGTTGGCTCTTCCGGTTTTAATGACTCTTCCAGTTCTTCTGTTGTTTCTTCTTCAACTTGCTCTTCTACTTCTGTTACTTCATGGATCTTTATATTTGTAATATCATAACCATTAACTTTCGATTGATATCCCGTTACTGGTTGTTCTTTTACTTCATACTTATGAGCTTTTCCTTCATTATTAACTGCTGGTAACTTTTCAAACTCATATTTCCAACCATTTGCTGCAGTTACTTCTTCCGTTGCAATTACTTTACCATCTTGCAGTAAATCTACTTTAATTGTTTCCGGGCGATCATTTGCTTTGTCGCCTTCCCATGTTTTCGTTCCCATAACTGATGTAGTTTTTAACTTATTTGGAACCATAAGTTTTATTCCATTTACATCATCCTTCTTAATTGTAAAAGGAATTTTCGTTTGTGGATCGAACTCTACATAGTTCGGTGCTGAAATTTCTTGCACATAGTAATTACCTGGAGTTAGATTTTGTGCCTCAACTACTCCGTCTTTATTTGTTGTATAAGAATCACCAATCTGCTGACCTGACTCTGTATACAATTTAAAAGAAACACCTGGGATAACTTTCCCTTCGTTTCCTTCAATATGTTTCACAATTTGCAGCGTTCCTTTCGCCGGTAAATCCCCTTCAGCTCCGCCGCCAAATGATATATTTTTAACCTTTACACTATTAGTTTCAGTAATAGGTTTCTCATATAAAATTTGATAATCAAGTTTATAGTCATTCTGTAAATATTTTAACTTTTTCCCGCTCTCAGTAATTGTTGATTGATAGGAAACTGTAAATGAAGTAGCATGACCCTTATCTTTATAAATTACAACTTCAAATGAGTTATCACTCGTAAACTTAATGTATCCATAGCCTCGCTTTTGAAATTCCGCAAGAGACAATTGTTCTTTATTATTTACATTAATAGTAAAGCTCTCTTTATTCAGTAATTGTCCTTCTTGTAGTGTATCTTTCAAAACGATATTGTCATGTAAATATTGTTTCTTTAAATTTATATTTAAAAACCAACGCACTACATTACTATTGTCTGGCTGAATATCACCAGCTTTATAGAAAAAGATCCCCGGTTCTGTACCGCCGCCTTTCGAGTGGGTAATGCTAACCGTTTGTTTTTCTAAATTTGTCCCTAAATTCGTTTGTACATCTTTCGTTTTTCCTGCTTCTACATTCGTACCTTGAACAGTAAAATTAAAGTTCCCTCGAATATTTTCGAGCTGTTCTACTGTATCATTAAATGTACAAACTACATTATTTGCATTGATCTGGCACGTACCAAAAACACGTCCCGATTCATCCTTTAATGCAATAGTTCCACTATATCCCTTTAATTCTGGAGGTAGTGCTAACGTTAATGTATCCCCAGATTTCATCTTCTTTCCAGGCTTTTCACTAAAGTTTACATGTATGCTAGTCTGTTCTCCATAATTTAATTTTGTCTTTTCAAATGCAAAACTATCAACAAATCCTGCTGTATTTAATTCTTGAGCATGCCCTATGATAGGCATAAAAACTTATCCAATAAAAATAGTAAAAATAAAACAAATTACAGATATTCTTTTTAAATATGTACTCATAACGCCTCCAATTTTACTTATCACATTGTTCTGTCGTTAAATATTTCCATCCTAAACCATCTTAAAAAGGTTACGACTAAAGAATATTTGCAGCATCAAACTATCTTTAATCATGCAAAACAAAGCAGTAACAAAGCGATTCATTAACCATATTGTTCGCTTGTTTTGGCAGCCAGCAATAAATATTAGTACTTATAAAAATGTATTACAAGACTGTTCATTCACATTTTAATATGTTACTATATTAGTAGTAACCAAAACGCACTAAGTGACCACTTTATTCATAAGGTCATCCGATGACTGACCATCTTTCTTTACAAATATGCTCCACCAACATTCTCCTCAAATTTATTTATTCAACTCGTACTCAAATATGAATATATTTCGTAATTCCAAACCCACTATTTACTATTTTAATATTCCTCATCCAATCAAAAACACTTCTATTCAAAACATAAAATATGATTTCAAGACCAAAACACTAAAAACAAAAAATATTTCATTATAATATAGGAATGTAATTTAAAATAGAAAGTATACACTATTTTTTTGACCAAACTACCTCCCTTACTTGATCATTTTAAAAAAATAAAGCTACCTTTCCTTATTCAGAAAGATAGCTTTATTTTTATATACAACCGACCTATCGACTATTTTTTCACGCCTTTCAGCGACTCTCTCAGCACAAATTTTTGTAATTTCCCACTCGCATTACGAGGAAGTTCATCCACAAATAAATAATGACGTGGGCGTTTATAGTCTGCTAGTTCGTCACTTTCTTTACAATACGTTTCTAAATCAGCTTCTGAAATATTATCATCTTTCTTTACAACGACCGCAACGACACGCTCTCCCCATAGTTCGTCTGGCTCACCAAGTACTGCAACATCTAATACACCAGGGTGACTATGAAGGAAATCTTCAACTTCACGAGGGTAAATATTTACCCCACCGCTAATTACCATATCATCAACGCGATCTGCAACAAATAAATAGCCGTCTTTATCGAAGTAGCCTAAATCACCAGAATGGTACCATCCTTTATACATTGATTTTGCATTTGCTTCTTCTCGATTATGATAACCAGCCATCATAGTCGGGCCGCGTAAAATAATTTCCCCTACTTCATAAGGAGGCAATACATCATCTGGCTCTGCCGGTGCATCTTCGTTCGGTTTGACAATTCGAATTTCATGGCTAAAGCACGGTGTTCCCGCTGAACCAGCTTTTGTAATTTGATCCTCTTCTACGAGAAACGCAACAACCGGTCCCATTTCTGTCATTCCGTAAATTTGGACAAGATCAATATAAAGACGCTCTTTACATTCCTTGACTAACGCTGGTGCCATTGCAGCTCCGCCATAAACCCCAATCTTCATCGAAGTTAAATCATACTTAGTTAGATCTTTTTGCAGCAACATATTCCACATCGTTGGTGCTGCAAAAAACGTCGTAATCTTCTCTTCTTGAATGGTATGTAATACTCTATCCGTATCAAAATGATGTAAAATAACATTCTTTCCGCCAACTTGAATGCGCGGTATAATCCCAGCATTTAACTCGCCGCAATGATATAAAGGTGCGACTACAAGCCCGGCGCTATCCCTGTTATATTTTATGAAATACGTACAAATCATACTATGCTCAGCCATATCACGATGGCGATGTAATACGCCTTTCGGATGACCAGTCGTACCACTCGTATAAAGCATAGAACAATAATCCATTTCATCGACTACAATATCTACTTGTTCAGCTGATGCTTCATTTACTTTTTCATGGTAAGAACTAGCATAGGAAGGTGTATCGTCTTCTACATACCAAAAAGACGAATTTGGAAAATCTCGTTCAATCATAGCAACAGTTGATTCAACTGCTTTTTCAAAGACAACTACTTTCGAGGCTGCATCTTGGAGGATATACGATAATTCTTTTGCTTTTAAGCGGAAATTAATCGGGTTAAAGATCGCCCCAATTTTCGCACAGGCTAAGTAAACGTTTACAAATTCACGACAGTTATATAAGTAAACAGATACACAATCTCCCTTTCTTACTCCTTCTTTCAATAGAGCTTGCGCCGTTTTATTTATTTGCTCATCCCACTGCTTATATGTCCAGCGAATATTTTTTTCTGGTTCTACTAGCGCCTCTTTATTCGGATACTTGCCAACTGCTAAATCAAAAATTCTCCCTATCGTCATGTACATGCCAACAATTTCCCCCTTTTCTCTTTCATAAATCTATCATTTCGTCTATAAGTAGACATTGTCCTCTAATAATATGACTAATTTTTCTGATTATTATCGACATAGTTTTACAAATGGACCGTTCAACGGTAAATGAAATTATACCGGTGATTTTTAAGATATATCGATTTACCAACAAAAACTGACAACAATAGTCCCCTATATTAAAAAGAGGCCATCCCAAAATTGGGACAGCCTTCTTCTCCTTACACGAATAGCTCTTCTAAAATTTTCAGTTTATCTTCTGTATATTTCACGAAGCCATCGTTATATGATTTTGGATCTTTCGGATTTGCAAAGTGTGTAATTGCTCCTGTTTGTGGGTGAACAAATTTACTCGATGCCCCGCAACCAAGTCCGATAATCGATTGTACTTCTTCCATAATGACAATGTTGTAAATACTTTCTTGCGTAGGCATTGCATACCCAACGTTCTCTAAGTTACCTAAAATATTCTTTTGACGATATAGGTAATATGGTACGTAATTATGCTTTTGCGTCCACTCTTCAGCTTCATGCATCATCGCTGTAATTTCTTCACGACCTGCTACTTTATATTTACGTTTGTTTTGCGTCATTTCAGAAGCACGTTTAAATGATAACGTATGAACTGTTAACGATTCTGGCATTAACTTTTCTGTTTCATCTAACGTATGCTTGAAAATATCTAGCCCTTCACCAGGAAGACCAATAATTAAGTCCATATTAATATTGTTCATTCCCATTTCACGAGCTAAATGATACTTCTCAATTGTTTCTTCTACAGTATGATGACGTCCAATTGCTTTTAGTGTTTCTTGATGGTATGACTGCGGATTAATACTAATACGGTCAATGTTCCATTTATTTAACACTTCTAACTTTGCTGGTGTGATTGTATCTGGGCGACCTGCCTCAACTGTTACTTCACGCACATTTTGTACATCTGGGAACGCTTCATACATTTCTTCATACAGCATATCCATCTCTTCTGCTGTAATACTTGTCGGTGTACCGCCGCCGTAATAAATCGTCGTAACTTTCACACCTTTTTCTTTTAAAAACTTACCAATTTCACGAACTTCATAATGTAAACCGCCTAAGAATGAGTCGACTGATCCTTGGCGTCCGTTAATTGCGTAAGCTGGGAATGTACAGTATGCACATTTCGTCGGACAGAACGGAATACCAATATAAATACTCACTTCTTCTTTTAAGCGGTATAAATCCGGAACAACCGCTAATTGGCAATCAACAATACGCTGAAGAA
The DNA here is from genome assembly GCF_022663495.1 of Bacillus cereus group sp. BfR-BA-01383. Classification (NCBI taxonomy): domain Bacteria; kingdom Bacillati; phylum Bacillota; class Bacilli; order Caryophanales; family Bacillaceae; genus Bacillus; species Bacillus cereus group sp. BfR-BA-01383. The sequence continues at coordinate 100,025 of NZ_JAKUFP010000007.1, forward strand.
GTTCAATTTTTTCTTCATGAATTAAATAGCTTTCACGAAGCTCTTGATGTGCTTCTTCTTTTGACATACCACTTTGAAGCATTTTATGAAGAAGTTTCGTCGGACGTACTCCCGTTAAAATGCCCCAGCTTTGTTCAAGTCCAGTTAACTGCTGAAGAACAGAAAGATATACGTAAGAAACGACGTGTTTCACTTGCTTCATACGCTCTTTTTCGTCTGTAAAAGCAGATAAATCTTTCGCGAATGTTTCTTCATACACATTTCCTGTGCTAACATCTGTTAAACGAGCTGATGCTTTCACATTCTCTTCAATGTGTATATCAACGATAAGATTTGCTTCCTCTTGTTCAAATCCAATCGTACTCTCTTCAAAAAATAAGCCGCCAATATTTTGCAGCGGACGTAAAAAACGATCATCTTGTAACGTTTTAATTGAAATTAACAACATTATCACCTTTTCATTTGCAAACTCTCTTTAGTTTACTTGAAGGGCGTTTGTAGGTCAATACAGAAGGTTTTACCTTATTTTATAAGATGATTATTATTGTATATTTTGGAGTTACTTTACGTTTACAATTACATGGTAAAGATGATTTCGTGCTTTTTCTTTTGATTTTCTATAGCCTTCGCCTTAATAAAAGATTTATTTCTGCTTTCCTACACATACTTAAAAGTAGGAGACTTCTTTCAAATTGTGTTAAAATTTTATGAGATACTATTCAATATACATTAATAAAAGGTGAGGGTACCCAGTGAACAAGAACAACAATACATATTGCACTATGGTTATATTTGGAGCAACAGGAGATTTAGCAAAGAGAAAATTATTTCCTTCTATATATAGCCTATATAAAAAAGGGCAGCTCTCTAAAAATTTTGCTGTTGTTGGTGTAGCGAGACGTGAATGGAGTGACGATATATTTCGTGAAAATGTATTAGCCTCTATTCAAGAGTCAAAAATTGAACCAGGGAATGATTTAGATGAATTTTTAACTCATTTCCGCTACTTAGCGTTTGATGTTACGAATACTGCTTCATACCAAGATTTGAATGCATTAATTACTAACCTTGAAGAACAATTCAATATTCCAGGAAACAGAATGTTTTATATGGCGATGGCTCCTGAATTCTTTGGAACAATTGCTTCTTACTTGAAATCAGAGGGCGTGACAAACTCAAGTGGCTGGAATCGATTGATTATCGAAAAACCTTTTGGACATGACTTGCCATCCGCACAAAAATTAAATGAAGAACTTCGTCACGCATTTGCGGAAGATGAAATTTATCGCATTGACCATTATCTAGGAAAAGAAATGGTTCAAAACATTGGCGTTATTCGTTTTGCAAACGCAATATTTGAATCATTGTGGAATAATAGATACATCTCTAATATTCAAATTACATCCAGTGAATCTTTAGGTGTAGAGGATCGCGGAGGGTACTATGACAATTCCGGTGCCTTAAGAGATATGATACAAAACCATATGTTACAAATGGTTGCTTTACTGGCAATGGAACCGCCAATTCGTTTAACAACAGAAGAAATCCGAAGCGAAAAAATTAAAGCATTACGTTCACTTCGACCAATAGCAGTAGAAGAAGTGGATCAATATTTTGTGCGAAGTCAGTATGGCCCAGGAACAAGCAACGGAAAAGAAGTTCCTGGGTACAGAAGCGAAAATAAAGTGGATCCAAACTCAAGAACGGAAACATTTGTGGCGGGTAAATTATTAATAGACAATTTCCGCTGGGCTGGTGTGCCGATCTACATTCGTACAGGTAAACGCATGCAAGAGAAATCAACAAAAATCGTTATTCAGTTTAAAGAATTGCCAATGAATTTATATTCTAAATCAGAAAACAGCGTTCATCCGAACCTGCTTATTATTCATATTCAGCCGGATGAAGGAATTTCTCTTGTTTTAAATGGTAAGAAAATCGGTACTTCTGAAAAGACGAAACCATTTAAACTTGATTACTGCAATGACTGCGTAGACGGAGTAAATACACCAGAAGCTTATGAGAAGCTGCTGTATGATGCAATTCAAGGCGATGCAACAAACTTTACTCACTGGGATGAAGTAGCGTTATCATGGAAATTTGTTGATGTTATTTCTAAAGCATGGAAACAGGATGTATCAACCGATTTACTTACTTATGAATCAGGATCAATGGGACCTCAAGCTTCAGATGATTTGCTTGCAGAAAACGGCTTCCATTGGTGGCCAATTTCAGATGATAGTGACTACTCAATCTAATCATAGCAAAGGCAAAAGGAGCATTTGCTATGAAAAAAGTATATGACATTACAGTACCTATTTACGAAGGAATGCCTGTATATAAAAATAAACCGGAAAAACAGCCTCAACTTTCTAAAGTTACAAACGGTCATGTAACAGAATCCACATTAAAAATGGATGCTCATACAGGAACGCATATTGATGCGCCTTTGCATATGATCAATGACGGAGACACGTTTGAAACACTTGATATCGAGAAATTGGTGGGCGAAACAAAGGTTTTTGACCTGACACATGTTGAAGGCGGTATTACTGCTGAAGACCTGAAAAATTTTGATATTCAAAAAAGTGATTTTGTCTTATTTAAAACAAAGAACTCCTTTGATGAAGAATTTAACTTTGATTTTATTTAGCTGAAAGCGGTGCGAAGCTGCTTGCTGAAAAAGGCATTCGCGGTGTTGGTATTGATGCATTAGGTGTTGAACGTGCACAAGAAGGCCATCCAACTCATAAAACACTATTTGCACACGATATTATTGTAATCGAAGGATTAACATTTAAAGAAGTAGAAGCAGGAACATACTTTATGGTCGCAGCCCCATTAAAACTAATGGGTACAGATGCAGCACCAGCGCGTGTGTTATTATTTCAATAAAATGAAACTGCCCGTTAATGCAGGATAAAAAAATGGACCAAGATTTCAATCTTGGTCCATTTTTTATTTTATATCCATTTCGTATGGAATGTACCTTCTTTATCTACTCGTTTATACGTATGTGCTCCAAAATAATCGCGCTGCGCTTGTAACAAGTTTGCAGGTAATGTTGCAGTACGATAGCTGTCATAGTAAGAAATCGCTGCTGAAAATGCAGGTACCGGAATACCTTGTTGTACAGCCAATGAGATAATTTGACGTAATCCGCCTTGGTATGACTCCACAATTTCTTTAAAGTATGGGTCAAGTAAAAGATTCGGTAAGTCAGTGTTCTTCTCATAAGCTTCTTTAATGTTCTGTAAAAAGGCTGCACGAATAATACATCCGCCTCTCCAAAGCATAGAAATGCTGCCAAAATCAAGGTTCCAGTCATATTCCTCAGAAGCTGCCTTTAATTGCGTGAATCCTTGCGCATAAGAACAAATTTTACTCATATATAAAGCTTGGCGCACTGCTTCAATTAATTCTTCTTTTTCAATTCCAAGCGCTGGTTTATCTTTAGGGCCAGATAATAATTTGCTTGCATGCACACGCTCTTCTTTTAAAGCAGAAATACAACGTGCGAATACAGATTCTGTGATAATCGGAAGAGAAATACCTAAATCAAGTGCACTTTGGCTTGTCCATTTCCCTGTGCCCTTTTGTCCCGCAGTATCAAGAATAACATCCACTAATGGCTTTCCAGTTTCTTCATCTTTCTTCGTGAAAATGTCTGCTGTAATCTCGATTAGATAACTGTTCAGTTCGCCCTTATTCCATTCAGCAAATATTTCATGAAACTCTTCTGCAGTCAAATCAAGTGTTTGTTTCAAGAAGAAATATGCTTCACAAATTAATTGCATATCTCCATACTCAATACCGTTGTGAACCATCTTTACATAGTGGCCCGCCCCATTAGGTCCGATATAAGAACAGCAAGGCTCGTCATTCACTTTTGCAGAGATATTTTCAAGCATATCCTTCACTTTTTCGTATGCAGCCTTCTGTCCACCCGGCATAATAGACGGTCCCTTCAATGCACCCTCTTCTCCGCCTGACACACCTGCTCCAATGAAATTGATTCCTTCTTCGGCAAGACGTTTGTTTCGGCGAATTGTATCGACAAAGTATGTATTACCGCCGTCAATTAAAATATCACCTTTATCGAGGTAAGGAAGCAGAGAATCAATCGCCTTATCTGTAATTTCCCCTGCATTAACCATTAACAAAATTTTTCTAGGTGATTCAAGTGAGTTAACAAACTCTTCAACCAGATGAGTACCAACCATGTTTTTACCACGGTTTTCCTCAATGATTTCATTTACTTTCTCCTTTGAAATATCATATAGGGCAACAGAATACCCTTTACTTTCAAAGTTAAGTGCGAGACTTTTTCCCATAACGCCCACACCAACAACTCCAATTTGTTGCTTTAGCATATTTCATCGTTCCTTTCTATGCATGTTACTCTGTCTATATTATAGTATATATACCTAAAGTAACAATTAAATCAAATAATCCATCTTATTCATTTCAATATGCTCCGCCAAGATGCGTGCAAAAGGTCATAGGAACACGGCAAATCGCCATCAAGTTAAAAAATAAAGAGAAACTTCCATCCTTATCAATTAATCATGAAAAATCACATCATCCAACTTCCGTACCCCTTTTACTGTCTAGAAAGGTCTATACAAATAAGCTTAGTAATAAAGTAAATCCTAATCCGGCTACGGAAATGATAGTCTCAAGCAAGGTCCATGTTGCAAATGTTTCTTTCATGCTTAAACCAAAGTACTCTTTGAACATCCAGAAACCAGCATCGTTCACGTGTGAAGCAATTAAACTACCAGCTCCTGTTGCAAGGACAACTAAAGCAAGGTTAACGTCAGAGTGACCTAACATCGGGATCACTAAACCGACAGTTGTTAATGAAGCAACCGTAGCAGACCCTAATGAAATACGTAAGATGGCAGCGATAATCCATGCGAGCAAGATCGGTGATAATGAAGTTCCTTTGAATAATTCGGCTACATAGTTACCAACGCCGCCATCAATTAATACTTGTTTGAAGGCTCCGCCTCCGCCAATAATTAAGAGCATCATCCCAATATTTGAGATCGCTGTTGTACAAGATTCCATCACATTTTTGATTGGAATATTTCTTGCCAATCCCATTGTATAGATCGCAACTAATAAGGATATCAACATGGCAGTATCCGCATTCCCAATAAACTGGATCGCTGCTAGTAAACTATTATCTTTAAATCCCATTGTTTTTTGCAGCAAAGTAATAATTGTAGCGATTGCCATTAAAATAACAGGCAGTAAAGCGGTAAAAACACTCATTCCAAAGCCAGGAGTTTCTTCAAGTTTAAATACTCTCTGCTCGCCTAAAGATTTGATATTACCAGTTTTTGTGAATGCTTCAGGTACTAGTTTTTTTGCAATTTTAGTAAATACAGGTCCAGCTAAAATAACTGTTGGAACCGCTATCATAAAACCATAAAGTAATACTTCACCGATATTTGCATGCAACTCACCAGCGATAGCAGTTGGTCCTGGGTGTGGCGGTAAAAATCCGTGTGTTACAGATAAAGCTGCTGCCATCGGAATACCGAGATATAAGATAGAAACTTTTAATTCTCTTGAAATAGCAAATACAATCGGAATTAATAATACTAATCCTACTTCAAAAAATAATGCAATACCGATAATAAATGAGGCAGTCACAACAGCCCATTGAATGTTCTTTTCACCGAATTTTTTCACAAGTGTCATGGCAATGCGTTGTGCGCCCCCAGCATCTGAAAGCAGCTTACCTAACATCGCACCAAGTCCAAAAACGAGTGCTAAATGACCAAGTGTTCCGCCTAATCCTGTTTCAATGGTTTTAACAATTTTTTCTGGCGGCATTCCAAGTGCTAAAGCAACGCCGAATGATACAATGATTAATGAAATAAAGGTATTTAATTTAAAGCGCATTATCAGTAAAAGTAATGCTAAAATCCCAATTGCTACAATGACTAATGGCATCGTAATTCCCCCTAATATTAGCTGTATTTGTGTTTATCCCCTATTTTTTTGGTAGTAACCCCCAACCTCAAAATGTAAAGAGCGACGAGGAGTGGGGATCACTGATAAAAGTTTTACTTTATTAAATTTCTTTGATAATTAGCAATTCGTGTATAATCGTCTTCTAATACTCTTGATAGGTTGATAAATATCGGTAGTAACTGTCTATATTCTTTTGTTGCTTCTTCTTTTGGTGTGTGTTTGTAGGTGCTGCCAACCATTTCGGAAACGATTTCAAAAGAATCAATTTTCCCTGTAGCATAGAGACCTAATATACATGCACCTAGACAGGAGCTTTCGTAGCTTTTTGGAACAACGACTTCAGATGAGAAAATATCGGACATCATTTGTCGCCAAACATCAGACCTTGCGAAGCCTCCTGTTGCTTGAATACGGGTCACAGGACCGTCCATGCATTCAGTTAATGCTAAAAATACGGTGTATAAATTATAAATAACGCCTTCTAAGGCTGCACGAATCATGTGTTCCTTCTTATGTGACATAGTTAAGCCGAAGAATGAACCACGTACATCTGGATTCCATAATGGCGCACGTTCACCTGCGAGGTATGGATGGAATAATAATCCGTCTGCGCCAGGTCTCACTCGTTCAGCAATTTTGGTTAATACATCGTATGGGTCAATTCCTAGTCTTTTCGCAGTTTCTACTTCTGATGAAGCAAGTTCATCGCGAATCCAGCGGAGGACCATCCCTCCATTATTTACCGGTCCACCAATTACCCAATGTTTTTCCGTTAAGGCATAACAGAATATTCTTCCTTTTTCATCTGTTTGCGGCTTGTCAATGATGGTTCGAATGGCACCACTTGTCCCGATTGTGACTGCAATCTCGCCTTTTCTAATTGCATTCACACCTAGATTAGAAAGCACTCCATCACTAGCACCAATGACAAACGGTGTTTGTGAATCGATACCAATCTTTTTAGCTAAATCCGGATTGCAGTTGCTAAATATTTTGGTGGTTGGTACGAGCTCAGATAATTGAGCAGGTGTTACACCAGCAATTTTTAAAGCTTCTTCATCCCAATCTAGTGTTTGTAGATTCATCATCCCCATGCATGAAGCGAGAGAATGATCCACAACATATTGATCAAATAATTTTTTAAAGATATATTCTTTTATTCCGATATATTTTTTCGTTTTGACTGCGATTTCAGGATGGTCATTCACAATCCAAGTAATTTTACTTAATGGTGACATGGGGTGAATGGGTGTTCCTGTTCGTCTATAAACTTCATGGCCATTCAGTTCATCTTTGATTTTATGTGCCCATGCCTCACTGCGATTATCTGCCCAGGTGATACAAGCTGTTAGCGGATGGTCATTTTCATCCATGGCAATGACACTGTGCATGGCGCTACTAAATGAAATAAACGATGGTTTTTTATCTGAATGATGTCTCGTTATATTTGAAATCGCTCGCAAAACAGCTTGAAAAATCTCTTCTGGATCTTGTTCCGCTGTAGATATATCCGGTGTGCGAAGTGGGTAACCAATATTCTCTATTTGGACGACTTCGCCTTTTTCAGTAAATAATACTGCTTTGGTACTTGTTGTACCGATATCTATACCTAACATATAGCTACTCATGTTCTTGCTCTACTCCTTTAGATAACATTTGTTGTGACATCCAGAGGTCTTCAACTTCCCCTTGAACATCATCAAAGTTTTGATGTAAGGCCTCAATCATGAGGGCTCGATCTTTTGATTCAATCGCTTTTATATAAAGCTCATGATTTTTGATAATCCGTTCAAAGTCTTCATATTTTTCCTTGAAACGGGTACGCATTGATAAAAGGATTAAGCTTTCCATAACAGGCTTTAAATTATTCCACATCATCAGGATATGGGAATGATGAATAGTGCGAATGATCGTTTCATGGAATAAGACATCTTGATAAGAAAACTCATCAGCATCATGATATTTAATAGCGATTTTCATCATTTCTATAATTTTATTCAGTTCCTTTACTAACTCATTCGTGTCCATTTTTACAAGCCGTTCAAAGATAAACGTTTCTATTAGTAAACGAACATCGTATATTTCTTCAATTTCTTTTTCAGTTAAACCAATGACAACTGCGCCCATTCTTTCTAAGCGAATGATATTTTCTGAGGCCAGCACTTTTAATGCTTCACGAACAGGTGACCGACTTACAGAAAAATCGGCAGCTAATTTATTTTCTGATAGAATAGTACCGTTTTCAAATTTACCTGCAATAATACGCATTCTAAGTTCGCTCGCAACACGATCACCAGTAGAAGCTTTTGAAAGCCATTTTTCAGGATAAAGAAATTCCATTGATTCCGTCATAACGTCACCTTCTCATGTTAATCAAGTATACTTGTATACAAGTATTATAACTCGGATTTTTAATTATGCAAGCGCTTTACTTTTTGTGTCGATTTTTTAGGGGAACAGCCGAGATATTGGAATTATCTTAACTTCGATGAGAGAACAATTGAAATATCAATTGTTCTCTCATCATTTACATGTATTCAATGTAAATATTGGTTTAAATAAAGTTTGCCCTTTTAGGGGTATCGCCACACATCCATCAACTTAAGAATTTGGACTATTCTTGAAATTAAAAGCGCGTTACTATTTTCTTATATTAATGAGAAAGGGTGACGTGCTTTTTATGAATATGCATCAAAAACAAGAGTTGTCTTTATTTGCCGAAGAGTTATATCGATATATGTCTCCCGCTACACTTAATCAATTAGCTATAGAAGCTGGCGGAATGAAACGAAAACGTAAGTGCCATGGGCACCATTTTCTATCTTTGTGTGTATGGTTAAATCAACAAATCGCTACTACCTCTCTTACTCAACTTTGTAGTCAGTTAGAAACCTCAACAGGAGTTTTATTAAGTCCGGAGGGACTTAATCGACGTTTTAACTCAGCTTCTGTAGCTTTCTTTCGAACTGTATTTACTACACTTCTACAAGCTAAAATTGGAGGGTTATCTAAGATTTCTCATTCTCTTTCAGCTTACTTTGAGCGCATTTGCATCCTTGATTCTACAACTTTTCAAGTTCCAGATCGATTCGCATCTACTTATCCTGGTGCCGGAGGATGTAGTCATAAAGCTGGTGTAAAAATTCAATTAGAGTATGACTTGCTCAGTGGAGAATTCTCTGATGTGAAAATTGAACCAGGAAAACGAAGTGATCAGGCGTATGGTGCGACTCGAACAGGCATGATACAAAAGAATGAATTATATATTCGTAACTTAGGATATTTTCGTTTACAAGACTTTAAGTCTATCCAAGATAAGCAAGGATATTATTTATCACGTCTTAAATTACCAACTAAAATATATAGAAAAGAATTCGAAACAGTGGTATTTAAAACAAAACCCGCTCAATTGAGACCGGTATATATACAAGTTCATTTGGAAGACATCATGAAACAATTACAACCTGGCCAAGTGTACGAGTTACATGATGTATATGTAGGGAGCAAAGACAAACTGCCTACTCGTATTGTGGTTTATAAATGTACGGAGGAGCAAAAACAGAAACGCCTACATGATCGAGCTATTCGTGAAAAGAAAAAAGGGATTACATATACAGATCGTACGAAGCTTTTACAAGGAATTACGGTATATATGACAAACATTCCTACGGAATGGGTACCAAAAGAGAAAATCTATGATTTATATTCACTGCGTTGGCAAATTGAGCTGTTATTTAAAATATGGAAATCTTGGTTTCAAATTCATCGTTGTAAATCTATTAAACAAGAGCGGCTAGAATGTCACCTTTATGGACAACTCATTAGTATCCTATTATGTTCTTCTACTATGTTTAAAATGAGAGAACTCCTGTTACGTAAGAAACAGAAAGAACTAAGTGAATATAAAGCGATGTACATGATTAAAGATTATTTCTTACTTTTTCATCAAGCATTACATAAAAACACCCAAGAATTATCAAAGATTCTCCTTCGTCTGTTTAACCTCCTACAGCGAAACGGACGAAAATCCCACAGATATGAGAAAAAAACGGTCTTTGATATTTTGGGCGTTGTTTATGAGTATACCACTTCCATTCATCAGGTAGCATAATTATAGTGAAAAAATTGTAACCCGTCAGGGTTTATTTGATATGCCTACTTTTAGGGTATCTATAAAAAATAATGAAAAACTACATGGAAAGATCCGCATTTGTATAAACATATACCTTAAGTTGATGGATGTGGGGTATCGCCACATCACAATCAAGCTAAGACAAGCGAATACCCCAATAAGAGAATAAATAAAAAAAAAGCGTGTTTTGAAAAAAAATTGATCAAAACACGCTTTTTCTATATTCAGTAGCCAAAAAGCTACGTTTTTCTCTCATTGTTTCGGTGTATATTTATGATTCTTTAAAAACGGCAGTGGGAATTGCTTACGGAAGTGTTCTTTAATCATGTACTCTACACCATTTTCACTATTCGAACGTGTAATCCAGTCTGCAGCTTGCTTTAATTCTACAGGAGCGTTCCCCATCGCTACCCCGAGTCCAACATTTTCAATTACCTCTAAATCTTCCATGCTATCCCCAATCGCAACCATTTCATTTAGCGAAATATTTAAATGCTCTCCAAGCAATTGTAATCCGCGTAACTTTGATACATTTTGCGGTAAAATTTCTACTCGTTTCGAATCACACTCCACATACACTATATCTTGGAATGCTTTTCTTAGTGTATTTAGCCCTCTTTCTTTTTCACCTTTACTATGGAAAATTACATCAATTTTCGGTGCCGCTACCGGATGATCACGAAGCGCATCACCTAACGAATCTACAAATTGAACCGGATAAAATAATGGATCTGCGCTTGATAATACAGTACGAGCAATTATGTTTGGTGTATTTCTCTCACGATTCCCTATCGAAAACCGTTCATGAGAAATGCGTACATTACAATCAAAGTGCTCTAATACTTGCACAATGTTAAAAGTCTTCTCTTCGGATAATCTCCTTTGGACATACGGCTTATCTATCGTCGCTGAAACGAAAGCACCACCGTGTGTCACTAATATAGAATCTAATTTTAATGCCTTTGCTACTTTATGAGCGGATTGAAAATTACGATTCGTGAATAATGTAACGTATACATCTTTTCTTTTCACAAATTCAATCGTCTCCCGTAATCCTTTAGCGATTTTTCCGTTGTTGTATAGTAGTGTCCCATCTATATTAAGAGCTAGTAAGCGATAAATCATGTCGCACTCCCCCTCTTCGCTGTTGTACTCTATCCATAATTTATGAAATAAATGTAGCAAATAGAACGAGTTAGAATTACTACTGAAAATTTGGTTTACTATATACATATACAACTGGTAAAGGAGATCATACAATGCAAGCACCATCTTCTTTTTACGAAGGCGATACGTTAGAAATCGCAAAGAAGTTACTCGGACAAAAACTTGTACATATTGTAGATGGGATAAAACGAAGCGGCATCATTGTAGAAGTGGAAGCATACAAAGGCCCAGATGATAAAGCAGCTCATAGTTACGGGGGCAGACGAACGGATCGTACAGAGGTTATGTTTGGCGCACCGGGGCATGCTTACGTATATTTAATTTACGGTATGTACCATTGTTTCAACGTCATTACAGCACCAATTGACACCCCGCAAGGCGTTCTCATTCGTGCGATTGAGCCTGTAGACGGACTAGAAGAAATAAAACTAGCGCGCTACAACAAAACCGATCTTACCAAAGCGCAGTACAAAAACTTAACAAACGGTCCCGGCAAACTATGCCGCGCACTCGGAATCACTTTAGAAGAACGAGGCGTATCACTACAAAGTGACACATTACATATTGAACTCGTTCCAGAAGAAGAACACATATCATCACAATATAAAATAACAGCAGGACCTCGTATTAACATCGACTATGCAGAAGAAGCTGTACATTATCCGTGGCGTTTTTATTATGAGGGACATCCGTTTGTTTCAAAGTAAAAAGGGAAGCTTAAACAGCTTCCCTTTTTACTCTGCACCTTCCGCAGTCGCAATATCATTCTCTAAGTTTTCCCTTGATAATTCAGCCGCCATAAAATCAGCTATTTTTGGAAGTGCTAAATGCATATGGATTTTTTTACAAATTTGGATCGTACAGTTTTCTACGACATAGTCGAAAACATGTCCGCCCCCGCTTATTAGACTGCCTCTAACAATCGGGGGCACTTCAAAATAGGTAACTTTTGCTTTTTGTCATTCTTGTTTTATACATAAAGAACCGCTGTATCAAAGTCATTTTAAATACAACTAAACAAAAAAGACGCCCCATATAAGGGGCGTCTTCCACTGTTACGCTTGTTGTTGCGCGTTATATAAATCTTCAAGTGGCTTCATGATAATTTTGTTAACGTCAGTGATAACGATGTTTAAACGTTGCTCAGTTTCCATTAACTTTGTAATTTTAGCATCTTGTTGAATGCGAACTACAACTTCTTGTGCTTTTTGGTTGTCTTCTTCTGTGATTTCTTGGCCTTGCATCATTTTTTGTTGTAAACCAAGTTGCATCGTACGGAACTCATCGAATAAGTTCTTTGACGCTGCATCACCTTGTACTGCTGCGTAGCTTGCTTTTAATGTTTGGAAATCTTCGTTTTCAGCGATTGCTTTTTGTAATTCATATGCAACATCATGAATGTTTTTTGTCATTTTATTTTTCCTCCTTTAGAAGGCTAGCGCTTTTCGTTCGCACCGCCTTTTAAGTGCATTTACATCCGCACCTCTTCTTACCATATCAAACAATGCAAGAGATGTGAAGAAATTTCACTTTTATTTCTATGTACTTATCTCTGTTACCTAAGGAACAACAGTAACACTCCTTGCATTAGTCCAATCATTCCGCCTAATAAGGCACCTAAATACGTAATCATTTTCAATTCATTTTTTGTAATGGACAAGACAAGATCTTCTAGTCTCTCCGTTGAAAATGTAGACACTTCTTGCTGGACAATTTCTGCAAGGTGTAGATTATTTAATATGCTCTCTACGTTTTCTGTTCCCCACTTTAAGCCTTTCGTTACTGCGCTCGGAACCACTTTTTCAATGATTGTTTCTCGAACCGGCTCACATACTTGCTGAACAGATTGATTTAAAAATTTACTCACTGTTTCTTCTACTTTAACTGCTGATAGTACGGAGCTTACAATCATTTCTTTCTCTACAAACGTTTCTAATTCTTTGACATTTCTTCCTTTTAACTTTTCCCACTCTTTTTGCAGTACATCAGTTAAAAGCTGCTTTGTACCATCTTGCCCTAAAAACTTAATGACTTCTGGCTGCACACGATCCACTACACTTACATTTCCTAAAAACATCCCGACTAAGTTAAGCAAAGCTCCCCTAGAAGCAAAGAAGTCATCAATCATTTTTGAAAGGCGAGCTTTCCCTTCTTCACTTTCAAAAAAGTTAATTCCTCTCTCTAAAATAAACACCGAGACATTCGGAATCATATTCTCTACTTTTTCATGTACAGAGTGAGGTAAAGCTTGTTCCCATGTATATGTATAGTACTCCTCTAAAAATGCCTCAACTTTTTCTGTAATCACATGTTCGATTTTTTGAGTTGCCTCTTCTTCTATATGCGCTACATTCCATTTTTCTAACATATGTCGTAACGACTGTTCATTCGTAAGTACTTTATCCACTTCCACTTGTGCCCAGTGAATTAAATTTTTTTGAAACTCTTCATTTGTTAACTTTTTTCCGATTCCTTCTGGCGTTAACAAATGCTCAACAACCATTTTCCCTAATTGAACAGCAAGCTCATCGCGCCGCTTCGGAATTAACCCCGGTGTAAATGGAACTTGAAACTTTCCAATATAAATAGGACGATGAGGACGAAATAACATTTTTATCGCTAAATGATTCGTGTATCCTCCAATAATCGCCCCGAGTCCTGTTGTCGTTAACATATTTAACCATATATTCATTACAATCAACCTTTCGCTTCTCCAAAACTATAGCATATCATCATACGGACAAAAGTATAATGGTATAAAAACGTATTTGCAATATATAGCTTCGCCTATTATGCAAATGTTAGTAAAGGAGTGATTTCGTTGGTTCTTGGTCTTTTAACTTCCAGGCTTCATTATGAGCAAACATATTACACCGAAATCGCTAAACGTGCTCGGCTTTATCATAATGTCGTTGCCCAGTTTACGCCATTTTGTATTGATCCTAAAACAGACCTTATTTCTGGTCTTATTTACGATACAGATACAGGAGAATGGAAAGAGCAAACATTCCCGATTCCTTCTTATATATATGATCGTCATTCTTTTAATGAGGAAACAGACTTTGAAAAAGCGAAACCAATTATTCACTCGTTACACAACCGTCCTACAACTACCTTTTTAAATAACACACTGATTGACTTAAGCGAACTACATGATGTATTTCTCACTAATAAAAAATTATCTCCTTATATACCAAAATTTGAGGTAGCAACGATTCAAAACATTTTCAAACTGTTATTAAAAACAAAAGATATTATTATACGTCCCGCCAATATACATTCGAAGGATAGCTTATATCGAGTCGCTTACAAAAATAAAACGTTTCATATCGATACGATACATGAAACACACCATACTTCTACTCCAATCAAACGGACAGATGAATTTATATGTTGGTTCAAATCTAACATACGCTCAGCACGTTACATCACACATACGATGCTTCAACCACCAAATCAATTAACATATCCACTCCATATCCGAACCATTTTGCAAAAAAACAAAGAGAACACTTGGAATGTTATCGGGCAATTTATACAAAAAAGCTCATTTCCGAATCAATTTTTACTTTCTGCAACAGATGATTCTACACTGCATTCCTTTTCAAAAATTAAATATGTACTATCTAGTACTGGTGTGCGACTATTACAAGACGCTTTACACGATATTATAAATGAAGTGTTTCAAACACTGGATCAATCTTATACTTCGTTATTCGAACTCGAACTTTCCACAATTATGGATCAAAAAGGGGCGATTTGGCTTATGTATGTCAACACAGTCCCACCTTACGAACATTACATTCGTCATAGTGATGCATTAGCTGAAAAAATCTTTCACGGACCATTAAAGTTTAGCCGCTTTACACCATAATGAAAGGAGGTAACCTCATTTTGAAAGAGCACATATATACATTAAACATTTCAGATGAACATCCAAATAGTATTACTTTACCTTACGTTTTTTCTATTACACCACCTATTACATCCCTCTCCTTCGGCATACGTCACGTTGCAAGTGAAGATGTAAAAATTCATTATTCTTTTACTCGTGAAATTATTATTGGAACACATATCGCCGAAAAACTTTTACTTCCTCACTCAACTACTATCCATGCATTCACGCAAAATGAAACCATTGTTTTCGGACCATTAATCGGCATTTTCACTACTAGTTTTAACGATGACTCACCTACTCCTTTAGGAAATCGATCAATATCTCTTAGTGAGTTACTAACACCACCATTTACATTACGACCGTTCGTATTCGTCTTTGGCGTTCAACATATAAACTGGGAAGAAGAAACAATTGATGGGTATTTCTTTCAAGAAGGAACATGGCTAAAGAAAAAAGTTCCTTTGCCAAACGTCATTTACAATCGATTACCAAACCGTAAAGCAGAAAATTATAAACCAATTGTCAGAGCAAAAAGAAGATTAGAAAATGACTACGCCATTCCATGGTTTAACCCGGGGTTTTTCAACAAATGGGAAGTTCATCAACTTCTTATTAAAGATGAATCACTTATGCCCTTATTACCACACACAGAAGCATTTCAACACTTCGAACAAGTAGAAAGATTTCTCGGTACGTATAAATCGATTTACATGAAACCAATACACGGTAGCTTCGGGAGAAACATTCATCAACTATTTTATTCTCAAACAGAGAATTGCTACTACTGTCGTTATCGCGAAAATGAAGAAAATAAACTAAGAAAGTATCAATCATTAGAAACTCTTCTGAACCATGTGTTAAAAGGACATGATTTAAAAAAGTTTATCGTACAACAAGGTATCTCTTTACTTCGCTTCGACGGGCAACCCGTTGATTTCCGTATTCATACAAATAAAAATCATTTTGGCAATTGGGTAGTGAGTGCAATCGTCGCCAAAATCGCTGGGAAAGGTAGCTTAACGACTCATGTAAATAGCGGCGGCGATACAAAATTACTGCAAGAGCTTTTTCCTGATTCAACGAAACAAGTTCAAATTGAAAACAAATTAAAACAAACCGCTCTGCAAATAAGTTATGCGCTCGACCAAAAAGTAACCGGAAACATTGGTGAGATCGGTTTTGATATCGGTTTAGACACACTGGAAAACCCGTGGCTATTTGAAGCGAACTCGAAACCTGGTCGAACTGTATTCCAAGATGAAAAGTTAAAAGAACAAAGTGAACTGACGCGCCAATTATTTTACGAATATGCTATCTACTTAACTGAACATTCTTTGCGCGATACAAAAGAAAAAATGTCTCAAATGAAAGTGGACCCTTCACCAAATACCGAACATATCCCTTCCCCTATGATTCACTCACAAATACAAAAACAAAAACTTCCACCTAAGTAATAAGGTGGAAGTTTTCTGTTTACACAAGCTTTACTACAACCTCAGTTTCCACGTTACATATCCCGCAATAAAAAATATGATTGCAGTATTCTTGTGAATGATTATGTGTTAAACCATCCACTGCACTTAATAATTCTTGGTCCATATACGCACTATAATCGTCTATGTAATCAACGGTTTTTCCATAATCTTGGAGTATACTTTGGCAATTTTGACAAGAATATGTTTGTGATTCTAATGCGTTGCAAAGCGGGCAAATTCCCATCATGATTCCTCCATACGTTATTGTTTAAAAGCCTCTCTTTTTAGATTGAAGAGAGCATCTAGCCATGTATAGGAGCGGTCAGTTCCTTTTTCTGCCCCATCCCTAGTTAAACCAGAAATAAGAAGTTGTTGCCGATTTCATTTTTGTTTTACTGAGCTACAATTTGTCTCACTTTAATAAATCATAAATAAGAAGCTAATTATTAACCCAAAATAGCGGAGTACATAAAGAAAACCATAATTAATATCGCTCTTAGTTTAGCCTTCTTTTTTAAAAATACAACGATTACTCTTATTTCATAATTTACGAAATCACTAATATTTTTTACAAAATTTACAAATTATTATTTCGTATATCTTTCTAGGTAACATCCATACTATGAGTACAAACTTAATTACCGATGGATTAGCGCCAACCGGGGCGATAATCTGGTTCAAATCCAGCTAGTCCAACCAAAAAAACTTTTATAACTCTAAGGAGGATATATTCCTATGGCAAACCAAAGTTCTTACAATCAATTAGTAGTACCAGGAGCAACAGCTGCAATCGACCAAATGAAGTACGAAATCGCTCAAGAATTTGGTGTACAATTAGGAGCAGATTCTACGGCTCGCGCTAACGGTTCTGTTGGTGGAGAAATTACAAAACGTCTAGTTGCAATGGCTGAGCAAAGCCTTGGCGGATTCCAAAAATAAATATATATGGCAAAAAGGTCTCAAGGCATATGCCTTGAGACCTTTCTTAATTATTGAAGCATTTGTAAAAACTTCTTCGTTCGTTCTTCTTTTGGATTTGTAAATACATCTTCCGGTGTACCTTGTTCGACAACGACACCGCCATCCATGAAAATAACACGGTTCGCAATTTGATGGGCAAAACGCATTTCATGCGTTACAATGACCATCGTCATTCCTTCTTTAGCAAGTTCTTTCATTACTTTCAGAACTTCTTGAACTAGTTCAGGATCAAGTGCTGACGTCGGTTCATCAAATAGTAACACTTCCGGTTCCATCGCAAGCGCGCGAGCAATTCCGACGCGCTGTTGTTGTCCACCTGATAATTGGAACGGATATAAGTCCACTTTATCTGCTAAACCAACTTTTTCAAGGAAGTAGTTTGCTTTTTTCTTCGCTTCTTCTTTCCCCATCTTTTTCACTGTAACGAGCCCTTCCATTACATTTTGAAGTGCTGTTAAATGCGGGAATAGGTTATGGTGTTGGAATACCATACCTGTTTGCGTACGAAGATCTACAATATCTTTCTTCGATACTTTTTGAGAGAAATCGAGCTCTTTATTACCGATGCGAATGCTACCAGCGTTCGGCGTTTCTAACACATTGAGGCAACGTAGAAATGTTGTTTTACCAGATCCAGATGGCCCGATAATAACAACAACTTCACCCTTCTCAACTGTTAAATCTATATGTTTTAGTACGGTATTATCTCTGAAACTTTTTTGTAAATGTTGAATTGAAATCATAAAAACAAAAACTCCTTTTATGAAAGGATTATTTTAGAGTGTAACGTTCTGAACGTTTTTCTAATATTTGTTGCACGATAGATAATAAGAAGCAAATTACCCAATAAATTAGACCTGCTTCAAAATAAACAATTAAAAACTCATAGTTCATTGCCGCAATTTCCTGCGCTTTTCGGAACATTTCTGTTACTAAAATTAACGACGCTAATGAAGTATCCTTCACTAAGCTAATAAATGTATTCGAAAGCGGCGGAATGGATACACGCGTCGCTTGCGGTAAAATAACACGTTTTAACGCTTGTGGATATGTCATCCCAATTGTATACGCTGCTTCCCACTGTCCTTTCGGAATGGAAAGGATAGAAGCACGAATAATTTCAGATGCATATGCACCGACATTTAATGAAAAACCAACAATTGCTGCTGTATATGGCTCAACTTCAATATTAAGAGTTGGAAGACCATAGAAAATAATAAATAATTGTACAAGAAGTGGTGTTCCGCGAATGATAGATACATAGATACGAGCAATCCATTGTAAAATACGACTACCTGAAATACGTGCAAGTGCTGTTAACGTCGCAAGTATAATACCGATAATAAACGTAATTAGCGATAATGGAATTGTCGTAAAGACAGCTTCCTTCAGCATAGGCGTGAAGGAAGTCTGCATAATATCTATCCATGTAGACAGGCGATCTGAAACCAATGCACTACTTAGATACATTTTCACCGAACCATTTTTTCGTTATTTTATCGTACGTACCATCTTTTTTCATATCTTCTAACGCTTTATTTACTTCTTGTACAAGTTTATCGCTACCTTTACGGAATAAGAACCCACTTTGTGACGCTTCTTTTTCTGTATCTACAATTTTAATTTTCGCATCTTTTTTCGTTTCTAAATAGTTTAACACTGATAATTTATCATTAATTGTGAAATCAACGCGGCCAGTGTTTAATAATTCTGCCGCTTGGCTAAATCCTTCTACACCCTCGATTTCCGCACCATTTTTCTTAGCAATATCTGCATAGTTACTCGTTAAAGATTGCGCTCCTTTTAATCCTTTTACATCAGCAAATGTAGCAGGCTTATCTTTATCTTTTGCGATAACTAATGCTGCTGAAGAAGAAATGTATGGACTAGAGAAGTCATATTTCTTTTGACGATCTTCACGAATACCAACTTCGTTCGCAACCATATCGAAACGCTTCGCATCTACTCCTGCAAGTAAGCTATCCCATTGCGTTTCTTTAAATACAGGTTTCACACCTAAACGTTTTGCAACTTCTTCTGCTAATTCAACGTCAAATCCAGTTAATTTATTGCTTGAATCGTGGAATGTGAACGGTGGGTATGTACCTTCTGTTCCAATTACAAGTTCACCACTTTGTTTTATCTTTTGTAATGTGTCTTGATTAGCTGTATCTTTTTTCTCTTCTTTACCGCAGCCCGCTACAATCCCGATTGCTAATGTAGTTACTGCAAGCACTGAAAATAATTTTTTCATGATGGTAATCCTCCAAGTATTCTGATAGGAATTTAAAAACTATATTGATTGTATGCAATCTTGAACAATTTTTCAATGAAAATGTTCAAGATTAGTTTATCCTTTTTCTTCATAATCAAACAAAATAGAAAAAAACCTCCACATACAAAAAATAAGTAACATGTTTAAATATAGCATTTAAAAAGAAAAAGGTAAAACAATACTTCTTTAATTGTCATGACTTATTAAAGAGTTGATATCTTTTCGTTCACCTCACCAATCAAAAAAAGAACTTGCAAAAATCGCAAGTTCTCCTCTCTATTAAGCACTCTGATTTCCTTCCATTTGCGTTTTGTACATATCGTAATAACGCCCGCGCTTTTTCATTAATTCATCATGAGAGCCTTTTTCCAAAATCGTTCCTCTATCAAGCACAATAATTTGATCAGCACTTTTAATCGTTGAAAGACGGTGAGCAATAATAAATGTCGTTCTTCCTTTTTTCACAACTTCTAGCGCTTGTTGAATCATCGCTTCTGTTTCTGTATCGATACTGGAAGTCGCTTCATCTAAAATTAAAATTGCCGGATCAAAGGCAAGCGCCCTTGCAAACGATATGAGCTGACGCTCTCCCGTAGAAAGCGTACTTCCCTTTTCTGTAATTTCTTCATTTATATTGTTCGCAAACCTTTCAGCACCGACATCACGTAACGCCTTTACGATGCGATCTTTTGAAATTTTTTCATTTTCTAAGCTAACATTGGATGCCACTGTCCCGCTAAATAAAAACGGATCTTGCAATACAATTCCCATATGTTCACGAGTTGCTTGTTTCGGCAGCTCTTTCACATCATGACCATCAATCGTAAGCTTCCCTTTTTGAAACTCATAAAACTGAAAGAGCACATTCATAATGGAACTTTTTCCTGAACCAGTATGACCAACAAGTGCCACTGTCTCCCCTTGTTTTGCTTCAAAAGAAATATTTTTTAACACTTCATCTTTTCCGTTATAAGAAAACGAAACATTATCGAATTTCACATTTCCGTTTAAACGGGGGATGTGTTCATCTTGAACTGCTTCCCCTTTTTCGTCTAGCAATTCAAAAACACGCTCTGATGCAACGCGCGATTGCTCTAAGTTCGCAAGCTGATTCACCATATTCGTAATTGGCGAGAACAATCGTGTTAAATAATCAACGAACGCATACAGCACCCCAAGTGAAACAATACCTGTAGCACTTAATGACGCACCGCCGAAATACCAAATCACACCTGTGAAAGCGATATTTCTTAATACAGACACTAAATTATGCGAAGTTGCTGCATTTAAATTTAAAATTTTATTTTGATATTTAAAATAATCGCCATTTAATTCTTCAAACTCTTTTTTCGTTTCACGCTCTTGGCGGAACGTTTGAATAATTGGCATACCTTGAATCGATTCATTCACTGTTCCGTTAATATCAGATAAACGGGAACGCATTTTATGATTGTATACAGACGCATACTTTCTATAAAGAATCGCCCAAATAATTAAAATCGGGATGATGAGTAAACATAGTGCCGCCAATTTTACATCGAGTAAAAATAGTGCAGCGAAAATCCCGATAATATAGATGATACTAGAAACAAATGTCGCCAGCACCGTTACATACAAATCACGAATCGCCTCTGTATCGTTCGTTACACGCGAAACGATTTTCCCTGCTGGTAAATGGTCAAAGTATCGGATCGGCAACGTTTGAATATGAGAGAAGACGTCTTCCCTCATAATTTGAATAATTTTGTTCGCCGCCTTCTGCAAGAAGAACTGCTTTCCATATGCAAACAATGATACGATTACTAATAAAGCGAAATATCCTCCACCAAGTAATAATAGGCGGTTTATTTCTGGCTTATAAAACGCAAATACTTCTTCCTTCGTTAATGCTTTCGCTTTGTACACTTGCACTGCCTTACCATTTTGAACGGTAATCATATCACCTTTTACAGAACGTGACCCTTCAACACTTACCTTATTCGGTACAAAGTAATACTGAAAACCAACTTGCATCACGCGCACTTCTTTTCCTTTTTTCTCACCTTGTTCAAAACGGTCACTTCGTTTATAAAAAGCGCCATTATAAGAAACCGCATCGTCACTCTTTTCCGTTTCATACCAAGGTTTCTCTATACCAACGATATGATCATCAATCATTGTTTTTGCAACGAAAGGACCGGCCAGCTCTGCAATGACGAAAACAAATAACATTGCCATCGCTGCAAAAATCGGGCCTTTTACTTTCATCGCATATTGAAATAGTCGTTTTGAAACACTCATATTTTCACCCCACTATCCGCACTTTCACTTTCGCCTTGTTGTCTTTCAAACTGCTCAGCATACCAGCCACCATTTCGAACGAGCTGATCATGCGTACCTTCTTCAATCACTCCACCGTCATCCATAACGAGAATCCAATCTGCATGTTGCACTGCAGATAAACGGTGCGTCGTAATAATCGTCGTCTTTCCGCTTCTTTCTGTTCTTATGTTTTCAATGATCGCCGCTTCCGTACGAGCATCAACAGCTGATAGTGAATCGTCCAAAATTAAAATTTCTGGATTTTGAATCACAGCTCGCGCAATTGAAATCCTTTGCTTTTGTCCACCTGATAACGAAACACCTTTCTCTCCAACGAGCGTTTCTAACCCTTCTGGTAAAAACTCTAAGTCCTTTTTAAATGCGGCAATTTCAATGGCCTTCTGGAGTTCTTCTTCCGTCGCTTCCCTGTGTCCAAATAAAATATTTTCTCTCGCTGTTTTAGAAAATAAAATGTGTTCCTGAGGTACATATCCAATCCATCCGAGTACATTTTCATTCGTCATTTTATCCAATGTCACATCAGAGACTGCAATATCCCCATCTCCAAGTGGATATTGACGAAGAAGCTGACGTACAAGCGTTGTTTTCCCGCTTCCTGTTTTCCCGACCACTCCAAGTGTTTCTCCTTGTTTTAATGTAAAAGAAACCTTTTTCAAATTCATTTCAGTTGATGACGGATATGAAAAGGAAACTTCCTCAAACTGAATATAGTCCGGCTCTTGTACAAGCTTTGGATTTTTCGGATCCTTTACATCTGGTTCATAAGCTAACGTTTCATTCACACGGTCGAGCGAAGCATTTCCTCTTTGCATAACATTGATTAATTCACCAATTGCAAACATCGGCCAAATCATCATCCCTAAATACACGTTGAAAGAAACGAGTTCCCCAAGCGTCACCTTTGATTGAAATACAAGATACGCACCATACACTAAACCGATTAAATAACTAAGACCAACGAGCATTTTCACCGTTGGCTGGAATAATGCATCGATCCTTGCTACCTTCATATTTTTTTCGTAGACGTCATCTCCTAAATGATGAAATCTTCCCTCATCTGCATTCTCTTGTACATACGCACGTATAACGCGCACGCCAGCGATCGATTCCAGTACTTTATCATTCATATCACCGAATGCATCTTGCGCAACTGTAAATCGTTCATGCAATTTCTTTCCATATATATTCATCGCATATGCCATAATCGGAAGCGGGATAAGTGCTGCTAATGTAAGCTCCCAACTGATTGTAAACCCCATCATAAAGACGATTGTAAGCATATATAAACTTGAATCAACGAGCGTTAATATACCGAAACCAGCTGTCATAGCGATTGCTTTTAAATCGTTCGTTGCTCTCGCCATTAAATCACCAGTACGATTTTTTTGATAAAACGTCGGTGTCATCTTAAGTAAATGCCCCATAAATTTAGAGCGCATCGTTTTCTCAAGTACGAATGCACCTCCAAACAATTGATGTTGCCAAACAAAAGTAAGACCATATCCAACTACTGTAACTCCTATTAAAATAAGAATAGACTCTATAATTGCTGCATTCGTTAACGTTCCTGTTTTTATATTATCAATCGTAACCCCTAACACTTTCGGGGGAATGACTTCAACTATATTCACAATTAAAAGTGCACCAATTGCGATACTATATCTCTTCCAATGTTCTTTAAAAAACCATCTTAACTTTAGTAATACTGAAAACAATGTAACCTCTCCCTTCTCGTTCTCGTTTCACTCTCATTTCGTTATCCACTATCCAAATCCATCACATTTACATTTCGCAACCCATACAATCTCATCACATTTTTCCACCTTCTAAAAGTTGTTTTATAGTAACCATACAAGGTATGGAAACAAGCAAATTGGACAAAAAAAAGCATACCGTCGCTTGACGATATGCAAAAAAATGCATAAAAGCGTACGTTACGATATACGCAACGTACGCTTCTCATAAGACAAAAAGGTCCTATATATCCGCACGGGTTGCGTAATGATATGAATGTTTTCTGCCACTTAACAGAGCTAAGCCCATTACATTTACGATTACAATCATTACACACACCCCTTTCATTTATTTTCCATTTATAATCTTACAACTTTATTGAGTATTCTGTCAATTGTTTTTTTACATATAAAATAAAATACATAATGAATCCATTTGAAATAAGAGAATCTTCTGTAAGAACGGGCATACAAAATAAAAAAAGAATAAGACAGCACAATCGTTCCATTAATTGACGATAAATCAGCTGACTTCGTTCAAGGCTTAGTTGACGATGCTGTAGAAAAAGGTGCTACGATCGTTATCGGTAACAAACGTGAGCGTAACTTAATTTACCCAACATTAATCGACCACGTAACAGAAGAAATGAAAGTTGCTTGGGAAGAGCCATTTGGCCCAATCCTTCCAATCAGCCGTGTTTCTTCAGATGAACAAGCAATTGAAATTGCTAACAAAATCGAAACTGGTTCTGTGCAAATTAACGGACGCACAGAGCGCGGCCCTGACCACTTCCCATTCATCGGTGTAAAAGAAAAGGTTCAGGCATGGGCGCACAAGGTATTCGTAAGAGCCTTGAGTCTATGACACGTGAAAAAGTAACTGTATTAAACTTAGTTTAATCTTATATTCAGCAGCTGATCTAATATTTAGGTCAGCTGCTTTTTTAATTTCCGATACACTTGTGTATTATGAAGCGGTTTAAATCCTACAGAATTGTATAACCTCTCAGCACTTTCATTTCCTTCTATATAACATAATCTAATATCTTCATACCCGTCTTCTAACAACTTGTTCACACCAAATTGCAAGGCTTTACGACCATATCCATTTCCTTGGTGAATTTGTGCGACCATTAAATTCTCTATTGTTCCTTCTCCTACCGTAACCGATGCAACTAGCTGTTCATTTTCTAAAGCTACATACACGTTACTTTCATTGTTCAATTTGTACTTCTTTATACTATCTTCCAGAGCAAGGTAAGGCTTCATATCATTCATTTCATGCAATTCGTAATAACATTCCTGTACCATTGTTACAAACTGGTCAAAAAATCTATCCTCATATTTAATAAACGTCATATCTGTTTCAGGAAAGCTCCCTCCCTTATATATCAATTCAAGCGATCCCCACCATCTTTCCAATCCCATTTTCTTAGCAAAACCAATAGAACTTTCTAATTCAGTCCTCATATAAGTACATACAAAATCCGGTTTTATTTTAGAAATTAACTCTTCTATTTTCTTATATAGTGCAGAACCAATACCTCTTAAACGAGAACCTGGTGCTACATACACACTTATTTGAACAATAGACTCTTCAGCACTATTTGTATAAAAAGATGAATATGCGAACCCTTTAACCTCATTTTGGATATATAAGAGAAAATGAGTAGCGTTCGACACAATATCATCCAAAGAACCTATCTCCCCTTCTATCCCCGTACTCTTTATTAAATCCAAAATCCCGATTCGATCCTCTTCTTCACTATAAGCACGTATCATTTCAATAATCCCCATTCCCATTAAATAATTAGTAAATCTCCTGTTCAAAATTCATTACATATTTATTCAATGAATCTGTATCAAACCCTCCAACACCACAATAACAAACTCTTCTCTATAATCTGATTTTTGCTATATCCATTGACGTATAAAAATTCATTTGTTACTCTTAAATACGTTAATTTAATATTTAAATCCTCATTCGTATCTCGGTGAGGTAGAGGTTGCAATCATTAAGAGTATCATTTCAGGAGATGTAGTGGCATTGATGAATGAATGAGAAAGGAATGGTTGCCGAAGTAAGTCGTGTCCACCATGCACGCTTGCTGGGTCTGTATTTAATAAGTGCAGAACTGTCACAAACGTTTTCGTTTGTGGAGAGCTATCGAGAGGTATGTCGTGGGTTTCTTATAAGATAGAAAGCATGTAGCGGCAAATTACGTGCTTTTTTTGTTTTGTTTGGGACTTCTCTTCCTGACTTCGGAAGACATACATATCTCCTCGCTTGACTTGGTTATACTAACTTTGGAGGTATTTTCTATGCAGCAAAAAAAATGGGGCTTTTGGGTACTAACAGCTTTCGTTGTTGGTAACATGGTTGGCGCTGGGATTTTCATGGTGCCAAGTACGTTGGCACAAACAGCAAGCCCACTCGGTGTCACTTTAGCTTGGTTAACAACAGGGTTTGGTGTTTTAATGCTAGCTCTTGTTTTCGGTAATTTAGCAATTCGTCGTCCTGATTTAACAACAGGGCCACAAAGTCATGCATATGCTTTATTCTCATCACCAAAAAAGAAAAAAATGGCTGGTTTCAGTATGGTATGGGGATATTGGGTTGCAAACTGGGCAAGTAACGTTGCCATCATTACATCATTTGCGGGATATTTATCACTCTTCTTCCCGATCATGAAAGATACACGACTACTATTTTCAATCGGTTCATTTAACGTAGAAGTTGGAAAACTAATTACATTTACTATTTGTTCCATCTTACTATGGGGAACTCATTTAATTTTAACAAACGGTGTAAGCGGAGCTGGAAAACTAAACTTCATAGCAACTACAACGAAAATAACTGGATTCCTTTTATTCATCATCGTTACTTTATTTGCATTCGAAGCTTCAAAGTTTGGACAATGGTACACACCGATGATCGATAAAGAAGGCGTATCACACGGCCTCCTTTCACAAGTAAATTTAGCTGCTCTTACAACGCTTTGGGCATTTATAGGGATTGAATCGGCGGTTCTTTTATCAAACCGAGCTACCTCTCCCAAAACAGTAAAACGCG
The DNA here is from genome assembly GCF_022663495.1 of Bacillus cereus group sp. BfR-BA-01383. Lineage (NCBI taxonomy): Bacteria > Bacillati > Bacillota > Bacilli > Caryophanales > Bacillaceae > Bacillus > Bacillus cereus group sp. BfR-BA-01383. The sequence continues at coordinate 127,069 of NZ_JAKUFP010000007.1, forward strand.
CAACAGTTGCAGGATTATTAATTACAGTTGCAATTTACTTAGGAATTACAATTTTAACAATGGGTGTACTTCACGTTGATAAATTACAAGCTTCTGAACGTCCATTAGCAGATGCATTAAACGCTGCAATGGGTCATGGCGGCGGGAAACTTATGGCATTACTTGCTCTTACTTCCCTATTCGGTTCCATATTAGGCTGGATTTTATTAAGCTCAGAAGTACCGTATCAAGCAGCAAAAGAAGGTTTCTTCCCTTCCTTCTTCGCAAAAACAAACAAAAAAGGAAGTCCAATTTACTCATTACGATTAACAAACATTATGTCGCAAGTGTTCTTATTCTCAACATTATCAGGAACAATTGCAGAAGCTTATACATTCGTTATTACCGTATCAACACTGGCCTATCTCATTCCGTATCTCGTCTCACCAATCTTCCAGTTAAAACTAGTCGCAACTGGTGAAACGTATAAAAATGAAATGGGTTCAAGAATTATGGATGGCATAGTCGCAGTGATCGCGCTTTGCTATGCACTATGGGTTATTAAAACAGGCGCATCCGATATAAAAACATTCCTTCTCGGAATTGGTTTATTCGTAATCGGCTTTGCCTTCTATCCATTAATGAATCGTGATCAGAAAAAAAATAACGAAAAGAAAAACGAGCAAGTTGCATAACGCAATTTGCTCGTTTTTTCTTTTATAAAACATATATAATAGAACAAAGAGGTGAAAAACATGTCAATCGAATCATTATGGAGCAGTCGCTTCCAACAACATATTCAAAATATCATTACATACTTTGCACGTATGATTAACGGTTTACTATATAGCTTCATCTTCGTCTCCTGTATAGGTGCTTACTATTACGCAAAGTTTCTTAAAACAGCTCCTTCTACAGGAGTATCCTTATTACTCATTACAATCGTCCTAACAGCGATTATATCGAGATGCCCAATACGTACATTTATTCAAAAACCTGATGCTGTCTATTTACTCGCACTAGAAGAGAAATTAACTTCTTATTTCAAAAAATCTCTTCTATATAATTACATCATTCAGCTTTTCCCATTATTATTTATGTTCCTTATTCTCGTTCCACTTGCCATGCAATCATTACAATTAACTGTACCTTTTTTATGTACAATCTTTATCGTTTTAATGATTACGAAGGCCTGGAATATGTACATACATTGGATGTGGCGTGATAGTCATGAAAAAAGTATATGGCTTATTATACGACTTGCTTGTAACGCACTTATTATTTACATGCTGTTTTATACAGCAAATGTGATCGTATTAGGCGGACTACTTTTACTTCTCGCTTTCCTGCTTCTATACACGAAAAAACAACCTACAAAACGAATACCGTGGGAATACATAATCGAGCAAGAAGAAAAATTGGACATACGCTTTTATCAATTTGCTAGCATCTTCACTGATGTGCCGCAGCTAAAAAAACAAGTAAACGGCAGAAAATGGCTTTCCAATTGGATCGAACCTTTACTACATAAAAAACAAGCTACTTTCTTCTATTTACATACACTATCATTTTTACGCGGCAATGATTATTTTGGTATATATATTCGCTTAGGGTTAATCGGCGCTTTCACCCTATATTTTGTTCCAAATATATACGTAAAAGGCGCCATCGCTTACGTCTTCCTATATATGATTTCTATGCAGCTTCGTTCTCTATGGAAATATTTTTCGGGAAATATTATTGTAGCATTATATCCGATTACTACTGAAGAAAAAATGAACCAATTTCTCAGCTTAATTTTCATATTAATAAGCATTCAATTAATTGTTTTTTCAACTGTTGTACTCGTTGCTACAGGACAATTTCTACATAGTGTTATCATTATAATTGCCGGATTACTCTGGATCAAATTTATTATTGTACCAAAAACGAAGAAACGAATTTCTTCATTTTAACGAAAAAGAGGCTGTACATAGCAGCCTCTTTTCTCGTCCTAAAATTTCTTATCACTATTCATAGGCAGCTCTCATATAGTGAAAATGACTATACAATTCCAATCCATAAGTTAAATAATGATTTTACACATATATAAATAAAAAAGATGGGATCCCTATTATGAACAACAATCCACCTTCACCGCCCCAAAACCCGGCAGAAACGAATAACCGTGAAGTGCCCTTATAAACATTACGTGTTATCGGACTTATTGTACTTATTAGTGGCTACATATTAGTAGGCACGTTAAAAAACCTTTTACTACAGCCAAATACCACTCCAAATTTAGCTGTAGTGGATCCGTTTTAAAAAGAAAAACATATCCTTCTTCTTTAAAGAATGTAACAATCGATTCATTCGGTTGGGCGAATTTTGTGAAGTTATGGATACAGCCATCCCCGTATTAAAATGTGAGTTTTTATAAAAGGAGAAGAACCATGAAACGCAACCTAGAAAAAAGGCTTTCCTATCTATACACAGGTGAGTTATTTTCAGTCATTATTTTTATTTTCACAAGTTCCTTACTTAATTATGCTTATCCTACATTACATTTATATTCCCTATACTCTTTTTGGGTCTCATTTCTTCTTTTAGAGTTTATCTTATTACAAGGAACGGTTTACTGGTATGTAAAGTGGAAAAGACTAAAAAAAGAAAAAACATCTGTTACACCTATTGGGGTTATTCAATATTTAAAAATGCTACAAAAAATAAATATAGGATTGATTATCACGGGACTTATTATGTTTATTATTGATTTTTCAATTTGGTATCCTCACTTACCTGTAGGCGGGATATCATTCGCCCTATTTATTTATTTATTTATGTGTTTGCATTATTTGAGTATATTAACTATTATCATATTCAGCTTTCATATGATAACGCCTCTGATATTAAATATTTGATAAAATCAAAAAAACTAAAACAGTCCTGTATGAGTAAAGATTTTCAACGTATTTCATAAAGTGAAACTATAATCAGCCCGCACCAATCGGGCTTTTACGGGCAGTTGATCTCCCACCTAAGCTCTTTGCTCCAGCCGAATTTTGAGGTGGGAGTTTTACTGCCCACAAATAGCGGGATAAAATATTAGATTCCACTTATGAAGACTTTAAGCCAATAAGAACTAAGTAATTTTTATGAATGAAAAAGAAGGTACTACATCCTTAGTAGTACCTTCTTCACATACAGATGCAAACTATTATTTAATTACTTCATCCATATGGTTTTTCAAGTTTAATAAATACTGCTCAATATTCGGATTCTTCACCACATCATAACAAGCAAAACTCTTTAACGGATTCATACCGAGAAACTTCTGCACACGATGTAAATGACTAAGCGTTGATTCTAAACTTTCCCCTTCAAAGAACTTCGTCTTATCCCCAAATGCTTTTTCAGGTGCATTCCAAGTTGTAGAAAACATATACTGCTTCTCTTTTAATAAACCACCTGTTCCATATTCATCTGCACCTTCAAAGAACAAACCGTATTCATATACTTCATCCATATACGTTTTAAATAATCCAGGAACACTAAACCAGTAAATTGGTGTTTGATAAATCACAACATCCGCCCATAAAAGCTTTCCTTGTTCGTCCTTAATACTATATCCATCTTGAATCGTTGTTGTTTTCACATGATGACTCTCGCTTAATACCGTTACCATACAATCAACTAACGTTTTATTTAATCTTCCTTCCTTTGTACCGTATTTTTCATGTCCATTTATAATCAATATATTTTTCATCGCTTTTCTCTCCCTTATTTTTATTCCTCGGCTATTAATCCCAGTTGCTGTTTCAGTGTAAGATTATCTTCTAAATGCCAATCTTCCGTTATCTTTCCGTCCTTCACATGTAAAATATCAATCGCAAAAAAATTGATTTTTTTATCATTATGCGTTCCTGTAAAAGAAAGACGAGCTGTTACTTTATCTCCAACAACTAATAAATCTTCAATCTCACAATGTATATCAGGAACAACTTTACGAAAATTTTGTGCTGCAAACTTTAATCCTTCAACGCCTTGTGGGCGACCTTTTGGTAACGTATTATCAAAAAAGTTTTCAGTAACAGTCTGCGGAATAAGTTCCTCTTTACCTGTATCCCAAAATGCATAAAAACGCTGCGCTGCATGCACGATTTCTGTCGCTTCCTTTTTACTGAGTGAAGGATCAATCGTCATTACTTTTGGCTTTGGCATTTCTTTTAATAACTGGATTTCAGCTTTTTGTTCCCCACTACACGCTACAAGCACAATACAAATGACAAAAAAACTAAGGAACGCAAACAACTTTTTCATACTCATGGAAATCACCTCCTCATACAAACCCTTTGTATTTCGTATTGCTATTGTATATGCACTAACTTCCTTTATGGAAGTAGTGATATTTTTTTCATATAGTTACCAAAAGTATAGTTTTGTGATACTATAAAGCAAATTCATTCAAAAAATTTTTATGGAGGCTAATTCCATGAGCAATATAGATCCGGTTGAATTAACGAAAGGTTTACCTGGCATTCCTTGTCCTATCGCTAAAACGCTTGACGTAATTAGTACAAAGTGGACGTTTTTAATCATTCGTGACCTTCTTATCGAAGGAACATTACGCTTTAGTGATTTACAAAAATCAATGGACGGTATTAGTCCGAAAACATTATCACTTCGACTAAAAGAATTAGAAACACAAGGAATTGTATCGAGAAAAGTATATCCAGAAGTTCCGCCGCGTGTAGAGTACACATTAACGGATAAAGGAAAGCAATTAGAAGGGATTTTTATTGAATTAAAACGGTTTGGATTAAGTTTGTAAAACAAAAACCCCTTACCGTCGTAAGGGGTTTTATTACTTCGCTAAACTTCCAGCTAATTGCTTCTCTCTCCACATAAATGTAATGCCAAGACCAACTATTAAAACAACGCCTGAGAAAGCATATGGGTAATTAATATTTATATCAAATAATATTCCGCCCATCGCTGGTCCTGCGATATTTCCTAAACTCGTATACGTTGAGTTCATACCAGCAACGAATCCTTGTTCTTTTCCAGCTGCTTTTGATAAAAACGTCGTTAAAGCGGGACGAAGTAAATCAAATGCTAAGAAAATGAAGCAAGTAACAAGCAGTACAATCCAATAATTAGAAACTACAGTTGAAACGAATGCTAACACTGCTCCTACAATTAAACATAATTGAATTAGCACTTTCTCACCAAACATGTCTACCAATTTCCCAAACATAAATACTTGTACAACTACCCCAAAAATTGAGCTAATCGTAATAATTGCCGCAATATCTTTCGGCGCGAAACCAAACTTATGATCAGAAAACAGACTAAAAACAGTTTCATACGCTGATAAACCGAATGCGAGTACAAATACAATAACAAATGCGATCGCATACATTGGATTTAATGATTTCTTTAAATCCCCCATAAAACTCGATTCCTTCGTATTAGCAGAAATCTCTGCAATTTGTTCTTTCGTTAACGGTTCTTTCAAAATAAAGATAGAAATCACACATGCTACAAAGGCAATTGCTGCTGCAACGAAGAACGGCACACGTATTCCATATTCTGCAATAAACCCACCGATTCCAGGTCCTATAATAAATCCGGTACTAATAGCCGCAGATAAATATCCCATCGCCTTTGGACGTTCTTTAATAGATGTAATATCAGCAACATATGCTGTAACGCCAGGCATAATAAACGCAGCACTAATCCCGCCTAACACCCGTGCCATATAAAGCATCCATACATCTTTTCCTGATCCAAAAAGAAGCTCTGAAACACCAAAAATAAATAATCCAATGATGATTATTTTTTTCCTACCGTAAAGGTCAACCCAGCGACCCGTAATAGGTGACGTAATAAGCTGAGCCATTGCAAATACTGCAACGAGATATCCCATCGTCTTCCCTGTTAAATTCATATCATTCATAAAGGACGGCATAACCGGAATGATTAATCCAATCCCTAAAAAAGCAATAAATATATTACTCAAAAGAATGATCAATACCATCTTTTGTTCTTTTATCGGTTTTTGCAATTTTTAGCACCTCTTCCCGTAAGTTCCTCTCAAAAATAATGCCCAAGAAGTTTTTTCTTTATCCCGTTATTCGTGGGCTCATAATAAGTGGAGATGGCTCTCACTTATTAAAGTTTCACTCTATCCTTTTCCACACATACATAAGTACAGGATGAATGACTATCATTCAGTTTCCCACAGAAATGAACCTACCCTTTCAGACAGGTTCATCTTATTTCTCTATTCTTTTATATGTAGTGCATGTGTTAAAAAATCTAGTACTTCTGCCTTTTGTAGCTCGACTTGCTCATCATCTTTATGATCATATAAATAAACTTGTTCCGCTGCTGATTCAACAAGAGCGATAAATAACTTCGCTGTTCGCTCTGCGTGAACCGAATCACGAATTTCACCAGCTTCTTTTGCCTCACTTAAAAATTCGCTTAGCCACATATAAAGAGGCTCATACACAGCTTCCCATTCTTTTATATGTTCAGTAGATGCAAGACCCGCATACATTAAAGCTTGTATTTCACGATATTCCGCTATAAAGTTAAACACTGCATCTATTACTTGCGCAACTTTACTTGAAAAAGGTGCATCGTTCTGTACTTTTTCTTTCACTGCAAGTATCATCTTTTCAACCATCACTTCTGCTATTGCAGGCATAACAGATAACTTAGAAGGAAAATATAAATAGAAAGTTCCTTGCGCAATGCCAGCCAATTTCACGATATCAGAAATCTTCGTTTTTTCAACGCCCTTTTCCTGAAACACTTCAATAGCTGCATAGACAATTTTCTCTTTTTTATTCATCATCTAAACCCTTTCACACGCGTATTGAATGACTGTCACTCATTTTATAGAATAACGAGCTGTACTGTCAATTATAGTGCACTTTTTATAATAAAAATCTCCTAACAAATCGTTAGGAGATTCAACTGTAATATCAATTTCTTATGAAAGAGCCTTTAATCCCGTCACTCCGCATACAATAAGAGCGACACTGATAACACGTGCCTTACTTTTCGATTCACCAAATAGAAACATATTTAATAAAACTGCGCCGGCTGTTCCAATACCAATCCAAACCGCATAAGCGACACTTACTTGTAAGAATAAGAAAGATTTGTATAAGAATGCGAAGGAAGTTGCAAAGCCACCTATATAAATCGCTCCATTTGCTAACGTCTTGTCTTTACTATACATTTTAAGACCTATCACACCGACTATTTCACTAATTGCAGCACACAATACGAAAAACCAACCCATTTTTAAGCAGCTCCTTCCATAGTTTCTTCCACAGTCTCTGCTTTATTATCAGCCAATTTTAAACCGATAACGCCCGCTACAACCATCACGATAAAGAATAATTTCCCTACACTGAAACTTCCGCCGAAAAGGAATACATCCATTAGGAAAGTACCTACCGTCCCAGCTCCGGCAAACACAGCATATACAGTCCCTGTTGCAATATGTTCGCACGCTTTAGAAAGAAAATGAAAATCAACAGCGATAACTCCTACAATAATGACCCAATGCCACCAAGTGTGAGCTGTGTTAAAACCAAACACCCAAAAAATTTCAAATATACACGTTAATATGACATATAACCAAGCTTTATTTTTCATACTTACCACCTCTTGTGACTGACTATCAGTCATTTTTAATAAAAAAAATATAATCTCATGCTAACTACTATTTAAAAACAAATATCATCCTCATTTATCCTTATATTTGTTCCGTTATTAAGCTAACTACATATAAAGGTTGCTTATCTATACCCTTCCACAGAAAAATGACTGAATGTCATTCATAAATATTCTATATGACCAATTGATAAAGTGTCAACACCCAGATTCTATTAACCCCAAATATTTTAAATTTCTTAAATCCACATGTATATTTCTCAATAATCTGTCAATAATGCTAGTAACATAAGATTTTCTCCATTCCCCCTTGGAGAGATCCCTTAAAAAGAGCAGTTAGCTTTTGCTAGCTGCTCTTTTTAATTTGCCCGCACACTATGATGAAATACTTATAGATCAAATTCATTTTTCATCACGTAATAAGAAACGGAGGATTTTTTAATCTATTTATTTTCCAACGAGGCTTTGTATGCAATAATTTTATTTTCAAGCATCTTCTCTGTAATTTCTAAGTTTTCTCTTTGAGTTTGAATAGATTTTTTATGATCTTCTAACAATTGCAAACGAGCCCCGGTTGTATGCTCCCCTTCTGTATATAATCTAGCGTATTCTCTTATTTTCGCTATCGGCATTTGTGTTTGTTTTAATTTCATTACAAACTGCAACCACTTTATATGTGACTCTTCATAAATTCGATTCCCATTTGTATCGCGATTTGCAATTAATATATTTTCCTTTTCATAATAACGTAATGTATGTGTGCTCATTCCTAATAATTTAGCTACCTCACTAATTGTGTACATACTCGTACTCCCTCCGCATGCCATTTATCTTCATATATTTTACTGCTTTATCAAATTTATAAAAAACATTTGACTTAGAGTATACTCTAATAAATAAAATCTAACCATAATAATTAAGTTGAATTTAGGAGGATTTTATATGAAATATACTGTTATTACTGGTGCTAGTTCAGGAATCGGCTATGAATCAGCTTTAGCCTTTGCATCTCGCGGAAAAAACTTAATACTTGTAGCTCGAAGACAAGCAGAATTAGAAGAATTAAAATTGAAAATTAACGAAATGAATCCGAAATTGGATGTTGTCATTCGAAAAACTGATTTATCCGTCACTGAAGAAGTTTATAAACTGTATGAAAGTCTACAAAGTTTTCAAATTGAAACGTGGATTAACAACGCAGGTTTTGGTAATTTCGCCTCAATTGCTGAACAAAATTTAAACAAGATAGAAACGATGTTGCATGTAAATATAGAAGCACTAACAATACTATCTTCCCTTTTCGTTCGAGATTATTCAATGATCGAGGGAACACAGCTTATTAACGTTTCATCAGGCGGTGGATACACGATTGTTGCTGATGCTGTTACGTACTGTGCTACGAAGTTTTATGTAAGTGCATTTACAGAAGGGCTATCTCACGAACTAAAAGAACAAGGCGCAAAACTGCAAGCAAAAGTTTTAGCTCCTGCTGCAACTGAAACAGAATTTGCGAAACGCTCATTTGATATTGATGAGTTCCAATACGATAATGTTGTACCGAAATTCCACACTGCAAAACAAATGGCACAATTTATGCTCGACCTTTATGATAACGATAAAGTTGTAGGAATTGTCGACGGTTTTACGTATAACTATGAACTTAGAGATCCACTTTATAATTTTGCCGTGAGACAAACGAATTCAAATTCTTAATAACACTCTCATTTCTTATTGAAATATAGATGCCCACTATTATTTACATAATAGTGGGCTCTTTTTCTCTATAAAATTTTCACCCAACATACCGAACCATCGCCACCTCATCACAATAATCAACCTTTGGACAATGTCTGCAATCAATCCACACTTTCTCTGGCAATGCTTCTTTATTTACAAAATCAAATCCACACTTTTGAAAAAATACTGTTTCATACGTTAAGGAAATCACTCTTTTTACATTTATTTTCGTAGCTTCCTCCATCACATGATTTACGAGCATACGCCCTATCCCTTTCCCTGCATATGTATGCGAAACGACTAAAGATCGTACTTCTGCAAGGTCTTCTCCTAATACATGCAATCCAGCAACTCCAACAATTTTCCCGTCTTCTTTCATAACATATAAACATTGCAAATATTGATAGAGAGACAAAAGAGAACGCGGTAAAACAACTCCCTCTTTTGCGTAAATTTCAATGAGATTATAAATTTCTTGCACATCACTTGTGACTGCATTAAAGATTTTCATATTATATCCCCTTGCCTCTGGTATTAATATTTATAACTTTCAATGAATTTTAATTCATAATTTTATATAATAATACATCTCTCTTTTCTCCCAGTCAATCATTTTTCTGAATATTACACAAACAAAAAACCAAGCAATCTAATCGATGCTTGGTCCCTCATTTCGTATCGGCAATACCGTCGAATATTTAATTTCACGCAGTGCTAAACTCGTCTGTATCCGTGTAATCCCTAACTTATTTAACTTTCTAATAAACTGCTCCAGCTCTTTACGATCACGGTTCGCCACCTTTAATAAATAATCGTACTCTCCTGTTAAACAGTGACATTCTAACACTTCCGGCATCGATTCTAATTCTTTCTCCAACACTTCCAGCTTATCCGATTGATGAATATTCGTACTCATAAAAATAAAACATAGTAAATCAAACCCAAGCTTTTCTTGATTTAAAATCGCAACTTGCTTATCAATGAAACCTTCTCCATCTAATCTTTTTATTCTTGCGTGCATAGCAGCCGGCGATAAATTAACACGGCGTGCTAGCTCTGCATTACTTACTTGTGACTCCTTCTGCAATATATCTAAAATTTGTACATCCAAATCATCTAACACTTTAATAACAGACGACTCCATTACAATTTCCCCCTTTTTTCTTACCGATGATTATTCGAAAAAACACCTTATAATTTATATAAAACTGAATATTTTTCTATCAATAACATTTACAACAAAACATTTTATCGAGTTTTTATCATTATACAAAAGAATATATTACATAATAAAGAAAAATGCTAAAATTATTTACAATTCACATTGATCACAACAAAGGGGATTTTAGCATGCCTTATTTTTATGTCTTTTTACTATTATTAACGAGCTTATTATGGGGAGGAAATTTTGTCGTTGGGAAATCACTCGTTGATCATGCATCACCGATGACACTGACAAGTTTAAGATGGATGATTGCGATCGTTTGTTTATTACCGATGGTATGGTTTAAAGAAAAGAAAATCATTCCACCACGTGCTGCAATACTTCCATTAATACTGATGGGAATTTCAGGGGTCGTTCTTTTTAACATCTTTCAATTTTTAGCATTAGAAAAAACATCCGCAACGAATGTAGGCCTTATTTCTACATTAAACGCGATCTCCATCGCATTATTTTCTGTATTATTTCTAAAGGAAAAAGTAAATACACTTCAAATTCTATCTATGACTCTTTCATTCTTTGGCGTTATTCTCGTACTTTTAAAAGGTGATTTCTCACTTTTATTTTCACTACATTTTAATAGTGGAGATTTATGGATGATGGCGGCAGTTTGTATTTGGGGAATCTATTCTGTTTGCAGTAAATGGGCAACAAAAACAACTTCACCGCTTATGGCGACGTTGTATTCTGGTATTTTCGGCGTTATTTTATTACTGCCATTTAACATAGGTAGCTTCACTGTTTCAAATATAGATACGTCTTTCATAACATCACTTTTATATACAGGGCTTATTTCCACAGTTCTTTGTATGGTGTTTTGGAATATCGGTGTACAAAAATTAGGAGCTACAACGTCAGGGATTTTTCTAAACTTCAATCCGATTTTTACAGCAATCTTAGCATTCCTGTTCCTAGGAGAAGAATTAACGTGGATTCAAATTTTCGGGACAATTATCGTCGTTACAGGGTGTTATTTATTTTCTCATTTCAAAACTGTTGCTGTTCAGCCAACTAGAGCTTTAGTGCGAAAACATTCCTAACTAAAAAACATTATCCTTTTTACGGATAATGTTTTTTAGTTCAAGATATTATTCATTAGGGACAAGTTGAAATTTCCGGCCTGCATTAATAAAGGGCAGCAGACATATATCCTCTTCTGCAATCACTCCAACAACGTTCACTTTCTCATCTACAGGTAAATCATGTACAACAACTTGCATCTCCCCAGCATATCTACCGTACAATTCATTATCAATTGTAATGCTGCCTCTTTTTCTTGCAATTGTATGCATCGGTTGTAACACAACTTTATTTCCTTCTCTTGATTCTACAGAACGAATGACATCACGTGCTGGGTCTAATCGATTTGTATGCACTTGCTCTACCACTTTTAATACTTCACTATCATTTATAAATGATTGATACCGCACCGGAATAATTCCATTACTTGCAATCGCAATTTCTTGTACACTTTCTAGGCTCCCGCTTATATCTCCAATTAGCACTTTATCAACGTCACACTCTTGAACAAGTTCTAAATATGCTTCAAGTGGGCGCATATTGCGGTGTTTTTCTAACGTCGGTAAACCTTCATATAACGGACCGCGTTTTTCCCCATCTCCCGGAATGAATGCCATCGTTTTTATTCCGCACTCATGTAAATATTGATTTTGCTTTTGTAAGAATGACTTTGCTAGTCCTGTTTCTGGACGCGGATAAAAGTTATGCCACGCTTCTACACGATCTACTCTTATATTTTCCGCAAGTAGCTCTTTCCAAAATGGTTCTGTAATCGTACTTGCGTTTAACGCTACTTTCATCTTATGAGATACACTCGCAATTTCTTTCGGCTTGATGCCGTAATCCATTCGTAAACCCGTAATGCCCCACTCCAATAACTCTTCCACATTTTCATACGATATTCCTAAATGATGTAACGATTTCGGAGAGACATCAACCATTAACTCCATTTCATTTTCGAGAGCTTGTTTCCCAAGTATTTGAATTAACTCTTTATACGTATTTGGATCATCTTCTGGAATATGAAGTGATGTGAAAATAGATGAAAATCCGTTTTCCTTCGCTACTTTCAACCACTCTTCTTGTTTCTCTACTCTCTCTTTTGAAAGATAAATTGAAACTCCTATCATATAAATCTCCCTCTCTATTAATAGAAAAAGAGAAAGGAAATCCCTTTCTCTTTTTCTATATATTTTCTGCCATTTCTTCTTTAAAGCCGAAAAAATACGTAAAGATGAATCCGAAAGTATATGCAACTACTAATCCAAGGAAATATAATAAATATTTATTATCAGCAATTAATGGGATTAAAGATAATCCTGATACGCCAATTCCGAGTGCAGCTGTGTGCATAACTGCTTGGAATGCACCACCAACTGCTGCACCTAAACAAGCAGTAAGAAATGGTTTCCCAAGTGGTAATGTAACCCCGTATAATAATGGCTCACCAATTCCTAAAAATCCAACTGGCAATGCACCTTTAATTACGTTACGAAGGCGTTTATTTTTTGTTTTTACATAAATCGCAATCGCTGCTCCTACTTGCCCAGCGCCAGCCATTGCGAGTACTGGTAATAAAGGCGTTACTTGCGTTTGATTAATAAATTCCATATGAATTGGTGTTAAACCGTGATGCAATCCGACCATAACGAGAGGTAAAAATGTTCCGGCAAGCACTGCTCCGGCAAACGCTCCACCAATATTTAAAATAGCATTAATCCCGCTTGTAATTCCTTCAGATAAGAAACCTGCAACTGGCTGAATTGCTAACATCGTTACGATACTGACAACTAATACAGTAATGAGTGGTGTCACGATAATATCAACTGCATTTGGCACAGCTTTTCGAACTTGTCTTTCCACTACAACCATAAGCCACGCTGCAAAAATAACTGCAAACAATCCGCCCCGTCCGGGTACTAACGCTTCACCAAATAATTTTACGTTCGCCATCGCCGGGTTGAAAATTAAAATACCAGCAATTGCCCCAAGAACCGGTGTCCCGCCAAATTCTTTCGCTGTATTCCAGCCGACTAAAATTCCTAAGAATGTAAAGATACCGCCGCCAATAAGTAGTAACATCTGTAGCCATGTAGCATTCGGATCAGCACCAGCGTTTTTCGCAAAGTTAGCAACCCCGTTTATAATTCCCGATGCAACAAGACCAGGAATTAACGGAATGAAAATACTTCCTATTTTTCGTAAAAAGTTTTTCATTGGTGTATTATTTTTCTTCTTAATCTCTGACTTCATCTCTTGCCCAATATCTTCAAGATGATGATCTGCTACTTCACCAATTCTGAGTCCTGTTAAACCTTCCATTTCAGCTGCTACTTTATTTACCGTTCCTGGACCAACGACAACTTGGAGCGTCTCATCTTCAATGACCCCCATAACGCCTTCAACCTTTTTCAAAAGGTCCATATTCACTTTACTTTCATCATGAAGCGTTAATCTCAGTCTCGTCATACAATGAGCTATGCCACGAATATTTTTTATTCCCCCAAGTTGCTCTGAAATTTCTTTGGCCATTCTCTCTTCTTTCTTCATAATAGAATCCCCCTCCCTATTATTTATAGTGCCTTCTTCACAAAACCTTTCGCTTCTATTAATTTCTCTAACGCTTCCCCATACTCACACTGCAATAACACCATAACAATCGCAGCTTTCACGTTACGTTCTGCCTTTTCGTAATACTCTGTCGCTACTTCATAACTAGCACCTGTTGCTTCTACAATAATTCGTTTTGATCGTTCTACTAACTTCTCATTTGTAGACTGAACATCTACCATTAAATTTTTATATACTTTCCCCACGCCAATCATTGAAGCTGTTGAAATCATATTCAGCACTAATTTTTGTGCTGTACCAGCTTTTAAGCGCGTTGATCCTGTTAATATTTCTGCACCTGTTTCTACTTCCACATTTAGTTTTGCATATTTACTTATTTCAGCATGTTTATTACAAGAAATACTAGCTGTACTCGCTCCCACGCTATTTGCGTATTTCAAGCCGCCAATTACATAAGGAGTTCGACCACTTGCTGCAATTCCAATCACAGTATCTTTCTCGTTTAATCCGATACCTTTTAAATCTTCTTCTGCTAACTCTTCGCGGTCTTCAGCACCTTCTACCGCCTTAGTAAACGCTTTCAATCCACCTGCTATAAATCCTTGCACCATTTTATCATCTGTACCAAATGTCGGTGGGCATTCCACTGCGTCTAAAATACCTAAACGCCCACTCGTACCAGCCCCAATATAAATTAATCGGCCCTCTTCTTCAAAAGATTTAATGACAGTTTGGACAACTTTTTCAATCTGTTCTATCTCTTTTTCAACTGCTAACGCAACAGTTCGATCTTCTTCATTCATACTTTGTAACACTTCTTTTATGCTCATCTCATCTAGGTTCATCGTCTTCTCATTGCGATGTTCTGTAGATAAATTTTCTAACATGTTGTCACCTTCTTTGAAATTTAATTTCATACTTTTATTATAACTTCAAGAAATTTAAAATCAACATTACTTTCTTATTTTATGAAATTTTATTTCTCTTCATGACGAATTTATGTCAGTATACAAAAAAAGATGGGTTTCCCCATCTTTTCATTTTAACTTCCGTAACCGCAGAGCTTCTTCTCTTGTCTCCATAAATTGATCTAATACTTTATTACCAATTCTGTTGAAAGTAATCACATATAAAGCATCAATCATATTCAGTTGTGTCATTCTTGAAGCAATACTCGCGATGCGATGATCTTGCTCTACGTCCGGCATACAAAGACGAATGTCTGCCTCTTTATATAAAGGTGATGATTGATCAAGCTTCGTAATTCCGATAACCGTTGCCCCTTGTCTCTTCGCATATTGCGCCATTTCAAGCACATCTTTCGTACGACCAGATGTTGAAATCGCAA
Organism: Bacillus cereus group sp. BfR-BA-01383; assembly: GCF_022663495.1. Taxonomy (NCBI): domain Bacteria; kingdom Bacillati; phylum Bacillota; class Bacilli; order Caryophanales; family Bacillaceae; genus Bacillus; species Bacillus cereus group sp. BfR-BA-01383. The sequence continues at coordinate 142,620 of NZ_JAKUFP010000007.1, forward strand.
CAAAAATATCGCCTTCTTTTAAATTTGTTACGAGTGGCAACATCATGTGAAAATCAGATAGCATCATCGCCGTAAATCCGAGCCGCGTAAATTTATAAGCACCGTCCATCGCCGGAGTAGCTGATCCGCCTACTCCGTAAAATATGATTTTATCCGCATTTACAATACGATCCGCTGCTTTCTCAAGTTCCTTCTTATCTATAGCAGTAACACTCGCCTCAATTGCAGCCTTATTCACATATGTAACTTTATTAAACAAATCATACGGTCCATCTTCTGTATTCATCACTGAAAAATCATTAATATTATAATCAGCAATCGTTAATTCACGAACGAGCGCTATTTTAAATGCCTTAAAGCTTCCGATCCCAATCGATTTACAAAAGCGAACAACACTCGCTTCACTTGCGCTTGCATTCGTTGACACTTCTTTCGTCGTTAAGTTCGGAACAATCTCTGCATTCTCCATTATATACATGGCAACCTTCTTTTCAGCTGGTGAAAATTGATCCATATTATTTTCAATTTTAAATAGTAATGTTGAAGCTTTCACTATTTAACCTCCACTTCTTACGGTTGCGTTCACTTATTTTCTCTTGCTTCATGAAGGTAAAAACCATCATCGCCAGGAGGATGAAACACATTTACAATGCGATTTCCTTTTTGATAAACAGTTCTTTCCCCTTCTGTCCACTTCTTTTCCCAACCGTTCATCCAAATCGCAACACTAGGTAAAAAAGCAGTGTATTTAAGCTTCTGATCGTACTCACCATCTGCTTCTTCCGAGAAAATAGAAACCGGAAATTCTTTCACTTTTGATTCTTTCCATGCAGTAAATGGTATGCACAATAAAAGGAGTATAATTACACCTATAATCTTCTCCTTAGTAATCTTCACGTATTCCTCTCCTTGCCTACATCATATACATAGATTTTACCATAATTACAAACCCTCCATGCTACATGACCATTGCTTTTTACAATAAAAAAAGAGCTTACCTACATCAGATAAGCTCTTTCCTTCTATACGAAATATTTCTTCAAAAGCGGCGGCGTAATAATTGTCGTTAATATAACAACAATAACAATCGCTGTGAAATTTTCTTTCGCTAATAAATTCGCCGTAAGTCCATTCGCCGCGATGATAAGCGCTACTTCTCCGCGTGATACCATCCCCGCACCGATACTAATAGAAGATTGAAGATTGAACCCCGTTAGTCTTGCTCCTAAACCTGATCCTATTAACTTTGTAAAGATCGCAATGAGCGTCATAATAATAATGAACCAAAGCTGGCTTCCAATGCCTTGAAATGTAATTTCCATTCCAATACTTACGAAGAACACCGGTACGAATATCGCATAAGCAATCGGTTCAATTTTATGTTCTACTTCATGCTTATACTCTGTTTGAGAAATGGCAATTCCGGCTGCAAATGCTCCAATAATACCTGCAATTCCCATCATTTCACTGTAATACGAAAAAGAGAAACAAATAATAAGTGCCGCACTAATTAATGCTTCCGATACACGAAGTGGGACAAGCATTTTCATAATCCACGGAACAACTTTCCATGCGATAAAAACAATACTTACAAAGAAAATAAGTTTCTTTGCGATAACAAGTGTTATATTCACATCTTGTGTTCCTAAAAAGCTCATAACAAACGCTAATAGAATAACGACAATGACATCATCAAATACAGCAGCACCTAAAATAGTTGTACTTTCTCTCGTATTCATTTTTCCTAAATCACGTAACGTTTGCACCGTAATACTAACCGATGTTGCGCAAAGTAATAACCCTAAAAAAATTGCATGAGATTGTATTAATCCAAACAGCAATCCTGTTACATAACCACCGATGAAAGGAAAAATAATTCCACCAGCCGCTACTGCAAATGATGATTTCAAATTCCGATTTAACTCTTCTAAATCTGTTTCAAGCCCAGCCATAAACATGAGTAACAAAACACCAATTTCACTCAGTTCATCGATAAGTTCCGAACTATTAATAATACCGAGTACAGCAGGACCGATAATAATACCAACAATTAATTTACCAAGTACAGAAGGCTGACCAAGTCTAACGCTAATGTCACCAGCTAATTTCGTACAAAGTAAAATGACGACAAGTTCAAAATAAAATAACATAGCATCTTCTCCTACTTTATAAAGTAAAACTTTAATCAGTGGGTTTTCTTCCCCAAAAGCTGATTGTTAATCCGCATCGCATCCATTTCTGCGCATAGTTTCCCCTATTAATCCGCATTTTATTTGTCACATTTTCATTTGACAAAATATTCTGAATTATATTAAGATTAATCCAGCAATTTTAAAAACTACGTACCATAACTGTACCTCCATATACTTACGTACTCTTTTTTAGTGGGCTCATACTACATTCGCAGTTATGGAAATGAAAAAACGGGGGGAGAGTCCAAAGTGAAGTCATTATTACGAAAAAAAGCGCTTAGTACTGAATCACCAAGACAGCTAGAAAGAACATTAACTGCACTCGATTTAACGTTTTTAGGAATTGGCGCCGTAATTGGGACAGGAATTTTTGTATTAACAGGTATTGTAGCGGCGAAGCATTCTGGTCCTGGTATTATGCTATCATTCCTCATTGCTGCCTTTACTTGTGCTTGTGTAGCCTTTTGTTATGCCGAATTTGCTTCTTCTATACCTGTCTCAGGAAGTGTGTACACTTACGCATACATGACAGTCGGAGAAATCGTCGCCTTCATCGTTGGTTGGTGTTTAATGCTCGAGTATTTACTTGCCGTCGCAGCGGTAGCTGTTGGATGGTCTGGTTATTTGCAATCATTACTTCACGGGTTTAACATACACCTTCCCGCCATAATCGCCTCGGCCCCTGGCGTCGGAAAAGGTGGTCTGATCGATTTACCAGCTGTTTGTATTTTACTACTCATTACTGGCCTATTAAGTTTTGGTATACGCGAAAGCGCACGCATTAATAATATTATGGTTCTTATAAAGCTAGCTGTTATTATCGCCTTTATTGTAGCAGGCGCAAAATATGTAAAGCCTGAAAATTGGACGCCTTTCATTCCATTCGGATACGACGGTATTATTACTGGAGCGGCCACTGTATTCTTTGCCTTTTTAGGGTTTGATGCAATCGCAACCGCTGCCGAAGAAACGAAAAAACCACAGCGTGATTTACCAATTGGCATTATCGGTTCCCTTCTTATTTGTACTGTTTTATACATGATCGTATCTTTCGTTTTAACAGGTATGGTTCCTTATACACAATTAGATGTTTCGGATCCAGTTGCATTTGCCTTACATTTCGTTGGTGAGGATACAATTGCAGGGCTGCTCGCTGTTGGTGCAATGACAGGAATGACAACCGTTCTTTTAGTCGTTATGTATGGACAAGTTCGCGTTTCATATGCGATGAGCCGCGACGGTTTACTTCCAAAAGCGCTAGCGCGTGTAAATAAAAGAGTAAAAATCCCTTTATTAAATACGTGGATCACTGGTGTTGTTGCCGCTTTATTAGCAGGACTTTTAGACTTACACTTACTAGCAAACTTAGTAAACATCGGTACGTTAACTGCCTTTACATTCGTTTGCTGCGCTGTACTTATTTTACGAAAAACACATCCTGACTTAAAACGCGGATTCCGCACACCTTTCGTACCTGTATTACCAGTTGTTGCGATTCTTTGCTGTTTATATTTAATGATTAATTTGTCTAAAACGACATGGATTAGCTTTGCGGCTTGGCTTATAGTCGGCTTATGCTTCTATTTCTTCTACTCTAGAAAACATAGTCATTTAGCTACTGAAAAAGAAAAAGATGAAAAGAAAAAAGCATAAAAAAATAGCTCGCCTATAAAACGGCGAGCTATTCTTATGCGTTTCGTTAACGATTGTAAAACGAAAAATATACCAATGGTATGGAACACTTCAGAATGCCAATTCCGATCGTACACGAGCTCCACTTTTGCATACATATTTCCTTTACTTCGTTCCCTTCTTTTTCTTCTTCCATGCATTCACACTATCAAAGAAAAAGTTAATAAATAACGTGCCTAAACCCGCTAATAAGAAAGTCATTAAAAATAGAACCCAAATACTTTTATCTTTTAATAAATAATATCCTACAAGGAGCACAACCGCGATCCATACATATTCAAGAATTCTTTTTAGCTTTTTCTGTTCCAACTTATTCGCTCCCTTTTTCTATACTATTTTTAGTATAACAAAAAAGAAGCCTATCATGATAAGCTTCTTTTTCTTATACCTTACTTGTTGATACTTTTTTCAACGAGTGAAATCGCATGCTCTAATGTACGATTCATCGTTTCTACCTGTGCATCTTTTACTTTCACATCTTTTAATACAGCCTCTGCAACTGAAATTTTTTGCTGTAATGATTTCACTGAACCATCTGTTACATTGGCAGCTTGCGCTTTCTTTACGACAGCTTTAGCAGATTCAATATTGATTTGTAATTTTTCTTTCGGTGTTTTCGGCTGTTCTTCTGCTACTTTAGATTGTACAAATGTTACACTTGCTGTTTTTAATTCATTATACGTTTGAGTAATTTCTTCCCCAGTACTTGCTACATTTTCAAATGCTTTCTTTGCATTATTATAGCTTTTCTCTAATTCTTGAAATGCTTCCTTTGAATATTGACCTGGCTTATCACCAAATTCATACGTACCAGCTAACACTTCTTTTACTTTTCCAATCTCTTCATATAATGCATTTACTTGCTCTAACTTCGTACGAGTAGAAAACTCATTGTACGCTGCTAATACTTCTGAAGAATTTAATGCTTTACTATATAATTTTGCTAGCGCAATTTGACCATTTAACGGAATACCACCATTTCCATTACTATCTGGGTCCGCCCCAAATGCAAATGGTACGTTTGGATGATAGACTTTTCCTTGAGCTGGCTGACTATTTACTTTTTTACCATCTACGTAAATTGCTACTTCACTCCCGTTATACGTTCCTGTTAAATGATACGTTTTATTTGCTTCTAATTGAACGCCAACACGTTTATAACTTCCGCCAATATGAGCCCATAATTCAACATATCCACTTCCTGTAGACTCAAAACCAATTCCACCGCTCTCTGTATTTTGCAAAATACCTTGTCCTCGAATTTCATTCATTGAAAATACAGTTTCTAACGTAAATGAATTTGCTACTTTTTCTTTTTGTTCTGCTGAAAACGGAAGGTATCCAAATGTATTTGCTTTTCCGTTTAACTTCATAACATTCTTTTTCAATGCTTTATCATATTCAATAGTCACATTGCCCTTCACATCACCTTTTGTACCAAATGGTGAATTATCTTTAAATGTACCATCTGCGAAGTTTACATCGAAAACATCAGCCTTTGGCACTTTTACATTCGGGTCAATATTATCTTTTTTCGTTGTGATTTCTGCAGTTAACGGCTGTACGCTTTCATTGCCAAATGAATCAATTGCAACGACTTCAAGTAGGTATGTTTTCCCACCATCTAACCCTGCAAGTGTAAACGTAAGGTCTTTTGGCACTGGGTCACGGTAAAACTCTGAGAATGCTAACAACTTATTTTTAATTTCTCCTGTTTGTTTATCCTTTGCTTGTACGCGATAAGAATGAACAAGCAGATTATCCAACGCTTGCGGGAATGTTACTGTTGCAGCATTTTCTGTTACATTTGATACAGCAAGCTTTGCATCCTTAGCAAAATATGGCTTTTCTTTATCTCGATCTTCTACATGTGTAAATGTGTCTTTCTTTGCTGGCAATTTAATTTTCCAAGGCTCGCCTGTCCAAGAATTTGCATGGAAATCACGGCGATTAATCGTTACTTCTTCATCATCTACTTCTACTAATAAACCTTGGCTTAATGTACTAGCTCCTGGCGGGATATTTCCTTGTACTTTACCGCCTTCAACTTCCATATAACTTACTGAAGATGTACCAACTGATGTAAAGTCTTTTTGATGAATCGATCTCGGATCATCTAACGGATAATGTGAATGACCTGAAAACGTAATAACTTGCGGATATTCTTTTAATACCTCATTAATTTTCGCACTATCTTTTGTTCCCCACTCTTGACTACCATATACTGTATCTTTAATATGTTGATATAAAAATATGAAAATCGGTTTTTCTGGATCATCTGTTTGTGCCTTTGCCATCTCTTCTTTTAACCAATTAATTTATTTATCTGAATAATATCCATGAGTCGTCCCATCCTCTGGAGACATAACAAGGAAATGATACCCTTTCACCACGTTATGATAATAAATCGATTCCATTCCTGTCTTTTCTAAGAAACGCTTCTGTGCTCCCTCTACAGATAAACCATTCCAATAATCATGATTACCGAGAGAATTCATTCGTACCGCATCTTTATTGGCATTTTCATTATACACTTGCATGAAGCGATCATACTGCTGCACAGATCCTGAATCGGTAAAATCACCTACAATCACAAATGCATCTTGCTTCGGTGCTAGTGTATTGAACTGTTCAATCGCTCTTTTCCAGCGAAACGTATCATCAGTTCCACTATTTTTAATATGTACATCACTTACAACCGGAAAAACTAACTTCTTCTCACTCGCTGCCTTTTCTTGCTTTTTCTCTTCCGCTTTGACTGATGTACTCCACGGAATTGATACAAACGCTAATACAAAAACCATTAATAATCCAATAAGGCCTTTTACTTTTCGTAAAGCAGTTCTTTCCACGTGAATCCTCCTCATATAATGAATTAATTACAATGATTATTGTACTGAACGTATATTAACTTCGTTTAAATTAAAAATAAAATTTATTTCACTTTTGTAAATATACAGTCAATTTTACATGGAATTCCACATTTATATGAAACAGCCCTTTTTGTCTAATAGACACCTATTACTTTTCTAATCCAACAAATCATGAGATTTTATAAGCCTAGTAAACTATTTAATTTTTTCATTTTTTTGTCCATTTATTAACAACATCCTTCATGTTGTTACATTTAATAATAGTAAACAATCTTATGAAAAAGGAGGGATTCCATTGAAACCCCATAAAAACATCGGATGTTTTGCTCCTTTATCTATCATTTGTCAACCTACTTGTCCCCTGTCCTCCTCCTATTCCGCCACCTGAACAATGCGATGCTGAACTCATTACAAATGAATTCGCTGGTAATATTTTTATTTCGAATGATTTTATTCCAGCTTCTCAAAGACAATCAAAACAAATCTATCCAACATTAACTATTTGGAAAGACGATGGAAGTATTTCATTATCTGGCACTACTTCCGTATATAACAGTAAAAATAGTACAAATGCTTTAACTGTACAAATAGTAGGTAATAGTTCTAGTACTTTCACTGTTTTACCCGGTAATACCATTTCATACACAGGATCAAATTTACAATCGGTTTCCATAATAGATATCCCAACAGATCCTTCTACTTATATTGAAGGTCGCTACTGTTTTCAGCTCACTTATTGTAAATCAAGGCGAGACTGCTTATAAGTGCACTCTATTTACAAACAAACAACTATTACTTTTGAGAAAGGCCAAAAGTCCACAAAAAACCGTACAAACTAATGCATAGTTTGTACGGTTTTTATTAAAATATTACAATATTCTATGATAAAGTATAACGAATCGTCATACAGAATTCTCCTGTTTCTGCCGCCGCTGTTCCAAGGATTGTAACTGTATCAAAACGACGCACTGTAAAGGATGCGCTATTTCCAGATGCAACAACAATTGTTTCCACCGCAGTCCCTGCTATCCCACCACTATAAAAAACAATCGTAACAGGCCCTGTTCCAGTCGTTACTTTCAAATACCCCGATGCGTAAATATCTTGTGAAATATTATCCGCATAAATAATTTCTGCTGCTGCTGATGCAGTCCAGTCAATACACACTTTATCTTGCACAATCGTTTTTTGTGAATTTGCACAACATGAAAGATTTGTACTACAATTCCCCATCTTAATTCCCCTCTCTATGAAATTAAATATCTTGTCGTAATACAAAATTCCCCTTGATATGTTCCTAGCGGTGTAGCTGGTGTCGTAATTTGAATAATATTAAAACGACGGAACGTAAACGAAATACTTGTTCCTTCAGAAACGGTAAATGTTTGAATTGTTCCGCCGCCGGAGTCTAGTACTGTTACTGTAATTTGGTTTACGGGACTAACGCCCGGTCCCACATCGTAAGTTAAATAACCTGTTCCAACAATATTCTGGCTCACATTATTCGCATACACAGTAAACGTACTAGCTGCAGCACTAGACCACGGATTACAAACTTTATCTTGGACAAAATTATTACTATCATCCGGACAACACGTTAAAACTGTTCCTGAGCACTCACAAGACATAGTCTTTCCCTTCTTTCTTTTTTATTCCTTATATGTGTATGTCCCTCAGAGTCTTTTGCCTGTACTATTCATCCATTTTCAAAAATAATCACATCGTAATTTAAAGTAAAACTCCCACCTCAAAACTTTGCTTTACAGCTAAGTTTTAAGGTGGGAATCTTACTGCCCGCAAATAGCGAAATAAACTAAATAGATTCAGTTTTGTTTCGTTTTTTCATAAATTTATAGATTAATATACTACCTACAACAATAACCACAACTAGTAATATCGGTAGCATATATTGTCCAACAATATCCGCCGCTTTCCCCCAATGAGGACCTAACTTCATGCCAACATAAATATATAAAGCCGTTAATGGGAACATTGCTACAAATGTATATATACTAAATTTCCATATGTTCATTTTCGCCATACCACATGGTACAGAAATAAGCGTTCGAACTCCTGGAACGAAGCGTCCAACAAACGCTACAACCGGTCCATATTTCTCAAAGAAATCATCTGCTTTTTGAATTTGTTCTTCTTTAATAAAGAAGTATTTCCCGTACTTCACTAATATAGGACGCCCTCCGTAATAACCGAGCGCGTATAAAGTTAATGGTCCTGTCGTTCCACCAAGTGTTCCAGCTAATACAGCAAGCCAAAAATTCATATCACCCTCATATACCCAATATCCAACCATAGGCAAAACTACCTCTGCTGGAATAAACTCAAACGTTAACGCTAGCATAACTCCAAAATAAGAAAACTGCTTTAAATACTCAATTATATCTAAAATAATTTGCTCCATACTTTTAACTCCTATCCTACATTCATATTATGCTTCTCTTGCAATTGCACTGGTGCCATTTTTACAATTCGGTTCAAAATGAATAACACAATTCCAATATCATCTAAAATACCGATCAACGGCAGGAAGTCTGGAATTAAATCGAGCGGCATCGCAACATAACCAACTAAAAAAGCAATAGATAAGATTTTCTTCTTTATGGAAACCTCTTTTGAAGTGAAAAAGTCAAATAGGAATGGAACAAATCGGCGAACATGAAATACAACTCTTAATCTACTAATAAGTTTTTTCATTTTTATATCTCCTCTCTTTGTATACAAAAAGGACCCTACCAAATATGGTAAGGGTCCTAAAAAAGACAATAAGGGGCCTTTACCATTGCTGGTAAAGGTCTCACTAACAACGACACGTTGCCAATAAAGCCGAGGGTTTCTCCCTGTAATGACGACTTTACTGTAATAAGTTACTCCCCTTTATATACACAATTTTATACAATCACATTAAAATATTTGCTTAGGCTTGTCAATATTTTTTTTATTTGTATTAATACCATTACATTATAAAAGACTCTATTCCCCATCCTTTTTCGAAACAATTTGGAACTTTAAACGATCGGGATCATAGAAAATTATTCTTACTTCTTCACCATCGCATTCCTCCACAAATGATATACGATAAAATTCCAATTTTTTCTTTATTCGCTCGATATTTGTAGTTTTTAAAAATAGTTCCTTCACTGATGATGTGACAGTCTCTCTATACTCTCCCAGCCCCCTGTTTACAACAAAACAAATTCTCGTTGAACCAATATCATACCAAACACCTGTTACACGTAATTGTGGTCTCTCCTTACTCGGTTTAAAACCTAGAATCCCTTCATAAAAATATAATGTTTCCTTTAAGTTTTTAGATTCTAATACAACACTTGTTGTAATCCTTTCCATCCGCACTCCTCCCGTCTCTATTAGTTTTCTATATGAGTCATAATTTACAATTATGTACGAATACAATACATAGTGATGAATATTTCATTGATAAAGGAGGAGTGTAACATGGATAAATACATGAAATCCTACATACCTTTTCATGGACCAAACGATCCTTGCCCTCCAATTGGGAAAAAATATTACTCAACTCCCCCCCACTTATACATGGGCTTTCAACCAACTAATTTACCTCAATTCCCACCAAAAGAAGCTTTAAGAAAAGGAACTCTATGGCCTGCTTTTTATGATTATTATGAAAATCCTTACAAAAAAGGACGGTGAATAAAAACGTGACACAAACATTGCCGAATGAATATTACAAATGGATTGAAGAACTACAAGAGCTAGACTTTGTATTAGTTGAACTCACCCTCTATTTAGATACGCATCCCGACGATACTGCGGCTATAAATCAATTCAATGATTTCTCCTATAAACGAAGAGTATTACAGCAAAAAATTGAAGAAAAATACGGGCCACTTCAGCAGTTTGGAAATAGTTATTCTAACGCTCCATGGGAATGGAGCAAAGGACCTTGGCCATGGCAGATATAAAGGAGAGAAAATATGTGGATTTATGAAAAAAAATTACAATATCCTGTTAAAGTAAGCACCTGTAATCCAGCACTCGCAAAATTATTAGTTGAACAGTACGGTGGTGCAGACGGTGAACTGGCTGCTGCTCTGCGCTACTTAAATCAGCGTTATACTATTCCTGACAAAGTCGTTGGCTTGCTGACCGATATTGGCACCGAAGAGTTCGCACACCTAGAAATGATAGCCACAATGATTTATAAATTAACAAAAGATGCGACACCTGAACAAATGAAAGCTGCTGGATTAGACGCACAGTACGCTAATCACGATAGCGCTTTATTTTATCATAATGCAGGCGGTGTTCCCTTTACTGCTACTTATATTCAAGCAAAAGGAGATCCTATCGCAGATTTATATGAAGATATTGCCGCTGAAGAAAAAGCACGGGCAACTTATCAATGGCTAATTGATTTATCAGATGATCCCGACATAAATGACAGCTTACGCTTTTTACGCGAACGAGAAATTGTCCATTCACAACGTTTCCGGGAAGCGGTTGAAATTTTAAAAGAAGAACGCGATAAAAAGATTTACTTTTAACACACATATCTTCGTGGTATGTGTTTTTTTCATGTTAAAAGTTAAATCCTTCCTTATTAACATATAAATAGTATATTTATTCAGTTTTACGCATTATTTTAAAATATTTTCAAAATTCCCTATTGCTTTCTAGTCATCAGACCTTTAAAATAATAACAGTTACTCGACAAATTATTTGAATTTTCGACAAAAACACTCATTAGGAGGATTTTCTTTATATGCGTACAACTTTAAAACCAGCGCAAATTCTTTCGATTAGCCTATTGCTATTCGCAGTCTTCTTCGGTGCTGGTAATATGATTTTCCCGCCCCTTCTCGGACTTTCTTCCGGAGAAAACATGTGGGTTTCCATTACAGGCTTTATTATTACAGACGTCGGTTTATCTTTACTGGCTATCGTCGCTGTTGCCCTTGCCGGTGGTAGTTTCAACACTTTAGCGAGCCGTGTTCATCCAAAATTCGCAGCAGTATTCGCTATCATTATTTATCTTTCAATCGGCCCACTATTTGTTATTCCACGAACTGGATCTGTATCTTACGAAATTGGGATCGCACCACTTTTCCCAGATCAATGGTATTCTATGTTAGTTTTTAGCGCTATTTTCTTTACAGTCGTTTACTTCCTATCATTAAATCCATCCAAATTAGTAGATCATATCGGTAAAATATTAACGCCAATTTTGCTTGGAATTATTGCAATTATGGCAACAAAAGCAATTCTTTCACCAGGATCATTCTCTGAGCCTATCGGTGACTATAAAGACATCCCATTTTTCAAAGGATTTCTCGAGGGATTTTTAACATTAGATGCAATCGGTGCTCTCGTCTTATCAACGATTGTTGTAAATGCCATTCGCCAAAACGGTATACAAGATAAAAAGTCCATTGCGAAATATACAATTATTTGCGGAAGCATTGCAGCCCTTTTCTTAACGATTGTTTATTTCTTACTCGGTTATATCGGCGCTTCAAACGGAAACTTAGGACAATTTGAAAATGGCGGTCAGCTATTAGCTACTGTTATGTATCAATTCTTTGGGACAAGCGGGAATGTTTTATTAAGTATCGCGATTATAGCTGCTTGTTTAACGACTGCAATCGGTGTTGTAAGTGCATTCGCCAACTACTTCACAACAGTATTAACAAACGTTTCATACAAGAAGCTTGTACTATACGTTTGTATCTTTAGCTTCGTTATTTCAAACTTAGGTTTAAGCTTATTAATTAAAATCACATTACCTGTATTAATCATTTTGTATCCAATTACAATCATTTTAATTGTCGTATCATTTATTGATAAATATACGAAACGTAAACCTTCTGTCTACATCGGAGCGATGATCGCTGCATTCATTATTAGCTGTATTCACGCACTTGATAATGTGGGAATGATACCAAGTTTTATTGCTAATATCGTACACACAATTCCTTTTTATAACTTAGGAATTGGTTGGATCGTTCCAGCCATCATCGGTGGCATAATCGGATACTATATTCCACAAACAGCAGTTGAAGGTGAAGTTTCTACGAAATAAAGAAGAAGCAAGCATTGATTATGCTTGCTTCTTTTCTATTTTCACATCGTATGTTTAAACGTAAACAACTCTTCTTTTGACTGCACAGCAGATTGTTCCTCTTCTACATTTGTCTTCTTTATCTCTCCACCTAACCTTACTTTCTTCATCGCCTCTTCTATACTTTTTACAATCATATTTCCTGAAAAAATAGTAAGTCCGAAAAATGTAATTGGGACAAGAGGAATCCACGGATGCACTGTTAAAGATCTAAAATACACTCCAATTAAACCTGACCATTCATGCGTGTAAGAATCTATTTCTTTTATCCCTTGAATCGGTCCACCAAACTGGACCGTCCCACCAAAAAACACCTCAAGTAACCCTAAATGAAGTAAAATTGTAAGAGTTTGAGTAAACTGTTGAAGAAATACGAGTATAAACGTCATATAGAGATGTGGAAAAATATGTTTTATAACTATGTGTCTTCTTGATCCGCCTAATATGCGCGCAGCATCAATAAATTCTTCCGTTCTCAATTTACGAACTTCATTCGCAACATATAGTGCAATAACTGGCATCGCAAGCGCTACAAGTAATACCACTTGGAATGAAGCCCTTTCAAAGAAAGTTGTTGTTTCTTCTCCACTTCCAAATCTATTAACAGATTGAAGAAAGAAATACGCAATCATAACTGTTGGAATGACTGTAAAACTATCAAAGAAAGCCTCAATCTTTGAAAAGCCTCTTTTTATGTATGTTCCGAGCAAAACACCGAAAAACACACCCATTACCATTCTAAGTAATGCGATTAAAAACGATATTCCAATCGTCCACTTTGCTCCCTCAATCACTAAATGTAAAAGGTCATATCCATTCCGGTCTGTCCCAAGTAAAAATTGTAATGAAGGTGAAAACGGTGGCACTTCTGGGTTTCCGGCCGCATCATATTGCAGTGTAACTTTTCTAATCTGTCCATCATTCCATATCGTATTTCCGATGCTCAAAAGAACTAATATGAGAAGAAATCCAATGCTTATCCAAAACCTTTTATCACGTTTTATATACGTCCACATATTATAATCTCTCCTTCATCGCAGCTGGAACGAGATAATGAAACAGTTTAAATAAAATAAAAATCGGAATATAAATAAGCAGCACACTAACGATGAAAACCTCAATCCTAATATCCGGATATGATTTCAAAAACATAAAAATACCTCTCGTATTAAAAATCCATTCTATAATATATAAATTTGATAACATAAACCAAATATTCGTTTTTGCAAAGAAAAGTGTACTAAGAAACACATTTCGCAAAATATGGCGATTTAAAATATGAAAACGATCCAACCCCTTTGCCTTAGCAAATAATACATAATCTTTTTCTAGCTCATTTTCAAAACGAAGCACTAACAGTTTTACAAACATAATCGTAGTCGGGATACTCAAACAAAATATCGGCAATCCTCTAATGGACTCGCCTCCAATTGCCGCAATTTTAAAAGGTAAAAAACCTGTTTGTTTAAAAAACCATATAACTAAAATTTGTGATCCTAAAATAAGAAGAATGTCTGGAATGGATTCTAGAAAGATGAGAAACGCTTTAATTCGATGTTGTATACGCGGTGAACTACTCATAATCATATAAACGATACAAAATGCTACCAATAATGAAATGCAAAATGCAGACAAGAAAATAACCATTGTTTCTTTATAATGAACAAACAACTGTGGAAATAAAAATTTATCACTTGCATATTGCATATTGGAAATATCCATTAATTTCGCAAATACTTCTTTTAGACTCTTTATGTACGCTGATACATTCAGCTCAAATCCATAAAATAATTTCGGCAGTGCCCCTAAAAAAATAATACCCAAAATTGAAATGATAAATTGAATTGTCATTTCCATCCCATTCAAAAAAACTTTCTTTACCATTTTCCCCCTTCTCTCTATATAATTTACTCCTTAATTTTATTCTTAATTTTCTGAATTATAAATATTTACAACAAAAAAATCACTAGGTTATGATCCTAGTGATTCTTTATGCACATGTTTTTCACTTTTTGAAAACGGCATATACAAAATGAAACATCCAATAAGCGCTACAATTTCTAATGAAATAATATAGTAAGGATGTGGCCCTAACATATCGAGTAATGAAGCTGTTTCTGGCTTATGAGCTAAAAACATATAATTACCGCCTGTTTTATAATTCACGAATGAAACGATTGGAATTATGATGTTTAAAAATATCATCGTACGCTTAATAGATTGCAAGGTCGGTCTATATCCTTCTACCCACGTCATAAAGAGCGGTGCCCAAATGAGTAATACATGTGCAATGAAGAATTCTATAAAGCGAAAATGCGGAAAAGCATACTGCAAGTTTGGTGTTAAAATAGCTTGTGATGCACCGATAATTCCTGTAAAAAAGACAATCTCATATATCCGATAACTTTTCGTTACAATCATAATCGACGCTAACAATAAACTAATCGTACATAACTCAAATGGTAATGAAGTAGCTAGTTCAAAAATCCCCGCTTTCCATTCCCACATATGAAGTCCAATCTCACTCCCTATAAATAGAAATGCAATCGCATACCGAACCGTTATATTCCACTCACTTTGACGTAATACATCTTGGTATTGATATAGAAAAAATATCCCCACCAACATAATAAATAATATAATGGCATGTTGCCTTGAGTATGGAATAAATGGTTTTAATGGATGCGCACTAAAATAAACTTCCATCTTCCTTCCTCCTCTCCTTCATACAATATTATTGTAAGAAAGAAACAATGAGTCAATTCATTTGCTTAAACTAGGACAACCTCTACCTTACATCTACATATTCATACCTTACAAAACTGTAAGGTTATTGTAAGCTAAAACGATTTGTCAGATTCATAACCTCTTCTATACTGAATGTAGATACTAAAACGAACGAAAAGGTGATAAATAGATGAAGAAGAAAAATAAAGTGTTAATTACTAGTGTAGTAGCAATCGGAATTGCAGCTGGATCATACTTTGCATTTTCTGGCGGTAGTTCAGAAGTAGCAATGGCATATAGCGGTTATAAAGTTACAGAAAAACAAATTGAAAATGCACAAAAATTTGGCGGCGAAGTAATCCCGAATGGAATTGAAACTATTTCATTCGATCCAACAAAGGGTACGTACGAATTAGCTGTTAAAAAAGGGGATGAAGTGAAAAAAGGTCAGCTCCTGTTTAAATATAATGATCCTACAGCTAAACAGGGTGTAACGGAAGCAGAAATGCAAAAGAAAATCGCACAAAAAGAAGTAACATTGTATCAAAAACAAATTGATGCAGCGAAACAAAAATTACAAAAAGATAAAAATGCTGGTCTTCCTCAGGAAGCATTAAAAGCATCGGAAATCGAAGTGCAACAATTAGAATCACAACTTGAAATGAAAAAGTTTGAAGTTGAAAAATCTGATGAAATGATTAAAGCAGCAAAAGAGAAAGTAAATACTCTTACTGTAACAAGCCCCGCTGATGGCGTAATTGATGATATCGTGAAAACTGCTGATGAAAAAACAGGTATGAGCGGCATTACACTTCGTCACGCTGGTCCATTTAAAGTAAAAGGTCAACTTTCTGAATATGAGCTTGCTAGTATGAAAGTTGGGCAAGAAGTAACTGTTTCATCAAAAACTATCGCTGGTAAGACTTGGACAGGAAAAGTAACAGAAATCGGTTCTACACCATTAAAGAGTATGGACGAAAATAAAACTGTTTCTAACTATCAATTTACTGTCACATTAGACAATAGTGAAGAATTACAAAACGGCTTCCACGTTTACGTAACAAGTAAATCTGGCGAAGCAACTGGTACAATTGTTCCGAAAAGCAGTATTGTGAAAAAAGGAGACAAAAATGTTGTCTTCGTTGTAAAAGATGGTAAAGCGAAAGAACAAGCGGTTACTGTTGAGTTCGAGACAGATAGCGAAGCAAAAGTTTCTGGAGTGAAAAAAGGAGAGCAAATTATCTCTAAACCTGAAAAAGACTTAAAAGATGGTATGGAGGTTGTCGTGGAATGATTAACTTAAAAAGCATCACGAAATCCTTCCAAAACGGTGCAGAGTCCGTTCAAATTTTACACGGAATTGACGTAACACTAAACCAAGGGGAATTCACTTCTATTATGGGACCGTCTGGTTCTGGTAAATCAACATTAATGAACATTATCGGTTGCTTAGATAAACCAACAACAGGTACGTATGAGTTAGCTGGGCAAAACATTTCAAACATGTCTGAAACAGAACTTGCACGTGTTCGTAATAAAGAGATCGGATTTGTATTCCAAAACTTTATGTTACTACCAAGACTTACAGCACTTCAAAATGTAGAGCTACCTCTTATTTACGCTGGAGTCGATAAAAAAGAAAGACGTGAACGCTCATTAGCTGCTTTAACAAAAGTTGGTTTAGCTGATCGTGCTACTCACTTACCGAACGAATTATCCGGTGGACAAAAGCAGCGTGTCGCAGTCGCACGTGCAATCGTAAATAATCCAAAATTTATTTTAGCCGATGAACCAACGGGAGCACTTGATACGAAAACAAGTACACAAATTATGGACCTCTTTTACGAATTAAACAAACAAGGCTCAACAATCATTATGATTACCCATGATCGTGAAATTGGGGAAGCAGCTGCACGTCAAATTGTAATTCGTGACGGAAATATCGTCCAAGATTGGAGAGGTTAATTTTGAACACGAGTGAAAATATACGCATGGCCCTTTCCTCTATCTTTGCTCATAAAATGCGTTCTATCTTAACGATGTTAGGTATTATTATCGGTATTAGTGCCATTATTACTATCATTTCAATGGGTGATGGTACAAACGCAAAGTTTAAAAAAGAATTAGGCCAAGGAAAAGATAATGAAGTAACGATTTACTACAGCAATCCCGACTTTGGAACAGATAGTGCCAAAATTACAGCTGATATGCTGAAACGTCTTCAAACTGTGCCAGGCGTTAAAGATGTTTATC
Organism: Bacillus cereus group sp. BfR-BA-01383; assembly: GCF_022663495.1. NCBI lineage: Bacteria > Bacillati > Bacillota > Bacilli > Caryophanales > Bacillaceae > Bacillus > Bacillus cereus group sp. BfR-BA-01383. The sequence continues at coordinate 160,472 of NZ_JAKUFP010000007.1, forward strand.
CAGATGTGAATATGCAAATCAACGCTTCAGCTGGATCAAAAACTACCTCTCTCAACTTAAAAGGTGGAACCGGTAGCTTTATGACAGATGAAAAGCTAAAATTAGTTCACGGTCGTGAATTAAACGATAGTGAATTAAACCAAGCAATTCCTGCAGTTATATTAAATGAAGAAGCTTTCAATAAATTATTTAATAGTTGGGAATCAAATTTATACGCCGATATAAAAGGAAAACCTTATAAAATAGTCGGTGTGTATGAAACAAAAAATGATTTCGGAATGGCTATGGCTGAAGGTTATACATCTATCGAAAACGCTCCTGTCATTTCTGGAGTAACTGAATATGAAACTGTAAAACTAACACTAGTTTCTCCAGCAGAACGTAAAAGTGTAGAAAAACAAGCCGTTTCCGTTTTAAATGAAATGAAAGCTCCTAAATTTGAGCATAAGTTTGAAGCGCAAGATATGGGTGACTTTACGAAGCAACTAGATGAATCAATCGGTATGATGAAAATGGTATTCGGTGGTATCGCTGCTATTTCCTTACTTGTTGGTGGTATCGGTGTAATGAACATCATGCTTGTGTCTGTAACAGAACGTACACGTGAGATCGGTATTCGTAAAGCACTGGGCGCAACACGTGGTAAAGTATTAATGCAATTCTTAATTGAATCTTGTATTTTAACAGGGCTCGGTGGTTTCATCGGATTCATGCTCGGTATTTTCTTCGCTTGGATCGTCTCAATCTTTGCCGGATGGCCACTAGTTATCTCAAAAGAACTTGGACTTCTTTCAGTAGGTATTTCAATGCTAATCGGTATTGCATTCGGTCTACTACCAGCTAACAAAGCTGCAAAACTTGATCCAATTGAATGTTTACGATATGAGTAAATAAAAAACGTAGGAGTTTGCACTCCTACGTTTTTTTATTGAAGGCAAATGTAATTCCATCAACGTTTTGACAAAAATAAGAACCTCTAACTTCTATTATATAAAGTGAAACTATAATCAGTGGGAGTTTTGTTCATCACCACTGATTATTAGCCTTCACCAATCGGGCGTTTACGGGCAGTTAATGCGTGATAAATATACAGCAATTCGTGACCCAATTAATAACGATATCTTCCCTTCGAATTGTGTTTCTTCTATTATATATGTTTTAAGTTACGAATATCTTTCTAAATCTTTTTATCATTTAAACTTTCATTTCTTATGAAAGCTATTATGAAATCATATTATTGCAAAAATAATATGTAATAAAGAAAATTCAAGGCGTAATTTTTTCCATACTGCAACTTATTTTGTAACAATTATAGCTCTATTTCATTAAAATTAACCCTATATATATGACTTCATACACAAAAAATATTATATTTTTATAACTATATTACGATTTAAACAGTTAAACACCCCCTTTTTGTAACGTTACCGATACACTTTCGAAATATCACTGTTATATTGTTAATCTATTAGTAATTAAAAAAGTGTTGATTTTATGAATCATATGTTCTAATCCCCCGAAAAGCGCAAAGAAAACGCTATCAGGATATTAATGGAATTATTACAACATATTAATGCCTCGTTACGAATGCTTTGTAGTTTTGTGTTTTCCGCAAATAAGAAAATAATGGTTGCTATAATGAGGTCAACGAAAACAAATGCAATGGAGGCTATTATGAAAAAATTTATGGGCATAGCAACAGCAGCGGTTTTTGGTCTTGGGATTTTCACAACATCTGCTAAAGCAGAGACGATTGTAACAACTGATGTACTAAATGTACGAGAAAACCCAACTACTGAATCAAAAGTTGTCGGAAAGTTATTAGATGGATATAAAGTTAACGTTTTACATACAGAAAACGGATGGTCAAAAGTTAAATTAAATAGTGGTAAAGAAGCTTTCATAAGCGCTGACTACACAAAAGATACTTACTACGTAACAGCAAACGTATTAAACGTACGTGCTGGAGCAAATACAGATTCAGAGATTATTGGTAAGTTGAAAAAAGATGATGTTATTGAAACAACACACCAAGTACAAAATGATTGGATCCAATTTGAATATAACGGAAAAACAGCTTATGTTCATGTTCCTTACTTAACAGGTAAAGCTCCAGTTAAAGTTCAACCAGCAGTTAAAGCTGAAAAAGTAACTAAAGTTCAAGATACAGCTAAAGCTCAAGAAGTAGCTGAAACTCAAGCAAAAGCTAAGGCCGTGGAAGCAACTAAAGCTCGTGAAGCGGCTGAAGCTCAAGCAGCAGTTAAAGCTCAAGAGGCAGCTAAAGCTCGTGAAGCGGCTAAAGCTCAAGAAGAAGCTAAAGCTCAGGCAGAAGCTGAAGCTCAAGCAACAGCTAAAGCGCAAGAAGCAGCTAAAGCTCGTGAAGAAGCTAAAGCTCAGGCAGAAGCTGAAGCTCAAGCAGCGGCTAAAGCGCAAGAGGCAGCTAAAGCTCGTGAAGAAGCTAAAGCTCAGGCAGAAGCTGAAGCTAAAGCTCAAGCAGCAGCTAAAGCTCGTGAAGCGGCTAAAGCTCAAAAACCAGCTACACAACAACCTGTTGCAAAAGAAACTGAAACAAGTGCACCATCATCTTCTCGTGAATTACAAGTTGTAGCAACAGCTTACACAGCAGATCCACTTGAAAATGGTTATAAAGCAGGAGACCAAGTAAAATCAGCTATGGGTCATAACTTAACAGCTAATCCAAACATGAAACTAATTGCAGTTGATCCAAGTGTCATTCCATTAGGTTCAAAAGTATGGGTTGAAGGTTACGGAGTAGCAATCGCTGGTGATACTGGTGGAGCTATTAAAGGAAATAAAATTGATGTTTTAATGCCAGATAAAAGCACATCAAGTAACTGGGGACGTAAAACAGTTACAGTGAAAATTTTAAACTAATTGCTATATAAAAGAGTCAGTCTCAACGTTGAGGCTGACTCTTGTTTTATGAATCTTCCATCTCCTTCTCTCCCGTCCAAGTTAAATTTATCCCTTTAAATCCATTTCAACAGAAAAAAGAGAATGCCATAGCATCCTCTCCTACCTTCCCTATTCCACACAAGTAAACTGCGTCCAAGCTCCTACGCAATCTAGTAAGAACAACTCTTCTTCAGCAATTGTGCCGACAATATTTTTCCGTTCATCTATCGGCATCTCTTTCAAGATAATTTGCAATTCCCCTTTATATTTTCTCTATTTCTTTAATGTAAATCCGAATTTATCCCAGGCTTGTAAATAATCTAATAAGAAAATCTCTTCCTCTACAATTCGACCAACTACATTTGTTTTCCCTGTATTCACCATATCTTTTAATGCGATTTGTAATTCACCTTTATATTGACCATATTGCTCATTATCAATTAAAAGATCACCACGCTTAATTTCACGCGTATTATGAGGTTTAAACTCTTCTTTTTTATATTTCACACGACTTTGTGTAGAGCGAATCATATATTCAGACACATCTCCGCGATAAAAATGCGGTTCATCTAACACAATAATTCTTTCTAATTCTGTCGTTGTATCATATAGTCCTATATCAAATGTTTGTTTCTCTTTATTTAATGCACCTAGTGCTTGTAGTTCTTCTTCTGAAGCATACGCATTCGCAATAATGACATCATCAATTAATTCTGTCGCAAATAGATGCTTCGCCTGTGTTGTCATCGGTAATTCACGATGCTGCTCTAACGTACATAATCCCTCTGTTACTGGCCAAGGTCCATATGTTGCATCAAATGATGAAATAAAAGCAGCAGTTCTCATACCGTAATCTTTAAATTGTTTTGAGCATTTAATGAAATGATCATATGATAATCCTGAATAGCGGTGCGGATAAAAATTATGACAACCAATTAAATTTTCACGATTTGGTCTATGACTCATAATGTTATCTACATATTTCGTACCATTACTCATATTAATCTCAATTTTTAAGCCATATGGATTGTACGTCATAATCGATTCTTCTAAACCCGAGAATCCAACATCTAAACGAATACCGTAGGCACCTAGTTCATGGAAGAACGATAAATCATTATACGAAATACCTAGTTGTTCAAAAACAGCTGGACTAATATCAACTAATACTTGGAACCCTAACGCATTTGCATGAGAGATCGTTTCCTTGAACTCTTCTATAATTTTCTCTTTTTCGCCATCTACAGATAATAAACATGTGAATACACGTGTAAATCCGTATTTACTCGCTAATGTTAAATACCCCTTATCTTTCTCTACTGTCGAATGTTCTGGATAAATAGAAATACCTAATCGTCTCATATGTACACGCCTCTTTCTTCATCATATTGTAAACCTTTTCAAATATATGTAGTGAAAAAGCATGTATCCCCTTCTCGTCCACTACCTTTTGAATCCGCTTTCGTTAAAGAAAAAACAATTTCTATCATTCATAACAACTACTAGTCTATACATCTATACTTTACATCTTTTTTTCATAGTTGTGTAGTCTTTCCACAAATTTGTCAGTTTTTTACCTCGAAAATTGTTATACGCTTTCAAGACACCTTCCTTGACTGTTACATTGACCAATACATATACTCGAAAGAACAGAGAAAACTTTTATATAGGGGATGAATATATGGGAGAGGCAATACTCGTAAAGCGAGAACCGTTATGGACAAAAGAGTTTATTGCGCTAATTCTAGCAAACTTATGCATGTTTTTAGGATTTCAAATGTTAATTCCAACTTTACCTGTTTATGTGAAAGAAATTGGGGGCACAAGTTCAAATATCGGGTTCGTTGTCGGTATGTTTACCGTTGCAGCACTTTTTGTTAGACCGCTAACTGGAAACGCCTTGCAGAAATTCAACAAAAAGATCATTTTAATGATCGGTACCGCTATTTGTTTACTCGCTATGGGTAGCTATCTTTTCGCTTCAACCGTTTTCCTATTGCTTGCCGTTCGAATTTTACACGGAGCTGGTTTTGGTATTACAACGACTACATATGGAACTGTCGTTTCAGATTTAATTCCGCAAGCTCGCCGCGGTGAAGGCATGGGATATTTCGGTCTTTCTGGAACTATTGCCATGGCGCTCGGTCCGCTTATCGGGCTTTGGCTTATGCAAACATATAACTTCACGATTCTTTTTTTATGTGCACTTTCATGCACAATAGTTTCATTAATATTAACGAAACTACTTCAAATCAAAAAATCGCCGCAACCACCACAGCAAACATCTGGTACCTTTCTCGATGGATTTATTGAACGCAAAGCTTTACTTCCTTCATTATTAATATTATGTATTACATTAATGTACGGGGGAATTGGGAGCTTTATTACATTGTTTGCTACCGAGGTCGGCATTGCTGATATTAGTCTCTTCTTTTTATTCAATGCACTTGCAATCGCTGTAACTCGCCCGTTTTCTGGAAGACTATATGATGCGAAAGGCCATACATTTGTCATCATTCCAGGAGTTATTATTACGTTTACAGGTATTATTTTATTGTCGTATACAACGACAATTCCGAGTTTAATTATTGCAGCAGCGTGTTACGGAAGTGGTTTTGGAGCGATTCAACCGGCACTACAAGCATGGATGATTGATCGCGTAGCACCACACCGACGAGGAGTCGCAACAGCTACATTCTTCTCAGCATTTGACCTTGGAATTGGTGCTGGAGCAATTATATTTGGATTCATTGCACATTTTACAAACTATGCGACTGTATATCGCTATTCCTCTCTATTACTTATCGCTTTTCTTTTCATTTACATCACAAGCTTACGGAAGCAAAAACAAGGGGATAAAACAAAAGAAAAAGCCGTTGGGTAATGTTAATTGATTCTTTTTCAAATTACTTAAACTAAAAAAATCATATATACACAAATGAAAAAAGCGGTGGATTCCTAAAAAAATCACACTGCTTTTTTCATTATATTGAATGGTGAACCGTTGTTCTATTTATTCATGTTGTTCGTATGATATTAATATATAGAACGAATTGGAGGAAACTTAATGAAAGCAATAATGTACACAAAATATGGCCCCCCTGACGTTCTCCAACTGAAAGAGGTAGACAAACCTACTCCTAAAGAAAACGAAATACTAGTGAAAATAAAAGCGACAACCGTAACAGCAGGAGATATTCGCTCACGAAGTTTTACGGTTCCCTCCTCTGTTTGGCTACCTGCTCGAATCGCACTTGGCTTTAAGCAACCGAAAAAACAAATATTAGGAATGGAATTGGCCGGTGAAGTTGAATCGGTAGGAAAAGACGTTACGCGTTTTAAAGTAAGGGATCAAGTTTTCGCAGCTACCCAATTCAATTTCGGTTCTTATGCTGAGTATATTTGTATACCTGAAGATGGAGCAGTATGCATGAAGCCCTCCAATATATCCTATGAAGAAGCTGCGGCCATCCCAATTGGAGCACGTACAGCCTTATTTTTCCTTAGGAAAGCTAACGTTCAAAGTGGTCAAAACATTCTTATTTACGGAGCTTCTGGAAGTGTCGGAAGTTATGCGGTACAAATTTCCAAGTATTTCGGAGCAACAGTTACAGGGGTGTGCAGTAGCTGCAATTTAGAATTAGTAAAATCCCTAGGGGCTGACGAAGTAATTGATTACACCGCAAGCGATTTTTCTACTATAGACGGAGCTTATGATATTATCTTTGAAGCTGTAAATAAGAGTACGTTTTCAGATTGTATGAAATTGTTAAAAGAAGATGGTACTTATATAAATATAGTCGAACCGTTACCAAGCGCTCAAATGCTATGGACGAAATTGACAAGTCGTAAGAAATTAATATTAAGTCAAAACGCACCAGAAACTTCCGAAGCATTAGATTTTCTTAAAGAACTTGTAGAGAACAATAAGATAAAAGTGGTCATCGATAGACAATATACTTTTGAGGAAATTGTTGAAGCTCACATATATGTTGAAGAAGGACACAAGAAGGGAAATGTCGTCATTAATGTGCAAGATAACGGACATTAACGCTAAAAGAAAAATGCCTCACATAGTTTTTTACAATACGACGGACTAAGACCTTTTTAACATAAAAAACCAGGGCAAATTCATATGCGAATTGCTCTTTTTTATTGTTGTAAGTAATTCAATCTTTTTTCACTTTCATTATACATTCATTTCAAACCTCCCCATTTCCCCTTACATATTTTTCTAAATTTAATCAAAAAATATGCAAAGAACCATTATTATAAATACGGTGAAATTTTACTTAGCGCATCCAATTTGGATAGTTTTCCTCTCCTATTTTTACTATCTGAAAATAGTGTGATAAATGTGACTTCTTTACAAATCGATCAGATATATCAGCCGAAAAACCAATTAAATACAGGTGTTTCTTTAAAGATTTGTAAACTTTTCATCTCTTTGTAAATTTAGTGTAAATTTTACTGACAAACCGTTTACAGTGTCTCAAGGTTTAGTTAATAATTACATCGTACATGAAATTTAAGGAGTGGAATGCGTGGAATATAATATTCAAGATATGATCTTCCAGTTCATTGGTGGATTAGGTATTTTCTTATTCGGGATTAAATACATGGGCGATGGACTGCAACAAGCAGCTGGAGATCGTCTTCGCGATATTCTAGATCGCTTTACAACAAACCCACTTATGGGTGTACTAGCAGGTATGTTAGTTACTGTATTAATCCAATCAAGTTCAGGAACAACCGCTTTAACAGTCGGACTTGTAAGTGCCGGATTTATGACATTAAGACAAGCAATCGGTGTTATTATGGGTGCAAACATCGGAACGACAGTTACCGCATTTATTATCGGAATTAAAATCGGAGAATACGCTCTTCCAATTATGGCAGTTGGAGCTATCTTACTATTCTTCTTTAAAAATAAAAAAGTACATTCTTTAGGTCAAGTTATATTCGGTTTTGGTATGTTATTCTTTGGTTTAGAATTAATGAGCTCAGGAATGAAACCTCTTCGCTCTTTAGAATCATTCCAAGAATTAACGGTTAGCATGAGTGATAACCCATTTTTAGGTATTGTTGTCGGTACAGTCTTCACTTTAGTTGTGCAAAGTTCAAGTGCGACAATCGGTATTTTGCAAGAACTATTCGGTCAAGGTGCAATCGATTTACAAGCTGCCCTTCCTGTATTATTCGGTGATAATATCGGTACAACAATTACAGCCGTATTAGCAGCAATCGGTACTTCTATTGCAGCAAGACGTGCAGCATTAGTTCACGTTATCTTTAATATCGTCGGTACGGTTATCTTTACGATTTTATTAGTACCATTTACAAATTTAATTCAATATTTCCAAACGTCATTAAACTTAAATCCAGAAATGACAATCGCATTTGCCCACGGAACATTTAACGTAACAAATGCAATTATTCAATTCCCATTCATCGCTGTATTAGCATGGATTGTAACAAAACTTATTCGCGGCGAAGATTCTGCTATTGATTTCAAACCGCAACATTTAAATCCAATCTTTATTGAACAATCTCCTGCTATCGCACTAACAGAAGCGCAAAAAGAAATTGTTCGTATGGCTGAGTTTTCATTACATGGATTAAAAGAAGCAAACCAATTTTTAAATACACAAGACAAAAAACACGCTAACATGGCTACTCAATTAGAAGGAGCTATTAACAATTTAGATAAAAAAATTACCGAGTATTTAGTTTTACTATCAGAAAAACCACTTTCACCTACAGATTCTGAAAAACATTCAGTTTTAGCAGGTGTTGTTGGAGATATTGAACGTGTCGGTGATCATGTAGAAAACCTTGTAGAACTTGTAGATTTCCAAATTTCAAACCGCGTTTCACTATCAGATGAAGCACTAGCTGAATTAAATGAAATGCTTGAATTAACAATTTCAACATTACAAGATGCAATCGATGCTTTAACAAACTTTGACACTGAACTAGCACAAACAGTTATTGCAAAAGAACGTAAAATCGACCAAATGGAACGTGTTCTTCGTAAACGTCACGTATTACGTCTAAACGAACGTAGCTGTTCAGGTGATGCAAGCATCATTTTCGTTGATATGGTAAGTAACTTAGAGCGTATCGGTGATCACGCTGTAAATATCGCTGACGGTGTTTTAGGCGAACAAGGAAAAATCAATTTAAAACAATCATTATAATGAAGAAAAGAGACGCTACATTACGCGTCTCTTTTCTTATTTCATTTTTACAACCGTTCTTCCTTTTAACTTCCCTTGCAGTATAAGTGTAAACTTCTCATCTAATTCTTCTAATGTACATTCTTCTGTATAAGATAATAGCCCTGTATTTTTCCACTCATCGGCTAACAATGCCCACACTTCTCTTCTCATGTCTACCGGACATTGAACTGAATCTATTCCTAAAAGGCTAATCCCTCGTAATATGAATGGGTATACCGTTGTATTTAACTCATGCCCCGCTACGTTACCACACGTCGTGACACAACCGTTATACCGTAATGATTTTAAAGCTGTTTCTAACATACTTCCGCCTACAGTATCGATAACCCCAGCGTATATCCCTTTAAGCATCGGTCTTCCTGATTCATCACTCAATTCCGCGCGGCGAATCACCTTTTTCGCCCCTAGACGCAGTAGCATCTCTTCTTCTTCCAATTTCCCTGTTGCTCCTACTACGTTATATCCTAACTTCCCTAAAATACTAACTGCTACACTACCTACGCCGCCTGTAGCACCCGTTACTAAAACATCTCCCATACTAGGCGTAATTCCTGCTCCAATAAGCTTATATACCGATAAAGCGGCTGTAAAACCTGCTGTCCCGTACATCATACTTTCCTTTAAAGACATTTCTTTTGGTAAAGGAACAACCCAAGATGATGGCACGCGAATATATTCTCCAAAACCACCAGAAGTATTCATGCCTAAATCATATCCAGTTACAATAACTTGATCGCCTTCCTGAAAGGCGTTATTTCCACTACTAACTACCTCTCCCGCTGCATCGATTCCTGGCGTATGAGGGTATGTTCTCGTTACACCTTTATTACCAGTAGCTGAAAGGGCATCTTTATAATTTAATGAAGAGTAATGAACCCGTATTAGCACATCTCCTTCAGGTAAACTATTGATTTCTCTCTCAACAAGTTTTCTTTCAAATTGATTATTTTCTTTTTCGTTCACGACAATTGCTCGGAATGATGTATGCTTCATTATGCTCTCTCCTTCATCCGTAAGATCTTTCTTTATTATATAAGAAGTACACATACAGCTAATCACATTTTATTGGCTATATTTCAACAAATCTTACTTCTCTATCGCTTTCTCACAATACATATTTTCATTTCTACTAAAAAAACATATACTTATTCTACATCTGAAAAATAACATATAGAAAATCTAACTTTTTATAAATAAATTGAATTTTTACGAAATGTAAATGATTTGTAATGTTTTTTTTCGTCAAATTTCATTATAATAAGTGGATATGAGTGTCGTATTTCAATCCAAATGAAGGAGTACAAGAAATGGAGCAAAACCCATCTTTGCAAGAAAATACACGCAATAAACCGAAAAAAAGTAAGAAAAAAACAAAAATCATTATAAGCGTTATTCTATTCTTTTTAATAGTAGGTGGCGGTTATACTTGGTTTTTAGTAAATAAAGCATCTTCTGCTGTTCGAAATGCCGCACACGATTTAGCGCGCGGTGATAAATCTGATTTACGTGACAAAGCTGTAAAACCTATTACGAACAATGTCTCTGTCTTAATAATGGGTGTTGATGAAAGCGATGTCCGAGGAAAAGAGTATGGTGAAGCTATAAGAACAGATGCACTATTACTTGCAACGTTTAATAAAGATAGCAAAACTGTGAAGCTATTAAGTATTCCACGAGACACATATACTTATATTCCAGTTGAAAAGAAGAAAGATAAAATAACACACGCTCATGCATACGGTTCTGCTAAAAACGGCAAAAACGGTGGACCACAAGCAAGCATTGATGCAGTTGAAAAATTAATGAATGTTCCTGTCGATTATTTTGTAAAATTTAACTTTAAATCATTTATAAAAATTGTCGATGACTTAGGCGGTATTGAAGTTGATGTACCAGTTGAATTTACTGAGCAAGATAGCAATGATAATGCTGAGGCAATTCACCTGAAAAAAGGTGTTCAAAAGTTAAATGGCGAAGAGGCTCTTGCTCTTGCCAGAACACGACACATCGATAGTGACGCGATGCGTGGACAACGTCAACAACTCGTTATTGAAGCTATTTTAAAGAAACTAACAGACGTTGGATCTGTAACAAAAGTTGGTAACATCATTGATGATATTAACGGACAATTCGTTACAAACTTAACATTCGATGATATGCTTTCATTCTATAAATATGGAGCGGATTCTTCAATTGAGAAATTACAAATTCAAGGTGAAGATTGCTATATGGAAAAAGGTGATGATACATGTAGCAAATCTGCTGGCGGCGGCCGCACATATTACTACAATCCAGATAAAAAAGAATTAGCAAAGGTTACGAACGAACTTCGTACTCACCTTGGACTACCTGCCTATACGCAAACTGACTCTGATTCTAAAAAAACAAGTTCAGAGAAAACAAAAGAATCTAAGTCTGAAAATACGAGTGAACGCGAATCAAGTAAAAATGAAGTGAAAAATAATAATAGCAGTGAAGATACAGAAACATCGTCTAATGACAATGAATAATATAGAAGCAGTGCTCTATGGAGGTAGAGCACTGCTTCTTTTTTATTCCTTCAAAATAAAAAATCAGAACTTTCTAACTATCTTTTTTAATATTTTTAAATTATAATAAATGATAGTAATCTATTCCAATTACCAGGGGGCTCATACATATGAAAGCTGCAGTAAAACATAACATTTCAGATTTTAAAGACTACTTAAAATCAAACGATATATACATGGAAGAAAATATAGATGAAAATGATGGTTCTGTACATTTTTCAGTAGGATTAGAAACAGAAGCTGGCGCAAAAATTCAACTTATCGCTGCTTTCGAAAACGAAAATCCTACTGTGGATATATACTGCTTCAATGTTGCTCATGTACCTGATGAAACATCAACAAATGACATTTTACATGTCATCAATGAATTAAACACATCTTATCGATTTGCAAAATTCACACTAAACAAGCAAAATGCAATTGATATTTCAACATCTCTTGCATTCTCAGAACCAAACTTTAATCCAGCACTTGTCTTTGAACATACGAGAATGCTATATAAATTAGCGAACGACGAATATAAAAACTTAATGAGAGTTATTTGGGCATAAACAAAAGGATGGGCTGCAAGCAGCACCATCCTTTTATTTCGATATCATATCAATCCACATCTTAACAGCAGTACCTACAATTAAAATGGATAACATATATTGCAGTACTTTTTGATTCATCCTCTTCCCGACTCGCGCTCCAAGCGGCGCAGCAAAGATGCTGGCAATCGCAATAATAAGAGCTGGAACTATAACTACTTGCCCAGTAATCACTTTCCCTGTAGTAATTCCTATTGAAGAAATAAATGTGACTGCAATTGATGTTGCTATCGTCATGCGTAGTGGTAATTTTAAAATAACTAGCATAATCGGCACTAAAAGGAACGAACCTCCAGCTCCTATAATGCCTGACGCTCCTCCTACAATAAACGCTAGCAAGCTTGCCAACCATTTATTATACTTCACTTCTCCACTGTTGTTTTTTTTCGGCACAAACATCATCATAGCAGCAACCGTGGCTAACATTGTATAAACAACATTGACTGTATGCTCATCTAATACGTTAGCACCGAAACTCCCTATGAAACTTCCTACTAATATACTAGCCCCCATATACACAACTAACATTTTATCCATATCATTACTTTTCCGGTATGCCCATGCACCTGCAAAAGTTGCAAAGAATACTTGAACCGCTGTAATACCGCTCACTTCATGTGACGTATAGCCAGTAAATCCTAGCAGTACTGGAATGTATAAGATCATCGGATAATTAATAATTGCACCGCCAATCCCAACCATTCCTGATATAAACGATCCTATAAACCCAATTATAAAAAGTAATACAACTAAACTCACCTTATATCCCCCGCCTTCTAAAAAGAAGGTTATTTAAATGAATAAGTTTACATTCCCATCCGAAGCATCTGCTAAATATGCTCCTACCCCTGCAAACTCTACCCCTTCCATAATCTCTTCCTCTTTTAACCCTAATAAATCTACTGTCATTTGACAAGCTACAAGTTTAATATCCTGTTCTTTCGCCAAATCAATTAAATCCGGCAAAGGCATGGCGTTATGTTTTTTCATAATACCTTTTATCATCTTTGGTCCCATACCAGCAAAATTCATTTTAGATAATCCCATTTTATCAGCACCGCGCGGCATCATTTTTCCAAAAACTTTCTCTATGAAAGTTTTCTTTACTTCCACATGTTCATCTTTCCTTAAGGCATTTAATCCCCAGAAAGTATGAAAAATAGTCACCTCTTGATCATACGCCGCTGCGCCATTTGCAATAATATAAGCAGCCATCGCTTTATCGTAATCTCCACTAAATAAAACGATTGTTGTTTTCTTCTGTTGTTCCATGTTGTTCTCCTCCCAATTACCTGTAGGGGTATTTAAAAAGTTGTCAAAAAGCTCAAATTACCTATCTACACCCGATACTATTTTCCCATTCCAAGCTAACATACCACCTACCATATTAATCGCTCGAAAACCATAGCTTTCTAAAAACTGAACTGCTCTTGCACTTCTTCCTCCTGAGCGACAAACGATAATATATTCTTTATTTTTATCCAACTCATGCATTCGAAACTCTAGTAGACCTAACCTAATATGAAGCGCGCCTGGAATTTTCCCTTCCGCTACTTCTTCTACTTCGCGAACATCAATCAAATGTATCTCTTCATTTCGTAACAATCTTTCTTCTACTTCTTTTGCTGTTATTTCTTTCATCTTGCTATTCCTTCCTTACAAAGCGTTCATACCACCTGAAACATTTATAATGTGCCGAAATCCTAATTTCTTTAATACTTTTGCTGCTCGCTTACTTCTCATCCCGCTCTGACAAATAACGATTACTTCCTTATTTTTATCTAAATGATTTACTTTACTAGCTAACTCATTTAGTGGGATATTCTGAAATCCTTTCATATGATTTCCTCTATATTCACCTAATGTACGAACATCGATAAATTGTTTCCCCTTTTTTCCCACTATACTCTTTAATTCTTTTCCATTTATATTTTGAACACCTTTCACCGGTAAAAAACGCGAAATAACAAACCATGCAGCAAGTACAATGAAAAGCATACTTAATATTGTATTCATATAAACACCCTCTCCGTATTTACAAAACTAGTTCTTCACTATGCCTTCTTAATCCAAAACTTTAGCACATCGCCTTCTTCTGCACTCTTTACGATGTCATGGCCACCCTTATTTGCCCACGCTGGAATATCCTTAACTGATCCTTTATCCGTCACATGTACTTCTAACACTTCTCCAGTTTGTAACGCATCCATCGCTCTCTTCGTTCTTACAATCGGCATTGGACATGCTAAACCTTTCGCATCTAATACTTGTTTTACATTCATCATCTATTCCTCCAGTTTATTATTTTATAATGCATCATGAACTGCACAACGATTTGGACCAATCTCCATTTCACGCGCTTCTTCCATACTCGGATGAATTTTCCCCATATTCGTTTGACGAATTTCTTCATACGCATTTGGCTGAGGTGGTAAGTTCTCTGTCACGATTTTACGAAACTCTGCCTCATCGACAATATTTAATCCTACATTCTCCTTAAATAGATCTTGTAAATTCGCACTTACAATACCTCTTTCATCCATCTCACTTATTTTTGAATAATGAGCTGGTAAAACTATTAACTCTGGAGACAGTTCCTTATAGCGCTTATATAACGTATTTCGTAAATCACTCACCCAATCTTCAGCCTTACCAGCAAGATCTGGACGCCAAATTGAATCTACAAATAAAATATCTCCTGACAATAAATAAGAATCATCTACAATAAATGATGTACTGCCAATCGTATGCCCAGGTGAGTATAGTGCATCAATTTCAATTTTAGTACCCCCCACTGTAATAACAGATCCTTCTACAAGCGGTTCATACGAGAAAACGACTTCCTCCGCATCTTTTGGAGGTAACCAATACGTACCACCTACTTTTTCAACCAATTTACATCCGCCAGAAATATGGTCTGCATGTAAATGTGTATCCATTACATTCGTAATCGTAACGCCATGCTCTTTCGCAAACTCCTCGTATGCTTCAATCGTTCTTACCGCATCAATAACTGCTGCTTCACCGTTTGAAACGACCATATAAGATAAACACCCTTTTCCAAGGCGATTGAATTGATATATACTTCCTCCGCCCTGGATATCTCCTACTTTTAACGGCTTTACATATTCACTCCATGCTTTCATCCCACCAGCTAAATAGTAAACATGATTGAAACCAGTATCCAACAATTGCTCTGCAACAAACTGCGAAGAACCTTCTTTCGCACATACGACTAAAATCTCTTTCTCTCTTGGCAATTCATCTACAATATGATCCACACCATCTAACAAATCAAAATACGGTTTATTAATAGAAGAAATTTGTTTCCCTTCAATTTTCCAATCTTCATAATCCGTCTCATTACGAACATCTAAAATAAACAACTCTCCGAATAAAACTTTCTCTGCAACATCTTTTGCTTGCAACGGTTTAACGCTCATCTAATTACCCCCGTAGGTATATTTTCATTCAAAAAAATTTACTTCTCTATATTCCCTTGCCACTCTACCATACCTGGAATGACATTTTTCACATTTGAATAACCTTTCTCTTTCAACATTTGGCAAGCTACATCACTACGGTTACCTGTTCTACAAACAACATATATTTGCTTCTCCTGATCTAAAACTGCACTGTCTAATTCACCTAGTGGCATCGAAATAGCGGATGGAATATGACCAAAAGCAAATTCCGCTGCTTCGCGAACATCTAATACGATGCACTCTTCTCCGCTAGATATTATATCCTGCAATTCCGTATTCGTAATTGTATGAGGATATTTCACAACTTCATTCACTTCATGCTCATGTGCTTTCCTCACATAATGCATCAATCTATCTCCCTCATATTTCGTCCCAATATATTGATGCCCTACTTTACTTGCCCAACTTTGAATATCTAGCGTAGATCCTTTATCTGTTGCCTCAACTTCAATCACTTGCCCTGATGCGAGACTCTCCATCGCCTTCTTCGTCTTCACAATCGGCATTGGACAAGCCAAACCTTTACAATCTAAACTCATATCCACTTTTATACTCATAGTCAATTCCTCCACAATTCATATACATATACCTGTAGGGGTATATTAAAATGTTTTTGAAAATCTGTCAACACTTATGTTTGACAGATTATCGGCTTTTTACAAGTAGTTGAACAGCTTCTTTAATTAAATCTTCATTTGAACCATTACCCTTTTCAAACTGCTCACGTAAACATTGCTCTAAATTTGTTCCAACAACAAGTCCAATTGTACGATCAAGTGCAGAACGAGACGCTGTTAACTGTGTAATAACATCTCGGCAATCTTTTCCTTCTTCCATCATACGAAGCACACCACGAACTTGACCTTCAATACGTTTTAATCTATTTTTCATGTCTTGATTGTATTCCACTGTAGACCACCTCCATAATTATATTATACATTACTTTGTAACTTTGTATAATATACTATACCCTTAAGGGTATATTGTAAAGGAGTTTATTTTTTTCTCAATCTTCTCAGGCTTAACCGGTCTACTACCTTATTTCTTATAAATTCTTTGCAAAACTATAATCCATCTCTCCACCTAACGCGGCAGCTGTATCACCAGTTTCTCTAAAGTCATGTGTATAAATTTGTTCAAATGAACCGAAGTCTACTTGTTTATAAAATTCAAAACAAGGGAATCCATCATGTTCTCCTTGCACATCAATACGACCATCCTTTTTCACGCGTACAGTTAATACATAATCTACAGGAGGTGCATACACATTTAACGGATTACTAGCGCTTGCGCTCATTGTAAATTGGACACTGTCAGAATTCCATACAATATGAGTACATATAATATTTTCAGTACTCGCTTTTCCCGTTCTTTTATTCACAGAACCATCTAAATTAGTAATCCTCTCTGTCGTAATACCCGTGTTTGCATATGAAAACACTTCTTTTTTATCAAAATCTACTACTACCTCTTGCTCAACTCTAGAACGCATAGTGTTTACCGTATGCGGTGTAAATTCACGTGAATCACCTTCGAATTGGATCACTTTTCCTGTTTCTATATCCTTCTTAGCTTCCGTCCAAGACATTGGAATAAATACACTGGCTCTAATTTTTACGATATTAACCATGTGAAACCTCCATTGATTCTATTTAAATACATCATGATTTGTTTTATCACTATAATAAAGTCAACTTGATTGACTTTATTATGCATAGTACAATGAATTTTACTTATAGTCAATTTAATTGACTATAAGTAAGGAGGATATATACATGAATCATCAAACATTTAACGAATTAGACCTTACATCACTTTTATCATTATCTTTCAGTACATTAATTACTGAACTACATGACAGATTAAGTGAATTAGGATTTGAAGATATTAGGCCCGCACACGGTTTTATGTTCAAACGCATCCTTCCTAATGGCGCAACAGGAATAGAACTAGCTGAATATTTAGGGGTTTCTAAGCAAGCTGTAAGTAAATTGGTGGATTCTCTTGAAAACAGTGGTTATGTCGCGCGCCAAACGCACCCTACTGATAAAAGAGGTAAAATCATTGTACTAACCGAACGTGGTTTGTCAGTAATGAAAGCAAAAGAAGAAATAATAGCTGAAATAGAACTGCGATGGATTGAAAATATAGGTGCGGATCGAATGCAATTGCTCAAAGAAGATTTAACAACATTCATTAATAAAGAAAACACAGGGAAATTATCATCGAGCATACGACCTGTTTGGTAAACAAAAACTCTATATAAAAAACGAATCTATTTTGATTAGTCTTTTTCAAAATGGATTCGTTTTCTACAATTTTATTAAAACCTTTGATCCCTTCAAATTTCATTCTAAATATTTTACGCATTATATAATTTCATAACTCTCTTCACAACCAGCTCCGCCGTATTCTCCTCCGGTGGCATCAACAAGTTTGTAACCGGACCATACACGACAGGGTTTAATTCAACTTCATATCCACCATATGCATACTCCTCTTTGCCTGGTAAATACCCAATATATCCGTTCATATACCCACCAAAGAAAGCTCGTTCATTTTGAAGACTCTCTTTCATTTCTAACGCAGTTTCCGAAAAAGGTTCCATCGGTATTCCAGAGAACATACCATCATTAATTTGAAACAGTTGAACTTCTAAATCGATACTTAGCTGCCGAATATTTTGCTTATGTTTCTCTAAAACGATAGTAAGCCATTCATCAGTATTCACACCCCAATGCCGCTCAGCAAATTGGGCCATTCTTCGTATCTCATCAATTTCAGGAATATCCTTTAACTTCATTTGCATCGTACTCGAAATTGTTCTTAAATTTACAATTGGGCTATATGTAACTGCTGGCAACAGCGTTAATACATGTCCACTAAGCATGTAAGCCATTTGTTTTAACGCTTCCCTTGAACCACGATACTTCGCATTTACATTACCAGCTGCACCTTGCACAATAATAACAGGACAGTTTACTACCTTCTCAAGGATCTCTCTCGTCATCCCGGGATAGTCCGCTGACAATACATCACTATCACCTTTTAAAACATTCGGATGAGCCGTACAAAATACTACAATCCCAGATAGCTCCTTCGTTTCTGCATCTCTTATTGCCAACATACCAATTCGTTTATCTACAATCCCCTCTATATTTATTCCCATCTTCGCCTTTCCATCAGATGTTCGCTCTCTTCGGTTCACTCCAATTTCACCTGTCGTAACACCCCATCCAACTTCACATAGCTTCAAATTGTTATTCGCAGTAACAGCACCGTGCACTACATTATTTACTAAAATCGTTTTATACGACTGTACTAGCGGATCATCACCGACCGTTTCTGGACCAGAGTGTGTATGTGTATAAACAACCGTTATTCGCTCAAATGGCACATGAAGCTCACTCGCTACTCGCTCACGAATCACCGTCGTATCTTCTACTAACATCCCAATATTATCAATACTTATAAACACAGTCTTCATTTCATCTTTTTCAAAAACAAAGACCGTCCCATAAATACGTTCTTCAATATTATTAATTCCTGTATCTCTATGATATCCGATAAAATCGATACCTACAGGCGGCGTAATATCTATCTTCCATACCCCTATTTTGCTCATTTGAATTACTCCATTTCTATATGTAACTCCCTTTCTTTAAGAATAGCATATTTAACTTTGTTTCAAATAAAAAGAACGGACATAGCATTCTATGTCCGTTCTTTTCCTCACACATACTTCCTATGAACCATCTTCCCATCATAAGAAAACACAACGCCCTTACTCTCCACAATCGACTCCATATGCACTGTTCTTCCCCATAGCTGATGAAGATATGGCAATACTTTTTCTAAGTATTTTAAATCGAGCTCGATTCCTTCGTAACTATGTTTAATGTACAATTCTCCGTTCTTTAAGTAGTCTCCATCTTCTACTACTAAGTACGGGAAGCCGCCATTTGTCCGCATATTTACGAGTTGATCACGCACATTTTCCCATTCTTTATCTATTACTTTATATTCTTTTCCTTGGCGCTGGAATAAGTACATATCTTCTCTCATGACGAGTTCTTTATTTAAGTAGTTTCTGAGGAACGATACGTCCCATTCAATTTCACGCACTTCAAAAATTTTGTCACGACCAGATCCTGGTTTTACACCGCGTCGTTTCATCTCTTCTGTCGGGTTGTTGTAGCGTTCTTCAATATCTTCAAACATTTTAATACCGAGGTAGTATGGATTAATGCTTGTTTTGGATGGCTGAACGACACCCGCATTAAGCTTTGCGAATTCAATCGCTTCAGAAGATGTTAAGTCCATTTCACGGAGTATGCGTTGGTGCCAATAGGACGCCCAGCCTTCGTTCATGATCTTCGTTTCCAGCTGTGGCCAGAAATATAACATTTCCTCGCGCATCATCGTTAATATGTCGCGCTGCCAATCTTCTAGCTCACGGCTATATTCTTCAATAAAGAGGAGTAAATCTTTCTCTGGCTGCGGTGGAATTTTCTTCTTTTTGCGTATATTGGATCGTTCCCTTTTTTTATTTCGATCATCTAAATTCCATAAATCATCGTATTGCGACGCCTTTTTCTTGTCTACTTCTTCCTCTTCTAAATCATCAATACTCCATGCAAGTTTCGGACGCATAAGTGACGGATCAATATGTTCTTGAATGGCAAGTACGGCATCTAAAAATGTTTCTACCTCTGCTTTTCCGTACTTATGCTCATATGCTTTCACACGGTCTGCGGTTGCCGCCATACTCTCTACCATATCTCGCTTCGTATTTGAAAAACGAACGTTATTTTTAAAGAAGTCACAGTGTGCTAAAACGTGCGCTACGATGAGTTTATTTTGAATTAAAGAGTTCGTATCTAATAAAAAGGCGTAACATGGATCAGAGTTAATAACGAGTTCGTATATTTTACTAAGACCTAAATCGTATTGTAATTTCATTCTGAAAAATTGTTTTCCAAAACTCCAATGTGAAAACCTCGTCGGCATCCCATATGCACCAAATGTATAAATAATTTCCGCTGGACATATTTCATAACGCATCGGATAAAAATCAAGCCCAAATCCAGTCGCAATTTCCGTAATTTCCGCAATCGCATATTGTAGCGCTTTATCGTCACTTGCTCTCATTATTTTCCCTCCTTACACTTTCCCTTAAGAAAGTGTATGATTGGAAACAAGCTTTCATGAGGATTGATTGCATAATAAAAAGACACCCCCGCAAAAACGAGAATGCCTCATCTATTAACCCTCAATAATCTCCATCTTCTCCGTAATCGGTGTACGAGCTCTTCCCTCTGGCGCTTTATCGAAATAGCCTAGGTGAAGAATTCCAATGATGCGTTGGCCTCTTGTTAAACC
This sequence comes from Bacillus cereus group sp. BfR-BA-01383, assembly GCF_022663495.1. Taxonomy (NCBI): domain Bacteria; kingdom Bacillati; phylum Bacillota; class Bacilli; order Caryophanales; family Bacillaceae; genus Bacillus; species Bacillus cereus group sp. BfR-BA-01383. The sequence continues at coordinate 181,636 of NZ_JAKUFP010000007.1, forward strand.
GATTCCTTCTATAAATAATGGATTGTAGTTTAATCCACCTGATTTCCAAACACAGCCTAAGCCGCGTTCCCAAGCAAGAAGTTGGAAGTTTTGCATAAATGCACATGTTGCAGCGTAATCTTCGTCACGTTGAATTTGACGTGGATCTTCATTAATGTAAACAACGATTTGTGCAGGTGTGCTTAAGAAACGATCTGATAAAATTTTACCGCGTTTCGCTCTTTCTTCTTCTGTGAAAGAGTTTAATACTGCGTCTACTAATTGCTTGCGGCCTTCTCCAATGTATAGTTTACAATTCCATGGTTCACGGTGCTTATGATTTGGTGCCCACGTTGCGTCGTTTAATAGTTCAATTAATAACTCTTTGTCTACTGCTTTATCTGTGAATGTACGAACAGAACGTCTTTCTTTAATCACATTTGCGATGGAAGTATATGTAGTCATATTTTTCTCTCCCTTATTTTTATCTATATGTATACCTTTGTTATTGATATTGATTTTCAATTTCGATTATACCCTAGTTTTTTACTATTAATCAATGTTTTATGTTGGAAAACTCCCAAAAAGATTATTTCATACTGTGAATAAAAAAACTTAACTTGTTCACAAGTATTTCACATTTTATGGAAATGATATGTATACAGTTTCCACATTATCCATCTAGGAGGAGTTTATATGTACAAAAAAATCGCAGTAAGTATGACGATGGCAGCATTATTATGCGGGATATCTATATTCCCTGCTTCCGCCGCTACGCCAAAAGAAGTAACGATGCACCACCATAAACCAATTTCAGAAGAAGAAATGCAGTCGCTCGAAAAACTCGGCTATAACAAACATGAAATTTGGAAAGCTGCCCACATTGCGAGAATCAGTAAAAAAGAAATTAAAGACGTTTTAGCTTACTATAAACAAAATAAATCTTGGGAGAAAACGGCACAACATTTTGGTGTGGATCCAAGTAAATTGAAAAAGCATCACATGAATAAAGAAACGAAAAAAGCACTGCTGCAACAGTTAGCAACTATGCAAAAATCTACACCAGACGGACTAAAACAAAAAATGAAAGAATATAATATCGGCTTGCGTCAGCTCACGGTATTAACAATCATTTCTCAAAAAAGTAATACACCTCTTGATGATGTACTAAAAATGAAAAAAGATGGAATGGACATTAAACAAATTGCAGAAAAATTAAATGTAAAAAAAGAAGATATAAGAGCGGAAATGATTAAATTAGTGAAGTCTATTAAAGAAAAGAAAACAAATTAACATGCAAAAAAGGAAGAGGTATTCACTACTCTTCCTTTTCTTTATGAACTTTCAACTTTGAAGTATAAATTCCCGTCTTTCCCAAAAACTAACACAAGTAAATGATGTATGTCAGGGGTGAGGAAATGTTTCGTTTATCATCTAAAAAGAAGAAAAAAACAGTCTGTTCTATTCCAGAGTTTATCCATACTATGAAAGAATCTAGTGATTTCGTTTTTTATAACATCGTAGAAGATGGAACGTTATGTTTATTTTATTATAAATCTACAGCTGAATCACTCCTCATTACTCGATTCATTTTGACACCTATCAAAAGAGAATTAGATAACATTGAAAATATAAGTGACTTAGCAAATATCGTCACACTCGAAGAGATTATCACCAACCCTTCTATTGATGATATTCGTGAAAAATTATTAGCTGGGTATGTACTCATACAGCTAAAAAAAGATTCTCACTCAGCGGAATATGCACTTATTCGTGCTGAAAGTTCAGTTGTAGGTACACGATTGTATAATGATACCGAAAATGAATATAGTGTAATCGGTCCAAAAGTCGGATTTGTTGAAAATATTGATACAAATACACACTTACTTCGCCGAAATATTGTAACGGAGCAATTAGTTTTCAAAGAAATTGCAGTTGGCTCTATATCAAAAACAAAGGTCGTAGTTGCCTACATCGAAGGCATTACAAATGAACAGCACGTCAATACTGCCATGCAACGCCTACAAGACATTGACTTTGATGTTCCTTTCGATGCAACTATGATTGAACAGTTTATTAGTGATAATAGCAACTCCACCTTCCCTGTTTTACTACCTACAGAGCGTTTAGATCGCTCCGTTTATGCGTTACTTAATGGAGGGGTTGTCATTTTAACAGACGGTTCACCATATGCATTAGCCGGACCGGCGACGTTGCTCGATTTCTTCGTCTCTCCAGAAGATTATTATTTACCATGGATAGCAGGCTCATTTCTTAGAATGGTTCGTTTTTTCGGAGCTGCATTCTCTTTATTCTCTTCAGCTATTTACACAGCTGTATTAACGTATCACTATCAAATGATTCCAGCTGATTTACTTGGGCCAATTATTTATTCTAGAGCTAACGTACCATTTCCACCTATGTTAGAAGCACTTTTTTTAGAAATTACAATTGAATTACTGCGCGAGGCTGGAGCACGCTTACCGACTAAAGTCGGCCAAACGATTGGTATTGTTGGCGGGATTGTAATTGGGCAAGCATCTGTTGAGGCTGCTTTAACGAGTACTATTTTATTAATTGCGGTGGCGTTATCTGCGCTTGCGTCTTTTACAACACCAACAGTAAAAATGTCTTCCACTATCCGGATATTACGATTTCCACTCATCATTTTAGCTGGAGCATTTGGCGGCGTAGGTCTTATCGTCGGATTCGTATTCATACTAGCTCATTTAATTCGCTTAAAATCACTTGGATCACCTTATTTATTACCTTTATACCCATTTCGAGGTTTAGGAACTGCGGAGGGGCTCCTTCGCTTGCCATTTAGTCAAACTGCTGGACGTGCCTCTTTTCTGAGACCGAAAAAGAAATGGCGCTATGATCCAAACAAAGCGAAAGAAAAACGTGATGGTGAGGAAAAATGAAAAATATTTTATTATGCTTTGCTATTATCGTTTTAATTTTCCAATCCGGATGTACACAACCGAATATAGTAGACACACAGCGAATTATTCATGTAGGTGGATTCGATATAACGAAAGATAAAAAATTTCGCGGGACGATTTTATATCCCGATTACACAAAAGGTGTTCAATCAAAACCAGAAACTCAGTCAACTACTGCCGGCACTATTGAAACAATTTCTTCACTTCTAAATGCCAAATCACCACACACTATCGCCGTAGGACAAATGCGTGTTGCCCTATTCGGAAAATCATTTGGTGAACAAGGTATTGGTGACATTATTAACAACCTACAACGTGATCCCAATGTTGGTCGAGACGTACAACTAGCACTTGTAGATGGTTCAACCGAACATCTGCTCAAACATATAAAATCAAATGGATCACTATATTTATCTGATTTACTGGAGCAAAATATAGTAACTGAAACGATTCCACGGACCGCTTTAAATATTTTTTTATATAACTATTTTTCATCGGGATGCGATCCATTTCTTCCTTACATTAAAGCGGATGAAGACAAATCTACTTCCATTAAGGGACTTGCTTTTTTAAAAAAAGATAAAGTGGTTATGTATACAGATAAAAAAGGATCTTTTTTATTCAAATTACTCATTAATCCAACTAAAAATGGACGTTACGAAGTTCCGATACGTCGAGGTAACCATAAGGGGTCAATTGCCACTCAAAATTTATCTGGAAAAAGCGTTTGTTACCTGACCGATACAGGGGACATCCCGAAAATCCATATTCAACTCAAATTAAATGGACTCATAAAAAACGCTCCAGATTGGCTCGATTTAACGAAGGCAGAGAATATAAAATACGTAAAAAAACATGTAGAAAAAACAATTGAAAAAGATTTAAACGAATTAATAAAACAATTCCAAGAAAAAGAAGTGGATCCAATAGGTATACGAGAAGAAATTCGTAGTCATTCAAGAAAATGGACGATAAAACAAATTCAAGACATGTACCCTAGTGTGGATATTGCTGTTCATGTGCAAATCAATGTCGTGCAATCTGGTATCGGAGAATAGTGAGGTGTTACAATGGCTGAACAAAATAAAACAATGACTGTTTCCCCTTATTTCACATTTCTTTTATTACACTCTCTTCAAATTGGAGTAGGCGTATTAGGATACCAACGAATTATTGCACAATATGCTGGTTATGATTCTTGGATTTCTCTTATTGTTGCGGGTATTATAACTCATATCGTACTGTTTTGTATGTTAAAAATGTTAGATAAAGATAATGATTTAATGACCATTCATACGACATGTTTCGGAAAATGGCTTGGAACTTTTTTGTCTATGTGCTTTGCTGCATATCTTCTCTTATTTTGCCTAACTGTGCTTCGTACATATATTGAAGTCATTCAAGTATGGGTCTTTCCTACAATTAAGCCATGGAAATTAACGTTCTTATTTTTACTCGTGACGTATTACGTAATAAAAGGTGGATTCCGCTCTGTAACAGGAATGTGTTTTTGGGGCGTCGTAATACCGATTTTCGTACTACTTTTCTTAGTGTTCCCTATGAAATATGCACATGTCCGTAACATTTTACCGATTCTTACCCATTCACCTGTAGATATTCTATATTCAGCAAAATCATCTGCATTAGAATTTCTTGGATTTGAAGCGATTCTTATCTTTTATCCACTTATTAAAAAAGGAAAGTCACTACATAAATGGGCACACGGTGGTATTGCCTTTACAACTATTTTATACGTAGTACTAGCAATCGTGTCCCTTATGTACTATAGCCAAGGACAACTACATCATACAATTTGGCCAACATTAACGATGCTAAAAATTATTAAAGTTCCTTTTATCCAAAGATTTGAGTACATTATTATTTTTCTCTGGTTTCTTATTATTTTACCTAATCTTTGTTTAACCATTTGGTCTTCTTGTCGCATTAGTAAAGCTTCCTTTCACATACCGTTTCAAATTACATTGCCAATTTTTATCGCCGCTATATTTATTTCATCCTTATTTTTCACAAACCGTGAAAGTATCAATACGTTAAATACAGTACTCTCTCAGGTTGGATTATATATTGTATACGCTTATATCCCAATTTTATTTCTATTCCATTCACTGCGTTGGCGCTTCAAAAATCCGTCGAAAAAATCTTCAACCAATGCACCATGATATTTGATACAATTTGGTTAATACATTTGTAAAGGGGACAAGCGAATGAAAAAGTATGTATTTTCTTTACTTGCAGTACTGAGCCTAATTCTTGCTGGATGCGGGAGTACTAGTACAAATGACAAAAAATCTTCTGAATCAAAAGAAGAGCATGATCATGCCACACACACTCAGCAAACTGACATTCAAGAAAAAACAAAAGGAATCGACACACTTCCGGCCTTCCTAGACAAGCTTGATCCACAAATGAAAGAAATCTACACTGTCGCTGGACAAAATGCAGAACTATTAGATTGGATCCCATGTTACTGCGGTTGCGGTGAAAGTGTAGGACATAAAAATAATAAAAACTGCTTTATTCGTGAAATTAAAAAGAATGGTGAAGTTGTTTGGGATTCCCACGCAACGACTTGCGTCAATTGCCTAGAAATCGCGGTTGAATCTGCCTCGATGAAACAAAAAGGAAAATCAACGCTTGAAATTCGTAATTATATTGATAATAAGTATAAAGAAGGGTATGGCAAACCGACACCTACACCAATGCCAAAAGCTTAAAAAACGAGGAAACTCCTCGTTTTTTCCTTTTCATTCACATTTTTTCTTAACAAATTCTTTCAAGTGTATTTCTCCTTACTTGTCACACACTATATATAACTCCTCAAGTAAGGAGGGGACACAGTGCAAACATATAACGACTATGATAAAGCTCTCTATTACACGTATTGCTGTAATTGGGATAAATTACTCGTTCTTATGGTTCAAACGAACGATCAATTATTTTCTAAGCGTATTGAGCATTTTTTACACGCTTATCAATACAGTAAAGAACTACCTGAAGTTGATAAACAATTGCAGCTCCTATTTCAATATATTGACCACGCATCCCAAAAGTCACATATAGAAGAAGTAGAGCAAATTCAAATGTAAAATATAGCGCTATTCTCTACAGGAGAATGGCGCTTTTTTAAAATGTTTATATCAATAAAAGTTTTTCCTTATAAAACTTTTATTGATAAACATATTTTTTCTTTCTTTTCTGTACTACTTCATACTATAATTTAGTATGTAACTATTATAAGAGAGGTATAAAATATGGGACGAGAAAAAAAGCAAGAATATGCTTTACTTACCGCGTGGGGAGCTTCTTTTATCGCTACATTAGGAAGTCTATACTTTTCCGAAATCATGAAATTTGAGCCTTGTGTCCTTTGTTGGTATCAACGTATTTTTATGTATCCATTCGTTTTATGGCTCGGTATCGCTGTAGTAAAAAAAGACTATCGCATCGCAAGTTATTCTTTACCAATCGCAAGTATTGGTGCTTGTATTTCTTTATATCACTATGCAATTCAAAAAATCGCAGCATTTTCAGCTGCTGGGGCGGCTTGCGGTCGTGTACCTTGTACGGGAGAATACATAAACTGGTTCGGCTTTGTGACAATCCCGTTTTTAGCACTTATCGGCTTTATCACAATCGCTGTTTGTAGCTTTATTGTAATCAAAAACAAGTAAGGAGATGAAAGAATGAAAAAAATACTTATATTTGGCGGTATTATTATCGCTTTGTTCGCAGCACTGACTGCTGTAACACAAATGGAAAAGAAAAACGCATCGACAAGTCAAAAACTTAATAACACTACTAGTAGTCCAGCAGACGGTCCTGACTACTACACAAACAAAATTTCTCTTTCAGATCTCCAAAAGAATTTAAAAGAGAAAAAAGAAGAAACAGTATACTTTTATCAAACATCTTGCGTTCATTGCCAAAAGTTATCTCCTATCGTAGTACCAATGGCGAAAGACTTAAATGTTGATATGAAAGTTATGGATATTGAAAAATTAGATGCTCCTTGGGATGAATATAAAATTACAGGCACTCCAACAATCATTCATTTTAAAGACGGCAAGGAAGTGAGCCGTATTAGCGGTGAGCAACCGAAAGACAAATTAAAAGAATGGCTTGAACAAACGAAGAAATAACGAGAAAAGGAAACTCCTTCTACACATGAAATGGGCGTAAAATCCCACACTAATGTATAAGGAGGGGGTTTTATGCCAGAAGTGAAATGCTCTGTTTCCAATTGCTCATTTTGGGGACAAGGTAACTTTTGTCAAGCAAGTGCAATCGTTGTTCAACCGGATGCACAAGAAGCAGATCAAATTGAAAACAGTTCGTATACAGGTGCTACTTTAACAAACGAGACGCTTGAAAGTTCTGTAACAACGAGTGTAGAGACTTGTTGTCATACATTTAAGCCAAAATATTAAACATAAAAGCATACGATTAATCGTATGCTTTTTTACATTCCTCTCCAAAAATCATGCATCATAAAAAAGTACAAAATAACGAGAACTACCGTCCCGCACAAAGTAATACGTCGGTATATACTCTTCTCCCCTTCCCTTGCTTTCACAAACGCCCAAATAAATCCGAAGAACAATATTAAATCAACATATGGAACATAAAAAGAAAAGACGAGAAACGCATACAAATACACGATAAATAAACAGGTCGTTACTAAGAAAACTTTAAACGCAAATTCACTTTTCATAACGTAACTGCCCCCAATCTGTACTGTATTATATTCAGCAAAATACAATAGTTGCAGTTAAACTCCAAGTAGAAATAAGCTACCGTCTATAATACGGTAGCCATTACGGAACATTGTATTTCCGTTTATATATATTACTTAAAATCGAAGAAGGAATTTGCTCATAACGAATTTTTTCTCCTGTTTCATCTACAATATACAAATTGTTTCCTATATAATATATTCCATCTTTTCGTTTAGAATACACGGCATACCTTTCATTCGGTAATACCGTTTTCACTTTTGTTAGCTGCCCATTTGGTTCTTGCCAATATATATCGACACGGTCTACTAACGTCAGCATTCCAATTTTCTCTTCTTCTACTTTACGACCATTCCAGCTCACAACGCGGTAACCCAGCTTATTCGCTTCATATTCAGGGCTCGTATGAAAACGAGAAATGATTACTTTTGTCTGTAATTGTACTCTGTCATATAGCCATTGTATATCCCGGTCATGCATGCGAATACAACCATTTGATTCCCTACTTCCAATTGTCCATTCCCTATTTGTCCCGTGAATCGCATACTCTTTTTCATCTAGTCCAAGCCACCTTGTACCGAGAGGATTGTTCGGTGCACCCCCAGCTATTTTCTTTCGATGATAGTCCTTATTTTTATATTTAGTTATAATACAAAAATTCCCTTCAGGCGTCGGGGTACTGTCCCTTCCAGTCGTTATTGGAAATGTTCTCGTATAGTTTCCATCTTCAAAAAAAGATAGCTGATTCGTCGTAAGATTCACTAAAATCAAATGATCTGTATTAGCAAAAGCGCTAGCTGGTAGGCAGAAAAATAGGATTACGATAAACAATACTTTCTTCATCTACATCCTCCCTAGCACTAGTATGATAATAGATGCAATTAGCTTTACTTTGCTCTTATAAATGAAAACTATCCATTTACAATAACGCCTCCGTTTACATGTATCATTTGCCCTGTTACATATGTGGAATCACTAGACGCTAAATATACATACGCAGGCGCTAATTCATATGGTTGACCAGGTCGTTGCATCGGAACATTACTCCCGAACTGTGATACTTTCTTCTCATCAAAACTTGATGGGATAAGTGGCGTCCAAATTGGTCCTGGTGCCACACCATTTACACGAATACCTTTTTGCACTAACGACTGAGAAAGCGATCTTGTAAAAGCTACAATCGCTCCTTTCGTTGCAGAATAATCGATCAACATTTCATTTCCTTCATACGCAACGATAGATGCCGTATTTATAATGACATCACCTTGCTTTAAATGAGGAAGTGCTGCTTTTGTAACATGAAAATAAGAAAAAATATTAATACGGAATGTTTTTTCTAGCTGTTCCGCTGTAATGTACTCTAAGCCTTGCTGCGGATATTGCTGTGCGACGTTATTCACAACAATATTTAAACTGCCTAGCTTTGAAACAGTCTCTTCCACAATATCTTTACAATGTTGTTCATTACTTAAATCCCCCGGCAACAACACACACTTCACGCCTTCTTTTTCAACACGCTGTTTCGTCTCATTTGCATCTTCATCTTCATCTAAGTAAGCAATCGCGATATTTGCTCCCTCTTTTGCAAAAGCGATGGAAACAGCTCGTCCAATTCCACTATCTCCTCCTGTAATTAGTACATTCTTTCCTTTTAACTTTTCGCTTCCTTTATAATTTGGATCTTCAAACTTTGGAAGAGGATTCATTAACGATTCAATACCAGGCTGTTTATTTTGATGCTGCGCTGGCATTGTTAAAAAGTTTTTTTGCTGCGGCATAACTTCCTTCAACTCCTTTTCTCTTATAATGTGCACAATTATAAAAACTACTTACACATTAAAAAACCGCGATTCACAAGCAACCATACGGTTAATATTCGAATTTAAGACACAAAATATGAATTGTTGTAAACTTTTTATGCAAAACTATTGCAAAATGCACAAAAAACGAATATTATATATAACTGTTGTGAAAATCATTCGTAAACAGAAAGGATGTTTATATGTTTAACCTTTCAAAACATAAAACTTCTATTAAAACTGAAATTATGGCGGGTATTATTACCTTCTTAACAATGGCATATATTATTGTCGTAAACCCTGTCATCCTTGGTGATGCAGGTGTTCCATTCGAACAAGCATTTACAGCAACAATTATCGCTGCTGTTGTCGGAACATTATTTATGGCGCTCTTTACAAACTTACCAATCGCAATTGCACCAGGTATGGGATTAAATGCTTACTTCTCTTACTCTGTTGTAAAAGCTCATGAAGGCATGACTTTCGCAATTGCATTCTCTGCTGTATTCGTAGCAGGTATGATTTTAATTTTGTTATCATTTACATCATTCCGTACAAAATTAATGGAAGTAATTCCTGAAAACTTAAAACATGCACTTACTGCTGGTATCGGTCTTTTTATCGCTTTTATCGGTTTACGCTTAACAGGAATTGTAACCCAACATGACTCTAACTTAGTTGGACTTGGTGATCTTCATTCCCCTCCTGTTTTACTAGCATTAGCTGGTCTTGGAATTACAATTATCCTTATGTCTTTAAATATAAACGGGGCACTATTTATCGGAATGTTATTAACTGGGATTATCGCTTACTTCACAGGTCAATTAACATTTTCAAATGGCGTTACGTCAATACCTGGATTACCAGAAGGAATTATCGTTGCAAATCCAATTACTGCTGTATCTGATGTAATTAACTACGGATTATACGGCGTTGTGTTCTCATTCTTCCTTGTTACACTATTTGATACAACAGGTACACTGCTTGGCGTTGCACAACAAGGCGGATTTATGAAAGACGGAAAGCTTCCAAAAGCAGGACGAGCTCTTCTATCTGACTCATTCTCAGCAACAATTGGAGCTATGTTCGGAACAACACCATCAACAGCTTACATTGAATCATCTGCTGGTGTTGCAGCTGGTGGACGTACTGGTTTAACAACCGTTACAGTAGCTGTACTATTTGCAGTAGCAGCATTCTTCGGACCTTTAGTGAGCGCTGTTTCTGGCGTATCAGCTATTACAGCACCATCATTAATTATCGTTGGTAGTCTTATGATGGGTTCAGTTCGATATATTGATTGGGACACATTCGATGAAGCATTCCCAGCATTCTTAGTAATCTTAAGCATGCCACTTACATCAAGTATTTCAACAGGGATTGCACTTGGATTTATTTCATACCCACTTATGAAAGTGGCAAAAGGACAATTCCGCGCTGTTCATCCACTTATATATTTATTTGGAATTTTGTTTGCTTATCAATTGGTATTCTTACCACATTAAAATCCCTCTTTGTGAGGGATTTTTTTATAAATAAAAAAGTAGAGCATCAAATTCCGATGCTCTACTTTCCTTTTGCAACAATCATACGAACTACTTTTAACGCAAGTAGTAAGAGAAAGTTCGCTACTGCTACAAGTCCTAAGAAGACTGCTATCATCAGCTCTCCCATTCCGTTATTAAATACAAATATAACAGAAGAAATGAAAGCTAAAATGAACAATATGAACGTTGGTATATATTTAATAAACGGCTTCTTATATGATTTTTTAGAAAGAAGAAATGTAATTAACAATGTCATAATAAAAACAAAATATACAGCAAACAAGAAAATCATACGAAAGCCTCCTCTACAACCAAACTACTTAAAAGAGATTAGAAACCTTTAATATTTCTCATTTACCTGTAATTCTTTACTATACATTTGAATGAAAACTGATGAAATAACCATTACCATCCCTACACTAAAACCAATAAGCTGATCCAATAATATTTCATCATGAATGAGCCAGCGAAGTAAAAATACACCGCCAAAAATAAGCAACATGGTAAATCCAGTATGTCTAAGCCCTTTATATACATTTTCCATATGTATCCCCCTTCGCATTTTTTATCCATATTATACCATATACAAAAACATTTATAACCGTTTCTAAAATGTCATTCGACATTCAAAACCAATAATAAAAAAAGACTGCGGAGAACTCCTTCTCCACAGCCTAATACTTATTTTTGCAAAAACGCTTGTAAATCTGCAAACTGTCTCTTTGCATCTTCATAACCTTGTTCATATAAACTTTGTAATTTTGCCTTATCTTTTTCCATACGATCTACTTGAAGCGGCACTTCTGGTCTAATAACAAATAAATTACCAGCTTGCTCTCCTTTTTCAATGTAGTGAAGTGTTTCATTATACACTTCATAACGAGTTAGCATCGTATTTACAAGGTTCGGATACTTTTTATAAGCTTTCGCAGCAACCCAGCCAAACTTTGATTTTTTCTTCGCGTAACCATGGTTTCTCGTTAAAATAACGACTGATTTTTTAAAACCATCCGATTGCGCTTTACGAACTGGAATCGGATCAGAAATCCCGCCATCTAACAACTGCTTACCACGGTAATCTACTACTGGTGCAATGAAGGGTAATGAACTAGATGCTCGCAATAAATTTAGCGCATCAGCATTCGTTCCCTCTTTTTCAAAATAAACCGGTTGTCCTGTTTCACAATCTGTTGTGCCTACAAGAAAACGCTCTGAACTATTAAAGTATGTGTCAAAATCAAATGGGACATGTTTTTCTGGAATTTCATGAAAAATGAAATCCATATCAAATAACTGACGTTTTTTCCACAAGTTTTTATACGATAAATATTTCGGATGTGATGCATAATCAATATTTACTGTCTTATTTCTATTTCTTTGCCTGGAAAGATACGACGCTGCATGACAAGCACCAGCTGATACACCGATTACATACGGAAAATATAAATCTTTTTCCATAAAGTATTCTAGTATCCCACCAGTATATACACCACGCATACCGCCGCCTTCTAATACTAACCCCGTATTTTCAAGCATGTTACTCTCTCCTCTTTATATATATTGACTCTTTAATTATTCACTATGTTAAGTATCTTTTTCTATTATATATGAGTTCTTTCAGAAATTATATTCAAAAGGCTTGAAAAAAATATTTTTCGTCCACAGTCTTATTCACGATAAAAACACGCACAAAGCAAAATAGAGACTATCCAAAATGCAGTGACCCCTGTCAAGTAGACAGTATTTAAAAAGCGTAACTAAGCAACCTGAGTTCTATATTTATATGGACTCAGGTTATTTAATTTCTTTTGAAATCTTTGATGATTATAAAAATATATATATTTGC